>JBBQBQ010000071.1:0-14985 GCA_038317685.1 Desulfuromonadales bacterium | reverse complement strand
TTGCCGACCAGGACAACGAACGGGTCCAGGTCTTCAATGCCTCGGGAACCTTTCTGAATCTCCTCGGTGTTAACCGGGGAGAAAGCCTTTTCGAGAATCCCGAGCTGCTGGCCCTCGACGATCGGGATAATCTGCTGGTTCTTGACACCGACAGCGGCGTCATCAGCATCTTCAATCAGCAAGGGGAACGCCTCCGCTCCTTCGGCCGCCGCGGTTCGAAACCAGGGCAATTCGACAAGCCGGCCGGTCTGACCGTGACTCCCAACGAAATTTTGGTTCTCGACGCCGGCACAGCGTCTGTCAAAGCCTTCAACTTCAACGGCGAATTCCTGCGGGAATTCGGTGCCGCCGGCAAGGGGCCGGGCGACCTGCTCAAACCGTCAGCGATCCTCGCGCGCAGCGACACCGAAATCCTGGTCGCCGACACCGGCAACCGCCGCATTCAATCCTTCGTCATTCAATACACGGCAGCTATGCCGACCAGCCTCTCGGGAACTGCCGGTCAGCGCCAGACCAACCTTTACTGGGACAAAAACCGCGAGAGCTATGTGACCGGCTTCCGCCTTTATCGCAGCCTCCAGCCAAACACCGCTTACCAGCCCTTGGGCGACCTGATGGAGAATACCTATCTCGACCGCGACGTCCGCCCCGACCAGCACTATTATTACCGGGTCAGCGCCCTATCCCGGGACGGCAATGAGAGCGCGGCGACTCCCCCCTTGGATCTGTTGCCGAGCAAGGTCGTTCCAGGCACCCCGGTGAACCTGGCCGCCACCACCCAGGAGTGGTCGACCGACATCACCTGGCAGCCCGGTTCGGCGGCCGCCGAAGGTGAATTCCGCATCTACCGGCTCGTCAACGGTCAACCGGTGCTGGTCGGTAAATCTGCTACGCCCGGTTTTTATGAGGGGAATCTGGAGCCGGATACGGCCTACCGGTATCTGGTATCGGCGGTTAGCGTTGATGATGTCGAAAGCACCAGGGTCCCGGTCGATATCCGGACCCAGGTGGCAACCTTGCCGCCCCTTGAGATCGCCGTCCTTTGGTTGTCGGATGTTTTTTCGAATACCTACAAGTTCTACGAAACCGAGGGGATCGGCCGGCTGCGCATCACCAACAATACCCGCGACCAGATTTCCAACATCAAGGTCGCCTTCAACGTCAAGGGGTTCATGGATTTCCCCACCGAGATCGAACTGCGCAACCTTGGCCCTCGGACCAGCGAAGAGATCACCCTGCGCGCAGTTTTCAACAACCAGATTTTGACCATAACCGAAGACACACCGGTACAGGGAGAGATCTCGGCGTCCTATTTCAAGAACCAGGAATTGAAGACCTACGCCAAAATCCACACCGTCAAAATCTTCGAAAAACACCGCATGACCTGGGACGAACGAGAGCGGTTCTCGGCTTTCGTCACCCCCAAGGACCCGGTGATCCTGGAATTCACCCGGTCTGTCATCAGCCAGTTCAATGAATTCGACGATCCCCTTCTCTACGCCGGCATCGCCTTCGACGCCCTTGGAGTCCTCGGGGTCGGCTACCTGCAGGACCCGAGTAACCCCTACCAGATCACCTCGGGGAAGACCGATTTCGTCGACTACCTGCAATACCCTCGCGAGACCCTCAACCGGCGCTCCGGCGACTGCGACGACCTGGTCGGCCTTTATGCCTCGATGCTGGAGAGCATTGGCATTTCCACCAAGGTGCTGGAGGTCCCCGGGCACATGTTCATGATGCTGGCCCCCTATCGGGATCAGGCAGCCATGGCCGACTCCTTGGCCGGAATGCTGGTCGAATTTGAGGGAAATCTCTGGATCCCGATCGAAGTGACCCAGGTCGGCTCCCCCTTCATGAAGGCCTGGGAGACCGGCATCCGCAACTACCAGCAGTGGCAGGACAAGGGGCTGACCACCATCAACATCCGTAGTGCCTGGGAACGTTACAAACCAGCCAGCCTCCCGATGACCGATTGGCGTCCCGCCGAGGTCTCAAGGGCTGCCATCGAAACCCGCTTCAAGGATGAGCTGCCGACTCTGCGTAAAATCAGGGTGCAGACGCTCAGTCAACCTTATCTGACCCGCCTCAAAAAAAACCCGGACGACGGCTGGGCCCTGATGCAGCTCGGCATTGCCTACGCCAAGGCCGGCGAGGTCAACGAGTCGATCACCATCTTTGAAAAAGCCCGGGTGATGCTTCCCGATGACGCGGCACTGCACAACAACCTCGGTAACGCCTATTTCCTCACCGAACGTTATGCCCAAGCCGCGGCGGCTTATGCTGACTCTGTCCGGGTCGACCCGGCCGATCCCTTTGTCTGGGTGAACCTGGCTCGCTCCCAACTGCGGCTGGATAAAAAATCTGAAGCCGCTAAGGCTTTTCAGCGAGCGTTGACCCTCATGCCTGAAATCGGGGCCAGCTATCGGGCCTTGGCCATCGCCCTCGGCACCCCTTACTGAAATTCTCTGATCTCTGGTTTTTTGGCCGACAACCCTAAATTGAGGAGGCCCCCATGCATCGCATCCTTACCGTCGTCCTGCTTTTGCTCTGTCTCTGCGCCGCTAGCGTTTTTGCCACCGAACCAGCCGCTGACGGCGGTTTCTGGCAAACCCTCAAAAACAAACTGGAGAAGATCACCCCTCAGAAAAAAGGGACCGTAACCACTGCGGTTGGTGGCGTGCGGGGAGGGAAGGACCAGTCCAACGACAGTCTCTACTGGAAGGGGGAAGAGCCCCAGGTGCAGGTCAATGAGACGGAGTTTACCAATTTCAACAACGCCTTCCAGACCGCTACCGCCGGCAATACCGTCGAGGCGATGGCCAAATTCGACAGTTTTTTAAAGGATTATCCGCAAAGCGTGCTGCGGGAAGATGCCCTGCTGGCTCTGCAGAACCTGCAGGCTAAGGAATCCGAGAAAAAATAACGGTGCGACGATTGCTGACAGGAACCTGCCGCCGCCAACCGTAACTGGGGTGACCGGCAAACGGAAACGGGAAGAGGGCAAGGGGCCAGGCAATAGCCTGGCCCCTTGTGCCTATTGGTGGAGCCGAAGAGGATCGAACTCTCGACCTATGCGTGCGGATGACACAATTCCAGCAAATCCCAGGGAAGCTAACGTGGTTAAATTTACTTGACACTCTTGAATCGCCTCCAAATAATCACGACGGGATTACAGATAGGGCAGGCTCCTTTCGGTTATCCGCAATATGAGGCAACGAAACATTTCCGCTACCCCTTCCGGTTACATTTAATTTGAGTCAAGTCATACCGTCGGGCACGTCTTTTCATTACCGATTATTAGGTTAAAATTAGATCCAAGGCGTTCCATGGGAAGAGACGAGGGAGCAGGCAGTGTCACGACGGGTACTGGTTACGGGCGGAACCGGCTTTGTCGGAAGTCATCTTGTCGAACGGCTGCTCCGGAACGGTTATTCGGTCACCTGTCTGGCGAGGAACCTACGGCGTCTGCGCTGGCTTGAGGGCCTTAAGATGCGACTCATAGAGGGCGACTGCACCCAGCCCGAGTCGCTCGTTGTCGCCGTGCAGGGGGTCTCGCTCGTATTTCATTGCGCCGGACTGACCAAGGCCAGACACCCCCGCGACTATGACCTCGTAAACCACCTCGGCACGAAGAATCTTTTAGCGGCATGCGCACGCCACAATCCCGGCATTGAGAAATTCATCCTGGTGTCCAGCCAGGCGGCGGTCGGCCCGAGTCCTGACGGACGACCGGTCGACGAGGGCAGCACACCGCATCCCGTCTCCGCTTATGGTTGGAGCAAGCTGCGCGCCGAAGACGAAGTGCGTGGTTATCAGGACCGTCTTCCCGTGGTGATTCTCCGTCCGCCGGTCGTTTACGGACCGAGAGATACGGACGTGTACGAACTGTTCCGCTGGGCCAGCCGCGGCCTGATTCTCGAGATGACGGGCGGAGATCGGTATCTCAACCTGTGCTACGTCGAGGACCTTACCGCAGCGCTACTGCTCCTGGCTGAACGCAAAACGGTGAGCGGCAGCGCTTATTTTGTGGCGGAGAACCGGTCCTACTCGTGGGCGGAATTCAGGGAATTGCTGCTCTCGACAGGCGGTGTGCAGGCGCGTACGATCAAAATTCCCTACGGGTTGGCCTACCTGGTCGGCCTCGTTGCCGAAGTCGGCAGCCTGTTCACCAACAAGCCGGCGGTTGCGAACCGCCAGAAAGTGCAGGAAGCCGCCCAACGATATTGGTTGTGCGATCTGGGCAAGATCGAAAATGACCTCTGCTTCCGGGCGGAGTATTCCCTCGAGAAAGGGCTGGAACTCACATGGCAGTGGTACAGAAAACACAATTGGCTGTAGAGGAGACGCCGGAGTTGCCGCGGGTACTTGAAGCGAGGACGCCGGATTTATTCGATAAATGTCGGAAGTTCACGACTGCGAAGGAGGTTATGGCCGCCGGGCTGTATCCCTATTTCCATGCCGTGGAATCGGAGCAGAGCCCCGAGGTGATCGTCGAGGGCAGGAAGATGATCATGCTCGGGTCCAACAATTATCTCGGGCTGACCAACCATCCGCAGGTCAAGCAAGCGGCCATCGCGGCAATTGAGCGCTACGGCAGCGGCTGCGCGGGTTCGCGCTTTCTCAACGGCACCCTCGACATTCACGTCGCCCTGGAGGAAAAGTTGGCGGCATTCTTTCGCAAAGACGCGGCACTCACCTTTTCCACGGGCTATCAGACCAATATCGGGATCATCTCGTCCCTCGCCGGCAAGCACGACGTGGTGGTAATCGACAAGCTCGACCACGCCAGCATCATCGACGCCTGCCGGGTCTCCTTTGCCGAAGTCAAAAAGTTCAAGCACAACGATATGGGCAGCCTCGCCCATGTTCTCAAGGAATGCGGACAGCGCGGCAAACTGGTGGTCGTGGACGGCGTCTACAGCATGGAAGGGGATATCGCACCGCTCCCGGAGATCATCGAGGTCTGCAAAAAGTACGGGGCGCGGCTCATGGTGGACGACGCGCATGGCATCGGGGTGCTCGGCAAGACCGGACGGGGTGTGGCGGAGCACTTCGGGGTGGAGCAGGACGTCGACCTCATCATGGGCACCTACAGCAAGTCGCTGGGGTCCATCGGCGGCTTCGTCGCGGCGAGCGAAGAGGTGATCCACTACATGAAGCACACCTCCCGTCCCCTCATCTTCTCCGCAAGCCCGCCACCGGCCTCGGTGGCGTCCGTCATCGCCGCGCTCGACATCATCGACCGGGAACCGGAGCGAAGGGAGCGGCTGTGGAACAACACGCGAAAGATGATGACGGCGTTCCGACAGATGGGCTACGACACGGGGTTTGCCGAGACGCCGATCATCCCCCTCGTCATCGGCGAGATGGCGCGCACGTTCCTGATGTGGAAGACCCTGTACGATGAGGGGGTGTTCGTGAATCCCGTGGTGCCACCGGCCACAACCCCTGGCCGGTGCCTCATCCGCACCAGCTACATGGCCACCCACAGCGACGAAATGCTCGATCGGGCGCTTGGAGTGATTGAGAAGGCCGGCAGAAAGCTCGGCCTGATCCCGTGAGCGCTCAAGAGAGGAAGCCCGTGAGTATCGAAGAGGTCAACGGCGCGTCCGGCAGGAACGAATTCATCCGCTTCCCGTGGAAAGTGTATCGGGGGAGCCCCCACTGGGTGCCGCCGCTCAGGGACGATGTCGCCTTTCTCCTGAGCGAAGAGAAGAACCCTTTTTTCCACCATGCCGAAGCCGCCTGTTTTCTGGCGCGTCAGAACGGGAAAACCGTCGGCCGGATCGCCGCGATCATCGACCGCAACCACATCAAATTCCATAATGAACCGGTCGGGTTTTTCGGCTTCTTCGAATGCCTTCCCGATCGTGCTGTCGCCCGGGAACTTCTGGACACGGCCGCGAACTGGCTCAAAGCGCGCGATATCGAGATCATGCGGGGCCCGATGAACCCGTCAACGAACGACGAGTGCGGGTTCCTTCTCGAAGGCTTCGATGCCCCGCCCATGATCATGATGCCCTATACGCCGGCCTACTACCTCGACTACATGGAACACTGCGGCCTGACCAAGGCCCGGGACCTCTACGCCTACATCGTTACCATCAAGGACGTCGCTGCGGGTGACCGGCTGGAGAGGCTCGCAGCGGCGGTAAGGCGGCGGGTCCAGGGGCTCACCGTGCGGCCGGCGAACATGAAGCAGTTCCCGCGCGAGGTTGCCGCGGTACAGGAGGTTTACAACTCCGCCTGGAGCCACAACTGGGGCTTTGTGCCCATGACCGAGGCGGAAACCGGGTCGATGGCGAAACGGCTCAAGCCGCTGATCGTGCCGGAACTGATGCTCATGGCCGAGGTCGATGGCAAGCCGGCGGGGTTCATCGTGACGCTTCCTGATTACAACCAGGTCCTGGGCAAGCTCAACGGCGCCCTCGGACTCCTGGGGATCGCGAAATTCCTCTGGTATTCCCGAAAGATCAGCGACATCCGCGTGATGGTGATGGGGGTGGCAAAGGAGTACCGGAAAAAGGGGATCGAGGGGCTGCTCTATCTCGAATCCTTCAAGGCGGCCGTGAAGAAGGGCTACCAGCGGGCGGAGATGTCGTGGATTCTTGAGGACAACGTCCTGATGCAGCGCGGCTGTGAACTTATGGGCGGCAAACTCTACAAAAAATATCGTATCTACGAAAAGAACATTTCATGAATCATCTCGCCGGCGGCCCGGGCCTGCCTGCTTCGACGCCCGGAGGGCCGGGCGCTATGGAGAGCAGGCGCCGCAGTCCCGGAGCCAGGGCGATCGTCAAACCGGTCAGCGCGATTCCCCCGACCACGTCGATGACGTAGTGATACCTGAGATAGACCGTCGCAAAAATCAGTCCCGTGACTACCGGCAGAAATCCCGCAAACAGCAGTTTCTCCCGCTCTTTCCAGGCGTAATAGAGGCACATGAGCGAAACGGCGGTGTGGCCGCTCGGAAAGACATCGGTCTTGTTTTTTTCGAGAGCGTTCAGGGTCTCCTGAATGTTTGCAATGAAGAGGGAAACCTGCAGGTCCCCGGTCTGGAGATGGCTGAGCGTAAAGCGGGGCCCGATGGCTGGGACCAGCAGGTAGCCGACGTAGGAGAGATAGAAGCAGAGCAGAATGCCGAACAGGACCTCTTCGAATGCGCCGAACCGTCCCCGGGCAATGAGGACGAGACCGAGGGAGAGGGGAATGAAATAATAACTGATGTAGGCGAACTGGAGCAGGGCGGTGAGCAGAGGGCTGACCAGCCGCTCCAGCCACACCGTGGGGTGAACGCCGAAGAGCGCATGATCGGCGGCGATCAGGAAGGGGTCGAAGGTCGTCGCATGCAGGCTGACGATGAGGACCCCCAGGCTGTTGAAAACCAGGAGAACGGTCATGATCGTGGCAGCCACCGAAAGGTGGAAGCCCTTCTTGGCCGGGTACATCCGCGTGCGATAAACCGCAGCTGCCAGGATCGCAACCGTCAGACCCGCGTAGGTTGCGAGCAGCGTGGTCCACTGCGGGTTCACCGGCGCGGAGAAGACCGCCAGGCAGGAAAGCAGGGCAAGGAAGGCCAAGGTCAGCAGATCTGAGGGGTTCAAGGCGGTGCGCATCGCAACCATATACACTCCCTGCGGTGGAATTGCAAATAATCGCCTGCCTGCCCTGGCAATTTGCCACAAGTGGTCTGTGCGCTACAATTAACCAATACTTAGAGCTTTGTTGACAACCTTCGGGAGGGACGATTTTGGCCGGCATTGAGATTATTGCGGTGGAAGGTGGCCCGGACCTGAAGGACTTCATTGTCCTGCCATGGACCATCTATGCCCGGTACCCCCATTGGGTCCCCCCCCTCAAGAAAGAGGTCCGCCGGATGCTGGACCCCCGCCGGCACCCTTTCTGGGAGTTTTCCGAGCGCATCCTCTTTCTGGCCCGACGCGGTTCGGAGACGGTGGGAAGAATCGCGGGCATCATCGATTCCCGATATAACCAGGTCCATAACGAAAAGATGGGCATTTGGGGATTTTTCGAATGCGCCGACGATTCCGAGGCGGCAGCAGCGCTCTTCGCTTCTGTGGCGATCTGGGCTCGCCAGCAGGGGATGACCTTCCTGCGAGGACCGCTCAACCCGTCGATGAATAACGAGTCGGGGTTGCTCATCGAGGGCTTCGATTATCCGCCGGTCGTGGGGATGACCTATAACCCGCCCTACTACCAGCGGTTGGTCGAAGCGTGCGGCTTCACCAAGGAGAAGGACCTGCTGGCCTTCCTGATTGATGGGGAATACCGGCTGCCGGACTGGATGGAGCGCTTAGCGGAACGGATCGCGCAAAAAAAAGGTGTCCGCATCCGGCACGTGGATCCGCAGCAGATGGATGCCGAGTTCGCCCTGATCCGTGAGATCTACAATGACTCCTGGTCCGGCAACTGGGGTTTCGTGCCCCTGACCGAGCATGAAATGCAGGACATTCAGAAAAGTGTCAAGCCCTTTGCCGACCCGGGTCTGGTGTTTTTCGTTTATTACGACGATGTTCCCGCGGCCGTCTGCGTGATCTTTCCCGACGTCAACCCATTGCTTAAACGTCTCAACGGCCGGATCGGCCTGAGCGGTCTTTTCAAAGCCTTCCTTTATCGGCGGGAGATCAAGGACTTGCGATTGTTGATGTTCGGGGTCAAGGAGAAGTATCGGCAACTGGGGCTGCCCATGTTGGCCTTCCGCCACGTCTATGAGATTGGCAGAGAACAAAAGAACTATCAGAACCTGGAGATGGGTTGGACTCTGGAGGACAACGAGTCGATCAACACCTTGATTGAAGAAACAGGCGCAAAAAGATATAAAAAATATCGAATATTCAGAAAAACCTTATGAAGAGAGCGGTCACCGAATGGGGATACCGCGGGCCGCTCCTCGCGGCGCTGAGATGGCTGGCGGGGGTTGCGCTCAGATGGCCTCACCGACCCCCCGGGCTCTTCGCTCCGTTGCAGCCCGACGGCTGGGCGGTTCAGCCCATCATCATCCGGTGCCGTTTTACCGCCGATGCCGACCTGGACCCCGCCACCGGGATCCCCGTGGGGGACGAGGGATATGCCCTCTATCTCCTGAACGAGGCGGCCAATTGGGACTACCGCACGACCAGGTCGCTGCTCCTCTCCATCTGGCAGCGTCCCTGGGCACATAGCTGGCTCATCCTGGAAAGTCCCCGGGAGCGCCTCGAATGTGGCCATACCGGCGATTTGGGACAGAGCCAACCACGCTACCATGACGGCGTGTTTCAGCAAATTCGGGAAGGGCATCCCGATCCTATCGCTTATTTGTGGCAGACGCGGTCGGATGGGAAATTCCAGATCGGCAAGCCCAATCGCCCCCCGACGTTCGTCTGGCGCATGCCGATTACGCGTTTGAAGTATGAACAAATCCATGACTATGTGATGCAGCGGCCATATGAGCAGTTCGGCGTCAGGTCCAACAACTGCACTGATATGGTGGTAGCAGCAGCGGCGCTGGCGGGCATCCACCTGATCCACCATATCCGCCTGACCTTGCCTCCGGAAACCAGGGTCTGGGGCAGGATGCGGCGGGTCTGGACCGATCCCCTCTACCGGATCCTGGAGTATGCCACTCCCGATGTTCTGGAAGTGGACCTGCGCCAGCTGGCCGGGCTGGGCATTGGCAGCGATGCAACGGAATGGTACCTGGCATTGAAAGAGTGATGGTCGCGCCGAACCCCGGGTGTTGCGGGTGGTACTGAACCAACGGGCGGATTGTCATTCATCGATAGGAGAATGCATGACTTTGCAGCAGGGTTCCAACCTGGTGACCGAGCAACGGATTGCTCTCATCGGATTCGTCTGGAGGCCACGGGAGATCACCCCAGCGGTGCTGCAAATGGCCCGGCGAACCGGGTGCAGCACTATCTTCGATTTTTCCCTGTTGGCGGTGGATGGGTTGCGTGCTGGTCTGCGCCAGGCAGACCCTGCCCGACTGGTCAGGGATATCAGGGTCTCCGTCTCGACCTTCCTGGATCCGGCGTTGAGAGATGTTCTGCAGGAAACCGGGGTCGAGAATCTCTGGGTAGAGTGCCCCCCCCGGCTTATGCAAAATGATCCGGCACCCTTTTTCCAGAGGTTGCGGGAATTCTCGGCCCATTATCGCTGTTTTCCCATCACCGGCGATCTGGATCTTTTGGCCGCGATGATCAAGGACCACTCGGGTATCGGGCGCATCGTCCTGAAGGGGTGCGAAGCCTCCGGATTCGTCGGCGGCGAGACGACCATGGCGCTCTATGCGATGGCCAAGGAAATGCTCCCATCACCCGCAAAGCCCCTCGACATTCTCCTCTGGGGAGGCGTCTCCACCCCCGAGGCGGCAGCGGCATTTCTGTCGACCGGGGCAGCCGGGATCGTTTTCGAGAGCCTCCATTGGCTGACGGATATGGTTGCCATTGAGGATATTCAACGCCAGCGGCTTGCCCGGCTCCGTCTGGATTCTACTGATCTGATCGGCCTGGACGTGCAGGTTCCCTGCCGCCTGTTCAACAAGGGAAACTCGCGCGCGTTCAAGGAGATCAAGGCCCTCGAGGACTCGCTGTCCGCAGCAGGGGTCACGGAGGAAAGCCGCTGCGCCTTCATCAGGCGGGTGCAGGTCAAGGCTCTTCATCCACTGGAGAGCGGTTTCGGCCCGGACGAGGTCATCCCGCTGGGTGTGGAGGCGGCCTTTGCGGCATCGTTCGTTGAACGTTTTGGGGCCGGCACCGAGGAGGCCGTAAAGGCCTTCCTGGACGAAATCGGTCACCGGTGCCGGCTGGCCGAGGCCAAAAAGAACTACTTTGTGGGCAGCACTGTCGCCCGGGCGATGGGAACCCAATACCCCTTCATCCAGGGCGCCATGTCCTGGATCACCGATGTTCCTGAGTTTGCCGCAAGTATTGCCGATGCCGGTGGCTTGCCGACCATCGCCCTTGGCCTGATGGACGCGGAGGGCCTTGACCGGAGGCTGGGACGCCTGCCGCAGCTCATGGGAGGACGTCCTTATGCGGTCAATCTCATCGCTTTAGCGGAAAACCCCTGCCGGGAAATCCATCTCGCCTGGATCAAGAAACAGCAGCCGCGTTTTGTCGTGATCGCCGGTGGCGATCTCTCCCCCTTAAGATCCTTGCTCGAATGCGGCATAGAGGTCATCTATATCGCTCCTGACGAGGCGCTGTTGCGGCTCGCCCTGGAAGCGGGGGTGAAATACCTGGTCTGCGAGGGGTATGAGGCCGGTGGCCACGTCGGACAGCACAGTACGCTCACCCTTGGGCAAATGGTGTTGGATCTGAAACGGCGGACGCCATCCCTGTTCCAGGACTGCCGCGTGATCCTGGCCGGGGGCATCTTCAATCGGGAAACCGCATTTATCGCCGCCATGCTCGGCGCAGACGCCATCCAGATGGGTACCGCCTACCTGGCCACCCGGGAGATCGTTGCCACTGGCGCCTTGACCGCACTCTATCAGCGGTTGGTCCTGGAATCGCCGCCGGGGGGAACGGTCGTTTCCGGCAAGGAGACCGGACTGCGGGTGCGCTCCTTGAGGACCCCGCGAACGGAAAAGGTTTTATCCCTGGAGAGGGAGTTTGCCGCGGGGGACCAGGGCGAAGCCGCGTTCCGCACGCGAATGGAGGAGATGTCTGCGCGGAGCCTCTTCATCGCGGCGCGGGGCCGGGACAGGTCGCGCGAGGCGCCTCTGGATGAACAGGCCTGCCTGAAACGCGGGCAGTTCATGAGTGGATCCTGCGCCGGCCCGATCCGTTCAATCCGGAATCTGCAGTGCTTTCACCGCGAGCTGGCCGAAGGTCCGCTCTTGCTCCAGCGGCCCCTGGTGGGGTCGAAGGAGAAACGCGCGGCGCCCCCCTCTCCCGAAGTTGCTTCCGGACTCAGGAGCGGCGCTCCCACCAGGGACGCTTTTGAGCGGGTCGCCATCACCGGGATGAGCGTTGTCAATGCCCTGGGAACGGGTCCTGAGGAGGTCTGGGCCGCCAGCCTGGCGATGCAGAGCGGGATCACCCTGGTGCCGCCGTCGCGCTGGAATCACGACTATTTTTTCGATCCCCGGCCACAGGTTGCGGACCGCACCTACTGCAACGTCGGCGCCTTCGTCGACTTTCCGATCTCCCGCCAGGAGCTCGGGATTCCGCCCCAGGATTTCCGCTCCATGACCTCCGCCACCCGGCTTACCCTGTGGCTGGCGGACCGGGCGATCCGGGCCTCCGGGCTCCTGGAATCGGACATCCCCCGCGAGCGGATCGGCGTCCTCGTCGCCCAGAACTCGGGGGAAGCGGCGGGAACCCTCAACAGTACCATCCTCAGGGCCTACGTACCCGACATCCTCGCCGCCGTCAAATCCGCCGTGGCCCTCACGCCGGTCCAGGAGCGCGCCGTCGAACAGGCGCTGAAGGCCGGGCGCATGGCTCCGGACGACACCACTCTTCTGGGACGGCTCAACTGCGCGGCGCCCGGCTTTATCTGCAACCGGTATGGGTTCATGGGACCCAGCTATGCGGTATCCGCGGCCTGTTCGACCTCGTTGGTCGCTCTGTACAGCGCCCTGCAGATGATCCGCAACGGCATCATCGACGCGGCCATCGTCGGCGGGGGGGAGGAGGATCTGACCCGCCTGCACTATCTGGAATTTTCCGCCATCGGCGCACTTTACGGGCTGTCGGGACGGGAGCGACCCGCTGTCGAGACCTCGCGGCCCTTCGATGCGGAACGGGACGGGTTGGTCCTGGGCGAAGGCGGCGGAATGATCGTCATCGAGCGGGAAAGCCTGGCGCGCGCAAGAGGCGCGCGCATCGAGGCGATCATCACCGGCATGGGAGCCAGCAACAACCACCTGGGGATGGTCGAGTCCGCCAGTGCCGTCCAGGAACTCGCCATCCGCGCCTCCTTCAGCGGGCTGCCCTACGGACCCGATGCCGTGGACCTGGTGGAATGCCATGCCACCAGTACCCGGCAGGGGGACGTGGAGGAGGTGCGCGCCCTGCAGAGCTTCTTCAAGCCCTCCAAACGCACCGTGCTCACCTCGCTCAAATCCCAGATTGGACATACCCTGGGCGCTTCGGGCCTCAACAACCTCATTCGCGGCACCATGGCCATGCAGGCCGGGGTTTTCCCCGGCACCCGCAACTATGAGCATCCGGACCCGCAGATGGGTCTGCCCGGTTCGGGGCTTTTCATCACCCCCGAGCCGTTGGCCTGGACATGCCGGGACAGCCAGCCAAGAAGGCTGCAGGTCAACGCCTTCGGCTTTGGCGGCTCCAACTACGTGGTCCAGCTGGAGGAGGCCAGGGATGCGGCGGATACGGTCCTGGTCCGGCCGGACCGGGCGTCCAGTCTCGCCGTGGCGGCAGACGGCTCTCCTCCGGCCATCCAGGGCCTCTCTTTCTTCCGGACCGAACTGGACGGCAGTAACACCCGTATGGTGGTTAGGGCAGGGTCCGAGGCCGAGGCGCTCATGGTCATCGAGCGCTCGACCGCGCTGGCTGAAGCCGGCAGCGAATCACCTAAGGCGTTGCGCACCCTCGCGCAGCAGGGGATTTTCCTGGGCCGCGAAGATCTCCCCGTAGCCCCGCTCGCCCTGGTCTTTCCCGGGCAGGGGTCACAGTATGCGGGGATGGGGCAGGACCTCTACGAATCCGTGCCGGTCATCAAGGAATGGCTGGACCGGGCGGCCGCGGTAGCGGACTTCAACCTGCTCCAGCTGATGTTCCACGATCGCGAGAAAAATCTGCAGAAGACCCGCTGGCAGCAACCGGCCATGTTCGCCATGGAACACGCCATGGCCCGCTATCTCATGGCCCTGGGGCTCCGTCCGGCGGCCATGGCCGGCCATAGTTTGGGCGAGTTGACGGCCCTCTGCCTGGCCGGGGTCTTTTCTCCGGAGGACGGGTTTGGCATCGTCAACCAGCGGGCCATCTGCATGGACAAGGCCGCTACCATGCACGGGGATCCCGGCATTATGGCCGCCGTCGACACTCCCCTGGCGCTGCTCGAAGAGCTGCTTCGGGAACGCGAGCATGTGCACATCGGCAATATCAACTCCCCGCAGCAAATCGCCATCAGCGGTCACACCGAGGCGGTCAAGGAGCTTTGCAAAACCCTGAAGGAGATGGGCTACCGGGCGACCCTGCTGCCGGTCAGCATGGCTTTCCACTCGCCGATCATGCAGGTCATCCATGCGGAGCTTGAAGCGTTCATTGCCGGCATCCCCCTTCACGCCCCACAGATTCCCGTCATCTCCAACACCACCATGGCGCCCTATCCCGCCGACCCTACCGAGATCAGGCGGATTCTCATGGCGCATCTCGAATCGCCCGTCCACTGGATGAATAATGTCCAGAGCCTCTGGTATGACCATGGCGTCCGGCTGTTCGTGGAGGTGGGCCCAGGCGACGTCTTGAGCAACCTCATCGCCGACACGCTGCCTGAACCGGTCTGCCTGCAGACCTGCCTCCCCACCGCCGAGGCCCTGACCTGCCAGGCCGCGCTGGCCCAACTTTTCGTCCAGGGGCAGCTGCCGGTGGCAGCAGAGCCGCGGTTCGTTTCCCTCTCGGCCTTCGAGAAAACTCCCGCATCCGCCCCCGGTATCCTGAACGAACCACCCTCCCCCGCTTTTGCCGAGACGCCTTTGCACCAGGCCCTTCTTGCGGCGTTGATTGAAATCATCATGGACGCGACCGGTTTCAACCGGGATGAAATCGAACCCGACATGGATCTCAGGCGGGACCTCTCCATCCGCTCCAGCCGACTGCCGATCATCATGGATGCCGCCGAGCGCCAGTTCGGCATCACCATCGAACTGGAGGATTTCATCCAGGTCCGCACCGTGCGGGACATCGCGCAGAAGATTTCCGAGCTCGTCGCCAAACGAGCAGGTCCCGGGCCGGCGCCCGCCACCCAGGCGGTTGATCCGGGCGCTGCAATGCCAAACGGCCCGGCTTCCCC
>JBBQBQ010000070.1:0-15100 GCA_038317685.1 Desulfuromonadales bacterium | reverse complement strand
CGAGTTCGACATCATGTACGGGGAGGGGATCTCGCGTCTCGGTGACATCGTCGACCTCGGCGCCGAAGCCGGGATCGTTGAGAAGAGCGGCGCCTGGTATTCCTTCGAAGGCGAACGGATCGGCCAGGGGAGGGAGAATGTCAAGCAGTTCCTGCGCGAGCACCCCGAGACGGCAACGATGATCGAAGGTCGCATCCTTGCCCATTTCGGCCTCCCCGCCGCCGCGGTGAAGGGAACCTGAACCATGGAACTCAACGACATCCTGGGCATGGCCCTCAAGACCCGCGCCTCGGACGTCCACATCAAGGCCGGCCTGCCTCCGATCTATCGCATCGACGGTTCCTTGCGGCCCCTGCCCAAAGCACCCCGCATCGGCCCCGACCAGACGCTGCAGATGGCCCTGGATATCATGAACGAAACGCAGAAAGCGCGTTTCGAACAATTCCACGAAATCGACCTCTCCTACGGGGTTCCGGGTCTGGGGCGATTCCGCGTCAACGTTTTCTCCCAGAGGGGGTCGGTCTCCATGGTCTTCCGGGCCATCCCCTTCGAAATCAAAAGTCTCGACGATCTGCTCCTGCCGCCGGTTCTGAAAAAGATCGCCCTGGACCCGCGCGGCATGATCCTGGTCACCGGGGCCACCGGCTCCGGCAAGTCGACGACTCTGGCGGCGATGATCGACTTCATCAACGCCAGCCGCACCGCGCACATCGTCACCATCGAGGACCCGATCGAGTATCTGCATCGCGACAAGAAGAGCATCATCAATCAGCGCGAAGTCGGCTTCGACACCGAGGGGTTTGCGGTGGCGCTGAAGAGTGCATTGCGCCAGGACCCTGACGTCATCCTGGTCGGCGAGATGCGCGACTTCGAGACCATTGAAACAGCGATCACCGCCGCCGAAACCGGCCACCTGGTCCTCTCGACACTGCACACCATCGACGCCCCCGAGACCATCAACCGTATTATCTCGGTCTTCCCCCCTTATCAACAGCGGCAGGTACGCATCCAGCTCGCTTCGATCCTCAAGGGGGTCATCTCCCAGCGGCTGGTTCCCCGAGCCGACGGCAAGGGACGGGTCGCGGCCGTGGAAGTTATGGTCTCCACCGCCCGGATCAGGGAATTGATCGACGATAAGGAAAAGACCAAACTGCTGCGCGATACCATCGCCCAGGGCTACGTGTCTTACGGCATGCAGACCTTCGATCAGTCGTTGATGGGGCTGTTGCAGAAGAAGCTGATCACCTTCGACGAGGCCCTGCGCCAGTGTTCGAACCCCGACGACTTCAAGCTGAAGGTTTCTGGGATTTCCTCGGCTTCCGACCTTTCCTGGGAGGATTTCGAGAAAGACAAGCCGGCCGACACCGAAGGCTCGACGGGGAGGAACTCGGCGGACGACCAGAATAAAATTGAGCGCTTCTGATTCCTACGCCGCCGCTTTGCGGCTCCTTGCCCGGACCGAGCGGAGCAGTTGCGACCTGGCTGACCGACTCCGGCGGAAAGGGTTCAGTCCGGCCTCCATCGAAGTTGCCTTGGAGCGTTGCCGGGAGTTCGGGTACCTTGATGACGCCCGCTATGCCCGGAGTCGCGCCCGCAGCCTGCTGCAAAACGGCCGGGCAGTCGGCAGCAGGATTCTTGCCGACCTCCTCCGTCACGGCATCGATCCCGAGACAGCGCAGGCAGCCCTTAAGGAAGCAAACGGCGGGCGGGAGGAACGGGAGCTTCTCGCCGAGCTGGCGGGACGACGCTTCCCAGAATTTTCTTGGGCGGCGGCCGACGATCGGAGTCGCCGCCGGGTTGTTCAATATTTCCAGCGCCGGGGATTCTCCCTCTCCCTGGTGCTGGCATTTTTCCAACAAGAGAGGTAGCTTAAGGCACGCCATGATCACCGGGAACGAACTCCGCCATCGCTTTTTACACTTCTTCGCCGAGCGCGGCCACACCGTGGTCCCCTCCTCGTCGCTGATCCCCCACAACGATCCGACCCTCCTCTTCGCCAATGCCGGCATGAATCAGTTCAAGGACTGCTTCCTTGGCAAGGAGAAACGCGACTACCTGCGGGCCTGTTCGGCACAGAAGTGCGTGCGCGCCGGGGGCAAGCACAACGACCTGGAAAATGTCGGTCGCACCTCGCGCCACCACACTTTCTTCGAAATGCTCGGGAACTTCTCCTTCGGCGACTACTTCAAGAAGGAAGCGATCGCTTATGCCTGGGAGTTTCTGACCAAAGACTTGAACCTCGACAAGAGTCGCCTCTATGTAACGGTCTTCACCGACGATGAGGAGGCCGCCGACATCTGGCATCGCCAGGAAGGCGTGCCGCGGGAACGTATCTACCGCTTCGGCGAAAAAGACAACTTCTGGTCGATGGGGGATACCGGCCCCTGTGGTCCTTGTAGCGAGATCTTCTGGGATAATGGCCCCGAAATCGGCTGCGGTGAACCAACCTGCGACGTCGGCTGCGACTGCGACCGCTACATGGAGATTTGGAATAATGTCTTCATGCAGTTCGATCGGAGCGCCGACGGCACCCTGACCCCACTCCCCAAACCGGCGGTCGACACCGGTATGGGGCTGGAACGGATCACCACAGTTATGCAGGGGGTCAAGTCCAATTACGACACCGACCTGCTGCGAGGCATCATCGCCTTTATCGAGAAACTTTCCGGCAAACGCTATGGCGCCGTCGCTTACGACGACGTTTCGATGCGGGTCATTGCCGACCACAGCCGCGCCACTGCCTTCCTCATCGCCGACGGCATCCTTCCCGCCAACGAGGGACGCGGCTACGTGCTGCGTCGGATCATGCGCCGAGCCGCCCGCCATGCCAAAATGCTTGGGTTCGAAGAACCGATGCTCTATCGCAGCGCCGGCTACGTCATTGAGACGATGGCCGGTGCCTATCCGGAGCTTCTGGATCGGGCCGACTACGTAGCGCGGGTGGTGCGCATCGAGGAAGAGCGCTTTATGCAGACCCTCGACAACGGCCTGCGCATCCTCAATGACGAGGTCGACAAACTCAAGCGCATCGGCCAGAAAACCATCCCCGGAGACATCCTCTTCCGCCTCTACGATACTTTCGGCTTCCCCACCGATCTGACCGCCGACATCGTCGCCGCCGAAGGTTTCGCCATCGACGAGGCCGGCTTCGCGGTCTGCATGGAGCAGCAGCGGCAAAAGGCCCGCGAGCACTGGAAGGGTTCCGGTGAAGAGGCAGTATCGACGCTCTACGCCGAACTGCGCGAGGCCGGAGTGCGCAGCGCCTTCACCGGCTATCAGGCCCTGACCGATTACGGCCAGGTGCTGGCAATCCTCAAAGACGAAACCCGGGTGACGACAGCCGGGACCGGCCAGAAGATCGAGTTGGTGACCGCGACAACCCCCTGCTATGGCGAGTCGGGCGGCCAGGCCGGGGATCGCGGTGAACTGAGTACCGGGAGCGCCCGGGTGCGGATCACCGACACCAAACGACCCTTTCCGGACTTGATCGTTCATGTCGGCGATGTCGTCTCCGGAACCCTCCAGGAAGGTGACCTGGCCGATCTGCGGGTCGACGCCGCCGCCCGCCAGGCGACCGCCCTCCACCACACCGCCACGCATATCCTGCAGGCGGTGCTGCGTGCAGTCCTCGGCGATCACGTCCGCCAGGCCGGCTCCTTGGTCACCCCTGAGAGGCTCCGCTTCGACTTCACCCACTTTTCGCCCCTCGCCACCGAGGAATTGACCCTGATCGAACAAGAGGTCAACCGGCGCATCCGGGAGAACCAGTCGGTCATCACCCGGGAAATGGGCACCGAGGAAGCAATTGCCGGCGGTGCCACCGCCCTCTTCGGTGAAAAGTACGGCAGCCGGGTGCGGGTGGTGCAGGTTGGGGAATTCAGCGTAGAACTCTGCGGCGGCACCCATGTTCAGGCAGCCGGGGACATCGGCCTTTTCAAAATCCTTCAGGAGACCGGCATCGCCGCCGGAGTCCGCCGCATCGAGGCGGTCGCCGGCGGGCGAGCCCTTGAAGCGGTCCAATCCCAGAATACGGTGGTCGGCAAGCTCGCTCTGCTTCTCAAGAGCGACCGCGGCCAGCTCGAACAGCGGCTGCAGAAGCTTCTGGAGCGCCAACGGGAATTGGAACGCGAGGTCGAGTCGTTGCAGGCCCGTCTCAACACCAACCGCTCGCTGCAATTAATCGACCAGACTGTGCAGATCGGGGGGGTGAAACTCCTCGCCGCGAGGGTCGACGGCCTCAACGGCAAGCAGTTGCGAGAGCTCTCCGATCAACTGCGGTCCCGGCTTGGTTCCGGGATTCTGGTTCTGGGGTGCGCCCTGGAAGGGCAAGTCAACCTTCTGGTGGCGGTGACGGATGACCTGATCCCCCGCATATCGGCCGGCAACCTCATCAAACCGTTGGCAGAAGCGGTGGGCGGTCGGGGGGGCGGGAGAGCGGATCTGGCCCAGGCCGGCGGCAACGACCCCGGTCAGCTTGATGCCGCCTTGGCGAGCGTTCCCGAACTGGTGGCGGCGCAACTCACTTGACAGTCCCCCTCCCCTGGCCTGAAGCCGGGGGAGGGGCCCCCCTGAAACAGAAACACTGCCCAGGAGAGAGACCGATGCCAGGAACGATCGTCACCACCGCCGAGCAGGCGGAATACGCCCACCCCAAGCATGAGCGTTTCTTTCTGCGCGATGTGGTAACCGCCGCTCTCAACCCGGCCCTCTCCGTCCATCGCGGCCGCATCGAACCTGGAGGGGAAATTTTCCCCCACACCCACGAAGGGCAAACCGAAACCTTTTACATCCTTTCCGGAGAAGCGCGGTGCACCATGGGTGACAGGCACCAATCGGTAACGGCAGGCAACTGCTGCGTCGCGCCGTCCGGGGTAGTCCATGGCCTGAAAAATCATGGCGACGCGCCGGTAGAACTCCTCGCCCTATTCACCCCTCCCCTGAAGTAACCGGGAGGAATCAGACCATGCGAATGGCCATGATTGAAGAATCGCGTCTGACCCGCCAGCACGAAAAGCGCTGTATCCTGGTTGTCGACGACGAGATCGTGATCCGCGAACTCTGCGCCAAGGTCCTCGGCGACTATCGCATCCTTCAAGCGGAAAACGGCGAAACGGCCCTGGCCATTCTGGAACGCGAACCGGTCGACATTATCCTTACCGATGTGATGATGCCTCGTATGAACGGGCTGGACCTGCTTCGTCAGGTCAAGGAGCAACAACCCAACCAGCTGGTGGTGGTCATGACCGGCTACGCTGACAAGGAAATCATCCTGCGGGCGCTCAAGGCCGATGCCGACGACTTCATCAACAAACCGATCAACCTTCTGCAGCTAAAAACCACCATTGAAAAGGTCCTGGAGAAGAAGACCCTCAAGGAAGAGCTGGTCCATCTCAAGCGCATGGACCGCCTTAAGTCCGACTTTTTAGGCCTGATCTCCCACAAGCTCAAAACCCCGATCACCGCCATCTCCCTTTTCATCCAGAACCTGGCACGGGGAGTCGTCAATCCGAACGAACCCGCCTTTCGGCAAACCCTGGAACTGATTCTGGAAGAATCGAATTATCTCGGGTACCTGATTCAGGACCTTCTAAATTACAGCGAGATCATCCTCCAGGAAGGCCCGCCGCGACGTACCGTCGTTGATCTCAAGGACCTTCTCTTCAAGGTTCTGGTCGATCGCGACGGAGTGGCAGGAAGCAAGGGAGTTTCCCTGATCTGCAACGTCGCCGGAAGCTTCCCCCCCATGCCGCTCGATCGCGAACGCATCACCTTCGTTCTCCAGGCCCTCTTCGACAACGCCATAAAGTTCACCCCCAAAGGGGGGGTGGTGACTCTCGACGGGGCGGTCGATGACGAGAGCGTGAGGCTGATGGTGACCGATAACGGCATCGGCATTCCCCGAGAGGAGCTTCCCAAGCTTTTCGAAAAATTCTATCAGGTCGATCCCGACCGCACCGGGCAGGTGCGCGGTTTCGGCCTTGGACTCTTCTACGCACGTCTCTTTGTGCAGGATCACGGCGGCAGCTTGCGGTTGGAGAGCGAGCATCTCAAGGGGACCACCGCTACCATCATCCTCCCCCGCAGCTAGGCCTCAACCTTCCCATCCAACCCGCCGCCCTTCCCCCTCTCCCGGCATTGTCTTCGAGAAAATCGGCGTTATGCTTAAAGACAACGTTTCATGAGGAGGATTACTATGCGTAACGACCTATTTCAGCCCACCATATCGACCCTGTTCATCATCGCCACCCTATTCCTTTCTGCTTGTGCGGCGGTCCCCCCGGCCATTCCAATCGACACCGGCTCGGCTCAGCCCGGCGGCACCGTGACTCGCGGCGGCAAAACCACCTTGAATCTGGTCGGCGACCCGGTCCGGGTCGGTGCCCCGCTCCCCTCCGCGGTCCTGGTTGATACCCACCTGAAGAATGTCGATCTCTCGACTATGCGGGGTGAGGTCCTGATCCTCAGTATCGTTCCGTCCCTCGACACCAAGGTCTGCGAGCGCCAGACCCACCTCCTTGGTGAGGCGAAACTGCCGGCCGGGATTCGCCGGATCACCATCAGTCGCGACCTCCCCTTCGCGCAACAACGATTCGCCGACGAAACCGGATTCACCGATATCCTCTATCTTTCCGATTATCAAAAAGGGGATTTCGGCCGTGCCACCGGTCTGCTGGTCGACCAGATATTTCTGGAGGCGCGAAGTGTGCTCGTTGTTGACAAGAACGGCATCGTCCGCTACATCCAGGTGGTGCCGGAGCTTTCTCATCTTCCGAACCTGGACGCCGCCTTTAGCAAGGCCCGGGAACTGTTGGCAAGCAATTAGCGGGTTTGAAGCAGCCGCGGAACTCCATAAAAAAAGCTGCCCCATTGGGAGCAGCTTTTTTTATGGGGCAGCATCTTCCGCCTTACCAGGAGCGCACCCGACCGGTATCGACGTGAACGAAATCCGAAGCGGGGTAATAGCCGACGCCGCCGCGCCGAAGGCCCATGGCCGCCCGTCGCAAGGTGCCCAGTTCGACGCCGGGGAGGCGGACATCGGCGGCCATTCCCTGCATGTGCAGGCTGTTTCTGGCGACGCCGGAACCTTCCCGGCTCAGCAGGTCATTGGTTTGCGGCGAGCGGTAGCCGGAAATGACATGGAAGGGCGCACGGCTACCTAGTTTGCGGCGCAGAGCGAAAAGAACGTCGAAGAGTTTCGGCTCCATGGTGACAACCTGGTCGTTACGGAAATCGCGTAGCAGATAATTGATTTCCTGGACGGTCTCTGGGACCAGTTGTCCCTCGACCATATAAACCGCTTTTTCGATCGATTCTCCGGTGTGAATATTGTAAAGGGACAAGACCTTTTCCGGCGGCTCGGGAGCGCGAATGCCGGCCAGGGCAAGATCGGGGAGAGAAATACTGAGCGTGGTCAACAGCCCGGCCTTGAGCAGGGTACGCCGGTTGATACCCCGCTCCAGCCAGTGAAGACAGTTCTGAAACGTTTTCGATTCCATGGGGCAAACCCTCCTGAAATGAATTGACGGTCGCCGAAGCTGGTTAGGATAACTGAAGAGCAGGAGTTATACCAAGCAAAAAAAGACGCAGGATCGGTGATTTGGCTCAACTGGCCTGGTTCAGACCAGACGAACTGCCGCGAAACCGCCGCCAGGAGTACGCAGATTCGTCACCTGACCGTGGTAAAGGCGGGCAGCGATTCCCAGCACCCGGGTGCGATAGACGTAGAGGCGAAAATCGGTTTTGAACGGCTCTCCGGCTTCGGCCTGGGTCAGCGACGGTGGCACCAGTTGCTGCACCAAGGTCTCCTCGGGCAATAACGCGTTGAAACGACTCCGGGAGATCTTCCGCCCAAGGAGCACTCCTTTGCTGCCGAAACGGGAGACCGGCTTGAAGACCAATTCCTCGCGGCGCACCCAGAAAGTTTCAAGGTCGCCGGCAGCCAGGAGGCAACTCGAGGGGACCATTTTGGTGAGAAGATCGATGCGGCGGCGGTTGAGACCGAGCATCCCAAGGACCGCGGGGTCCGACCAGAGAACCAGTCGGCGTTTATCGGCCAGCAGTCCATACACAAAAGGGTTGGGGGTCAGGCAGACGGTTCTGGCGTAATAGGCGGCACGGAGCCCAGCCAATTCCGGTCTCTCCAGATAAAAGTCACAGTGGCGATTGTAGACCAGGTCGATCGGTGCCCCATCGCAGAAGACCCCCTTGGGGCCGGCGTCAAGCCCGGAAGGGTCGCGGATGGCCGTCGGCACGCCCCAAGACGCCGCGAAAAGTTCGGCAAAGGCCTTCATTTCCCCAAACAGGTACTGTTCCTCGGGGCGTTCATCAAGGATGACGATCCCTCGTGGTCGGTTGCGACGACCATCGCTAAAGGCCCTTATTTCGTCCGCGAAGGAGTTCAACAGCTGACTTTTGAGGCGTGTCGGGAGGGCGGTTTCAGCCAAGGGCGAGCCTGGGAGTTGGGCGAGATAAGCCAGAAGACCGCCGCCGGCGTTGGTGTTGACCTCGATTAGTTGCGGACCGGCCGGGCCGAGATGAAAATCATACCCCATCATCACCGCGTCGTGACCGGGGTCGAAGCGGGCGATTTCCGGCAACTGCGGTTCCAGCAACTGACGGTAGGCGGGGAGCCGGCTGAGCCGGTCGAGGGTACGCACCAGACGGATCATCCGGGCCAGGGCCGAACGGGGCAAACTGGCCGGAGTGGTACTGATGGCATCCCGGTAAGAGGGCATGGGGCTCCTGACGACGAACTCCGCGGGCGCCCATCCGGGCACGGCGAAGGGGTGGTTGCCGTCGGTTGAGGGCAACTCGAGGTTGGCCTTTCCGACAAAACCTAAATGGTGTAACCGATCCGGAACCCCCCCCAATGGCGGCCGGCGACGGTCACCGGAAAAGAGATGTCCCACATCTTTTCGCCGGTGTCGCGGTTATAAGTCTGGACCAGGACCCCATTGGTGTTGCGCGCCGCCGCCAGACCGACCGGGTCATTGAAAAGCCGTTTACCACGATTTTGTAGCCGATCCTTCTCCACATCGCCGGTCAGGGGCAGGTTGTAGCGGGAGTTATGGGTCGGGACGTAGCCGTTGCGGTCGGCGAGGACTGCGAAAACCACCTGAGGGTCCGCCAGGAAGGTATCTTCCAGACTGCGGATAATTTCGTCGAGATAGCCGTCGTAACAGGTATGGTATTTCACCGGATCGGTGCCGGGAATGGGTTGGTAGTTCTCGTCGAATAGATTTTCCACGGAAAAGCGGCCGGTCCGGAGGGCCTCCTGAAGGACGGCCTCCATCATCCGGCTCCCGTTGACCGCCTTGACCTTCCCCTTTTCCTGTAATCCGACCTCCAAGGTGTTGCGCAATTCATCGGCCAGGGAGGTCAGGTCGCTGACCGCCAATGACATCTCGTCGGCACTGGCCGCCACCTGGGTCGCCACGTCACGCACCTCGGAGATGGTCTCGGCCATCTGCTCACTGGCCGTGGTTTGCTGTTGGGTTGAGAGCTTGATCTCCCGGGCCGACATGGTGGTCTCCTCAACCAAAGAGAGGATGGCGGTCAACTTCTCGGCGATGCGTGTGACCAGCGCACTTGCCCCATCAACTCCCTGGCTCCCGGCACTGCTGAGCCTGGTCGTTTCCCGTGTCGCCTGCTGGCTGGCATTGACCAAGGTCTTGATCTGGGCAGTGGCGGAAACGGTCCGTTGCGCCAATCGCTTTACTTCGTTGGCGACGATGGAGAAACGCTTTCCGGCCTCCCCGGCTCCTGCGGCCTCGATGGCAGCATTGAGGGCCAGCAGGTTGGTCTGGTCGGAGATTTCATCGATGAGTTCGACAATGCCGTCGATTTTCTGAGAATTCTCCGCCAACTCCAGCATCGCCTCGGAGATCAACTTCACCTGGTTCTTGAGTTCCTGCATCGCCGCAACGGCGCTTTCCACCGCCTGCATGCCGTCGCCTCCGGCACCGCAGGTTTCTACGGCGAGTTCTTCCACACGCAGGGCGTTGTCGGCCACCTGCCGGGAAGTGGCGGCCATTTGCGCGGCTGTGGTGGTCGCCTCCTGGACCGCGCTGGCCTGCTGGTTGGCCCCGGCCGCCTGCTCAGCGGAAATGGCCATCAACTGGTTGGCGCTGGAGGAGAGCTGCTGGATCGTCTCCTTGACGCCGACCACCAGCTTCCCTCCTTTTTCGACCTCCATTTCCAGGTCCTTGAAGATCACCTGGGTCATCCGGTTGAAAGCCTTCCCAAGCTGCCCGATTTCATCGCTGGTCTCGATGTTGATCTTCCGGTCGAGTTGGCCGTTGGCAAGCCGTTCGGCGACCTGAGTCAGGCGCTTGAGGGGGCGGACAAAATAGGTCAGCACAAACCAAAGGGAAAAGAAGACGATCACCTGGATCACCCCTACCCCCAGAAGCAGAGTGTTGCGCAAGTGCGCCACTTCCTGCTCCATTCGGACGATCGAGAAACCGACCCGAAATGCACCCCAGTGCTTTCCTTGGACCGTGACCGGCGCGGCAAAATCCCAGACCAGTTCGCCGGTGTCCCGGGGGTATTCCTGACGCAGAACCTGCTCGCCGTCTTTCCCCTGGAAGCGGGCGGCCCCCAGCCCGACCGGGTCGGCAAAGACCTGCTTGGTGCGATTGCCGGCACGGTCCTTCTCCAGGTCTCCGGTCAGCGGTAGCGAGTAGCGGGAATTATGGGTAGGGAGATACCCATTGCGATCAACCAGGACCGCGAAGGTGACCGACTCGTCCTGGTCCACCACGGCATCCTCGAGGCGCTGGATGCGCGTATCGAGAAAGCGGTCGTAAGCGGTGTGGTATTTGGGAGCCGCGCTCCCCGATAGAGGACCATCGGTAATTTTCTGGTAATTGGTGTCGAAGAGTTCCTCGGGGGTAAAGGACTTGTCGACAATGAGCTGTTCCAGGAGCATAGACATGCTCTGAGCCCCGAGTAACGTCATCGCCCGAGCTCTGACTTCCATCTGATTCCGCAACGCCTCGCTGCGGTTGGTCACCAGCAGAAAAGTGGCCGCCGCCATGATGAACGAAATGATAATGAACAGGGCCACCGCAATCTTGAGTCCAACCATACTGGAAACCCATCGGAAAATAGCGTTCATCATCGACCTCCAGATTTCGATCATAGATTAATGCCGGCGGCAGCGGCTAAAAATTTGTCCTTCACTATAGTCGTTGGTCTGGTCGATTCCAAAGAAAAAATGCCCCGACTGAAACCAGCCGGGGCTAAGGACCTACAGGAGTGACCCCTCTTAGCGGAGGGCGTCGGCCAGGAGTTGGATGGTGTGGACGGCACGAACCGGCTGGTCGTGTTTGTCAAGACCGCCGCGAATCTGCATCAGGCAGCCGGGGCAATCCATGGCGACACAGGTCGCCCCGGAATCGGAGATATCGGCCAGCTTGTCTTCAAGGATACGTCGGGCAATGTCGGGATGGCTGGAAAAGGAATAGGAGCCGCCGAAGCCGCAGCAACGATCAGCGTGGGCCATCTCCACCAGGGTGCGGCCGGAGGCGGTCAGCAACCGTCGCGGCTGTTCCCAGACTCCGGCGCCGCGCTTGAGGTGACAGGAGTCGTGATAGGTGACCTGTTCGGCAGCGGCCAGCCCGGCCAGCTCCGGGGCGCCTTCGAGTTTTTCAACCAAAAATCGCGAAATATCCATGGTGATGGCGGCGAGATGCTCGGCCTTCTCGGCCCAGGCCGGATTGTCCCGGAGAAGGTCGACGAAGTCGCGCTGCAAAGCCATGGTACAGGTGGGACAGGTGGTGAGGACGAAATCGGGGTTATCCTCCAGCATCGCCCCGACATTCTGCCGGGCCAGTTCGATTGCAGTCTCCCGATCACCGGAATAGAGCGCCGGGACACCGCAGCAGTTCTGTTTTTCGGGAAAGGTGACGGTGACTCCCAGGCGATTGAGGACCAGGATCAGATCTTCCCCCAGTTCGGGATAAACGAAATCGTTGAGGCAGCCGGCAAAGAACGCGACCCGGTAACGGGGCTTGGCCGCCGGCTGGGGAATCTTGTCCCAGAGGTCCCGGAGGGGCTTCTCGGCCACGGCCGGAAGGGTCCGCCATTCGGTGAGTCCGGAAAAGAAAAGGGGCAGGTGGCGGATGGTCCGGTCCTTGTCGGTGACCGGCCTCTGCAGCATGCTGGCGGCCCGGATCAGGGAGTGGAAAAGGCGGCGGTTACGCAATACATTCTTGAATACCATGGATTTGCCGACACCGATTCCTTCCTCGTCGCCGACCATTTCGCGCAGGTGGAGGATAATACTCTCCAAATCAATATTGGCCGGGCAGACCGCGACGCAGGCACGGCAGCCGATGCAGGCCTGGACCAGCTCCGCGGCTTTGTCGAGACCATGGAAGAAGGCCGTGAGGATGATGCCGATGGCGCTGATATAGACATGGCCGAAGACGTGGCCGCCGACGGTCTGGTAGACAGGGCAGACGTTGGCGCAGGCACCACACTTGATGCAGCGCAGGGCGTCGCGGCAATGGGGAGATTCGGCGAGGGCGCTGCGGCCGTTGTCGAGGAGGACGATGTGCAGTTCTTTCTCACCATCACCGCAGGGGACGGCGCCGCGGATCCAACTGACGTAGGAGGTCAGAAGCTGGCCGGTGGCATTCTTCGGCAGGACGCGCAGAATCGTGGTGGCGTCCTCCAGGGTCGGCACCAGTTTTTCGATTCCGACCAGGGCGACGTGAATCCTGGGGAGGGTAGTGGTCAGTCGGGCATTTCCCTCGTTGGTGATCAGGGCGATCCCGCCGGTCTCGGCGACGGCAATGTTCGCCCCGGTAATACCCATCCCAGCGTCGAGATATCCCTGGCGCAGCTGCTGCCTGGCAACGGCGACCAGGTGCTCGATGTCGTCCGACTCTTGGTGTCCGGTTACCTTTGAAAAGAGTTCGGCCACCTCGTCGCGGAACATATGAATGGCCGGCATCACCATGTGGCTGGGACGCTGTCCGGCGAGCTGGATGATCCACTCGCCCAGGTCGGTCTCCAGCGCCCTGACCCCGGCCTCCGCCAGGGCCTGATTGAGGTGCGTCTCCTCGCTGGCCATGCTCTTGCTTTTGACCGCCAGCCGCACCCCGCGGTCGCGGGCCAGATTGACGATGTAGGCGTTGGCCTCCTCGGCGGTGCGGGCAAAGAAGACTGTGGCGCCGGCCGCCTCGGCATTGCGGGTGAATTCGGCAAGGTAGCGCCGATGGTTGGCTCGCACCTCGTCCTTGATCCGCGCAATTTCCTTGCGCAGGCCCTCGAAATCGAGACCCGCAAAGGCCTTCTGACGGGAGATGACATAAGCGTCCCCGAAGCGGTGCAGGGCGTCCTGTAGTTTGGGTGTGGCCAGTGCCTGGTTGATGCGCGCCTTGTATTGCCTGCTGCGCTCTTTGCTCATGGGATTGGGCTCCTCATTAGTCCCATAGGTCAGATGGGTCGATAGGACTTATTGATAAAATCCTAAAGTTCAAGAAAATCCTCCGACAGTCCCGGCACCAGCAGAATATGTAGCTCCCGCGGGCCATGCACGCCGATGGTCAGGACCCGTTCGATATCGGCAGTGCGGCTCGGGCCGGTGATGTAGGCCAGATAGTTGCGGGGTTGCCGGCGATGGAACTCGCGCAGCGGCGGTATGGCCTCCAGATCGTCGGCAATGATCTTGGCCGGGTCGAGAAGGACGAAGTGCCGTTCGGGCAAGGTAGTCGCCAGCCGCACGTCCTCCGGCGTACTCTCCAGGACCACCGTTCCGGTGGCGGCCAGCGCAAAGTTGGCCCCGGTGACTCCGGCGGCGGCCGAGGCCGCGGCCTCCCGCCCCTTCCCGGCGATGGCCAGACCCGCCGCTTGCAGTCGGGCCGTCAGACCCAGGCGGTCTCCAGAGGGAAAGGCCGGCACGACGACGGCTCCCTTCGCCTCTGCACCAATGTAGGCGAGGGCCGAATCCATCTCGCCAAAACAGTGGACCCGCGCTCCGACCAGGGTGGCGGCCGCGATAAAGGTTCCCTTGAGTTGTTCTGTGGGCATAATCAACTCCCCCTTCCCGTTTAATGGTCTTACCAATTTACCTTATTACAACATATCCACTGGATGCAAGCCAAAAATAAACATCTCAAAACATCGATTTCAGCCGACCAACCGGGCAAAGTCTGCGCACCCCTGCCGGATCAATGGATGGGAATCCGGTACTTGGCCATCTTCTTGTACAGAACGGTGCGGTGGATGCCGAGCAAGCGGGCCGCTTTGGCCTTGTTGTTGTCGGTCAGCTCCAGCGCCCGGCGCAGGGCTTGACGTTCGGCTTCCGCCAGAACTTCGCTGAGTCCCCACGGCCCGCTTGAAGTCGGCAAGGGGGTGGAGCGATTCAGAAAGAAGGGGAGATCGCAGGCGTCGATACTGTCCCCTTCGGTGGTAAATGCGGTCCGTTCCAGGACATTGAGCAGTTCACGGATATTGCCGGGCCAGGGGTAGTTGGTCAGGACCTTCTCGGCGCCGACGGTCAACCGAAACCGGGAACCGGGGTCGTTTTCGGCAATGCGATCCAGCAGATGCCTGGCCAGGGGAATGATGTCCTCGCTACGCTCCCGCAGCGGAGGGACCTCAAGGGCCACCACATTCAGGCGGTAATAAAGGTCCTCTCGAAACCGCTTTTGCTTGACCATCTCCTTCAGGTCGCGGTTGGTTGCGGCAATGATTCTAAAGTCGCTTTTGATCATCTGGGTCCCCCCCAGTCGCTCAAACATCTTGTCCTCCAAAACCCGCAGCAGCTTGGGCTGCAACTCCAGGGGCATTTCCCCGATCTCGTCTAAAAAGAGGGTTCCCCCATGAGCCAACTCAAGCTTGCCGGGTTTGCCCACCGGATTGGCCCCGGTGAAAGCGCCCTTGGTATAACCGAACAGCTCCGCCTCGAAGAGTTCTCTGGGGATGGCGGCGCAATTGATGTGAATCGTCGGCTGGCGCCGACGGGGGCTGGCCTGGTGAATCGCCTGGGCAAACAGCTCCTTGCCAGTTCCAGACTCGCCGGTGATCAGGACCGGCAGGTCGGTGGCGGCAGCCTTGCGGGCCTCCTCCTTCAGTGCGACGAGCTGGG
>JBBQBQ010000069.1:0-15231 GCA_038317685.1 Desulfuromonadales bacterium | reverse complement strand
GGGGGAGGTCGCCGCCGCCCCCGGTTTGTTGGCTTAAGACCGCATTTTGGGAATTAGCGGCCTCATATTCACCCGATCCGCTCCCCTACCCCCCAAAAAAGCCCCCTGTTGTGGGGCGTTTTTTTGGCGTCGGGCCGGTTGAACCCTATTTGACCGCGAAGGTTCCGTCGGGGTTATAGCTCACCGTTTTGTCCAGATATTGCAGGTTGTGCTTGTTGGGATAATCCGATTCGTTGAGAATCGCATAGTAGGCGCTGGCGCTGCGGGACCCGGTGTTGCAGACCAGCACCACCCGGCCGGTCGGGGCCAGCTTGGGCGTTGTTTCCTTGGCCTTGAAGATAAAATCCTCCTCGAAGATGTTGACGGCCCCCTTGATGTGCGCCACGGCATAATCCTTGGGCTCCCGCACATCGATCACCTGCACCTGGCCGTCCGTCAGCAACTTCTGAAATTCTTCCGGCGTGATCGCCTCGGGGAGTCCTCCGGCCGGCTTGGCGGCCATTTTCGCCAGCCCGCCGCTTGCCCCGTCCCCCCAGACGGGAAGCCCGGCTTCCCGCCAAACCGGTTCCCCGGCGCTGAAGACGGAGACGTTGGTGTAGCCGAGTCCTATCATCAGCTCGGCTGTCTGGGAGCTCAGGTCACAGCTGTAGCCTCCGCAATAGATGATGATCGGCAGTTCCTTGGCGACCGGCAATAACCCCTTCAGCTTTGCGAACTCGGCCTTGGGAATGGAGACCGCACCGGGGATAAATCCTTGCTGATACTTGACCCTGGGCCGGGCATCGACGAGCAGGAAGGGGTCCGCCCCGCCTCCGGTCACCAGCTTTGCCAGATAGGGAAGTTCGACCTGGGCATAGTGGCCGGCTGCGCTCCAGCCCGGCATCCCCTCGTAATAGGCACGGACCTTTTCATAGCCGTTCTGTTTGGCGATAACGGCCGACTGGCCGCTCAAGGGGCAGCTCAGACCACCGCAGTAGAAGATCAGGGTCTTGTCGCGGGGCAGTCGGGCGAAATTGGCGGACAATTGGGGTTTTGGAATACTGATTGCTCCGGGAATATGACCCTGCTGATATTTAACTTCGGGGCGGGCATCGACCAGAACGATCCCCTCCCGTGCCCCGGGGATGAGGAGCCTTTCGAGTTCGGCCGTGGTGATGACGAGGGCCGGGTCCTGATCGACCGGCGGCTGGGATTCTTCGGCCAGACTGTTGCCGACCACCGGGAATAACAGTAACGCCATCAGCAACATTCGGTAGCAGATTCGCTTCATGATGTCGACCCTTCCCTGCCAAGGTTTGTTACGTTCCTGACCATGTAAAGCAATGAATGCAAGAAAGCATATTCAATGCCGAGTCCCTCGGACCAGCAGGACGAAGCCGGCCCGTTTACCATTAAATCAATTAAAACATTCACTTTCTTGTGGGTTGCCGCGCACCGGCGCGATGGCCCTCCAGGTTGGCCGGACAGGGAAAACAGAACGACTCATCCCCCCGGTCCGCTATTTCCCCGGAAAATACCGGGGAATAACCATCCTGTCGGGCCGGGGCACTCTGAGGGAAAGCTGTTTGGGATCACAAACCCAGGTTCCGGCATTTTCCAACCCGGCCAAAATCGGGTAGACTTCTACCATGTACCATAAGGCCCACTTCAACTGGGACGAACTCCCCCTCCTGACCTCCCCTCGCCACCAGCTCGGTCTGTCCGGGGTCGCCCTCGGACTGCTCAACCTCCCTCCCGGCCAGGGTTATACCTTTACCCATCACCACCGGGAACAGGAGGAAGTCTACCTGGTCCTCGCCGGCCGCGGTCAACTCCTGATCGACGAAGAACTGGTGCCGATCTCCGCCGGCGATTTCGTTCGGGTCGACCCGGCCAGCCAGCGGGCGCTTAACAACGACGGCGATTCCGCCCTGCAGATCATCTGCGCCGGTGGCGTGCCCGCCGGATATCCGAAACAGTCCAGCTCGCGCTACCTGATCGACGACGGCGTCCCGGACTACGACGACATCCCCCCCTGGTACGCCGGGGATCCGGAGGTGGTCAAGAACAACGCCGCTCTCAAACAACGCTACCAGCGGTCCATGGCGAAGCGAAAAAACCTTAAGGAGAACGATTCGCCATGAACAACTTGACCCCTGCGCCCCCTTTGATGGAACGCTCCAACATCATTCTGATCGGCATGCCCGGCGCCGGCAAGAGTACCATCGGGGTGCTTCTCGCCAAGCGCCTGGGCCTCGATTTCCTCGATACCGATCTATTGATCCAGTCCCGCGACGGCCGGCGGCTGCAGGAGATCATCGGCACCGAAGGACTGCCGGCTTTCTGTCTGCTGGAGGAGATGGTCCTGGCCGGTCTTGACAAGGTCCGGCACACGGTCATAGCCACCGGCGGATCAGCGGTCTATAGCGAGCGGGGCATGGCCGTCCTGAGCCAGCACGGCCGGGTCGTGTTTCTCGATGTTCCCTGCGCGGAACTGGAGCGCCGCATCGGTGACATGGACCAGCGCGGCCTGGTCATCGATCCCGGCGAGTCCTTCGCCGCCCTCTTCGCTCACCGCCATCCCCTCTACCTGCTTCATGCCGACCTGACCCTGAAGGCCGAAGGTCGATCAATCGAACAGGTCGCGGGCCAGTTGGCGCACCGCCTCGGCACTCCATGATCCCCTCTCTCGCCTGTCGCCGACAGGCCGATTCCTCCAGGTCGGAGGCCTGCTGATGAGCTTCGAAAACTATTTCCGGCTGGGGCAGGTCTTTACCTTAAGGCTGCGATCTCCGGTTCAGGCGGGAGAACAGGTCGAGGAATTTCGGGGGGTGCTGCTGCGCCGGGAGGGGCAACGGCTGGAACTCAGGCTGGCAGCAGCGGAAGGAAAGGACGCCGCCGGTCTGGGGGAGGGGGAATCCGTCGAACTTCTTTCGGAACGTTTCGGACTCGGGCTGCGTCTCACCGGGAAGTCCTGCGGCTGGGGAGCACCGGGGGTGTTGTGTCTGGAAAGCCAGGAGGATCTGGAAATCTATTACCGGCGCCTGTACCGGCGCGCCGAACTGAGTCTCTGGCTCGGTCTGCGCCGTGCCGAGGTCGGGACCGCGCCTTTGCACGACCAATGGAACGAGGCGTTGGCCCGGCGTGCGGCGGCCGCCGACCCGACCGGAGGAACCGCCGTAGCCAGATACCCGGTCAACCTGAGTGCCGGTGGCATTCGCCTGGGACTGGCCGAACCGGTGAACCTGCAGGAACCCTGTCTCTTGTTCCTGATGCTGGAGGACACCCTGCCCGCCGTCTGTGCCCTCGGGGAAGTCGTCTGGTTGAAACCCGGGGAAACTCCAGAGGTTCGGGTGTGCGGCCTGCGCTTTGCCGGCATCCTGGCGGAAGACCAGCAACGCATCGATCGTTTCGTCACCGCCTATTGCCGCACTCACCAGCCCGAAGAGGGGAAATCGTCCGGCTAGATGTCCTTTCTTCCGACCTGGGTTTTCGTCATCCCCGGGGACCTTGGTCAGGGGAGCCCCTGAAACGGCAGGAAGACCCAGAGCCGGCACTTCTGCTTCATCCGCCCCGCGTAGGCTCCCGGTTCGTCCCCTATCCCCCAGTAGAAATCCCCTCGCACCGGCCCCTTGATCGCCCCGCCGGTGTCCTGGGCAACCATCAGACGCCGCAGCGGCTTACTACTCGACGGCCAGGTGGTGGACAGAAAAACCGGCGACCCGAGGGGGATGGTGCGTGGATCGACGGCCAGGCTGCGTTCGGCGGTCAATTTTACACCGAGGGCGCCGTAGGGGCGATCGACCCGGGCCGGCAACTCGGTGAAAAAGACGTAACTCGGATTCTCGGCCAAAAGGGCCGCCGTCTGGTCAGGGTGTTCCCGAGCCCAGGCCCTGATGTTCTGCATCGACATCTGGTCCCGGGTCATCTCCCCTCGCTCGATCAGAAGCTTGCCGATGGAACGGAAGGGATGGCCGTTCTGGTCGGCATAGTGCACCAGAAGCGCCTCTCCGTTCTCAAGCAGAATCCGCCCTGATCCCTGGATCTGCATGAAAAAGAGTTCCACCGGATCCTCCACCCAGAGGAGTTCCGTCCCGTCGAGGTGATTGCCGGCATCAAGTTGCCCCCGCGAATAGTAGGGGACGACCCGACGCCCTTCGAGGCGGCCACGCAGCCGGTAGTTGGCGAGATCGGGGTAGACGCTGCGCAGATCGATGATCAGCAAATCGTCGGGAACTCCGTAGATGGGCCAAGCGTAGCGGTCGCTGCGGGTACGGCTCCCGCGCAGGTTGGGGACGTAATAGCCGGTGATCAGACCGGTGGTCGAACCGTCGGGCTTGCGTACCCGTTGCGGCAGGAACCGGGCCTCAAAAAAAGCGCGCACCGACGCCGCATCGACGGGTGTAAAGTCCGCGGCAGCTGCACAGACCGACTGCCATTGGGGCCGTGCCGCGAGGACCTGACATCCTTCGCGAAAAGCCTCCAGGGCCGGAGTCGGATCCTGATCCTCCCAGCCGTCGATCTCCTCCCAGGAGACCGGTTCCAACGGCGGGACCCGGGGCCCCTCCGGTCCCGGAGCCGGCAGCAGCGCCGGCAGCGTCGCTACCGGCAGCGCCGGCGGACAAGCCGCCGGAGGAGTCGGCGGACAGGGGGGCGGCAGCGGCGTACAGGCACAGACCATCAGGATTGTCAGAAGAACCAGGCCGAACCGCCGGGTCGCGGGGATGAGATCGTCTTGGTCTTGGAGCATTTTTCCTCCTGCCGATCTGCCTCATTGCGGCGGAATCGGTCCAAAAACCGGTTCAGCATACCCGGTTTCGGCGGGAGGGTCAAACGCCGCCGGGATACTGCACCTGCAGGAAACCATTTAATCTGGTGGCAGAGATCCCCGGAAATATGTTATTAACATTTCGTTATCCGAACTGTTTTAACGGGATCGAACTTTCGACCGGGTCAACGCCCGCCGACCGTGGAGGTACAGCATGGACGATACGCGCTGGGTGACAACCGGCTTCCCAGCCCTGGATGACATCTTCGACGGCCTGCGGGTCGGTGACAACGTCGTCTGGAAGCTCGATTCCATTGAAGATTACCGTTATTTCGTGACCCCTTTCGTCGACCGGTCGCTGGCCTCCGGCAAGCGGGTCGTCTACCTGCGCTTCGGTCGGCACGCCCCGCTCCTCTCCCCCGACCCGCGAATCGCCGTCTTTGAACTCGATGCCCGACTCGGCTTCGAATCTTTCGCGACACGGATCTACGAAATCGTCACCGTCGAGGGGGTCGGTGTCCATTACGTCTTCGACTGTCTCTCCGATCTCCTCTCGGCCTGGGCCACCGATCTGATGATCGGTAATTTCTTCAAGGTCACCTGCCCCTACCTCTTCGACCTCGATACCGTCGCCTACTTCGCGCTGATGCGCGACTGCCATTCCTACCACACCATCGCCCGCATCCGTGAAACCACTCAGATTCTGGTCGATGTCTACAACCGCGGCGGAACCCTCTACGTACACCCTCTCAAAGTCTGGAAGCGCCATTCGCCGACCATGTTTCTCCCGCACGAAAAGAAGGGTGAACGGTTCCTGCCCCTGGCCGACAGCATCCAGGCAACCAGCCTCCTCGCCTCGGTGGCGGAAAAATCCATCGACAGCACCAGCCGCCAGCTCGACCACTGGCACCGCCTCTTTCTCCAGGCCGAGGACCTGGCCTCGGATCCGGCAGCAGGCGCCGAACAGACGCTGATGATCGACCATATCTGCCGGCACCTGATCGGTCGCGAGGAGCGCATTCTGGCCCTCGCCCGGACCCACTTCAGCCTGCGCGACCTCCTTGATATCCAGGCCCGCCTGATCGGCACCGGCTTCATCGGCGGCAAGGCGGCGGGGATGCTCCTCGCCAACGCCATCCTCCTCGGCCGTCAGGATTTCCCCTGGCGCCAGCATCTGGAAGCCCACGACTCTTTCTTCGTCGGGGCCAACGTCTACTTTTCCTACATCGTCCACAACGGCTGGTGGCGCCTCTACATGCGCCAGAAGACCCCTGAAGGCTACTTCGCGGCGGCCGGAGAGTTGCGTCAGGCGATGCTGGCGGGGAGTTTCCCGGACCGGGTGCGGGAAGGCTTCCAGAAAATGCTCGATTATTATGGCCAATACCCGATCATCGTCCGCTCCAGCTCCCTGTTGGAAGACAGCTTCGGCAACGCCTTTGCCGGCAAGTACGACAGCTTCTTCCTCCCCAATCAGGGGTCTCCGGAGGAGCGTTACGCGGCTCTGGAGGATGCGGTGCGCCGCATCTTCGCCAGCACCATGAGCGAGGAGGCCCTCGCCTACCGCCTGCAGCGTGGTCTCGACCGCCTCGATGAACAGATGGCGCTCCTTATCCAGCGGGTTTCGGGCGTCTACCGCAAGCACTACTACTTTCCAGACCTTGCCGGGGTCGGGGTCTCTTACAACACCTTCGTCTGGGACAAGGAGATGGACCCCAGGGCCGGCATGTTGCGTCTGGTCCTGGGCCTCGGCACCCGGGCCGTCGACCGGGTCGAAGGAGACTACCCGCGGCTGGTCGCCCTCGACGCACCCCTGAAGAAACCCCACAAAGGATTCGAGGACACCCGCAAGTTTGCCCAGCGCGACATCGATCTGCTCAACGTCAACTCCAACCGTCCCGAGACGATCTCGCTCCGCGCCCTCCTCGCCGAGGGGACCGATCTGCCGATCGCCCGCTATGCGGTCCGTGACCACGAGACGATGGATCGCCTGGCGGGGCGAGGCCGCAAGGAAGAAATCTGGCTGCCGACCTTCGATCCCCTCTTCGCCGACAACAGCTTCAGCCAGTTGCTGCAACGCCTTCTCAAAACCCTGGAAGAGGCCTACGGTTATCCGGTCGACGTCGAGTTCACCATCAACTTCACCGCTGCTGCCGAGCCGCGCATCAACGTCGTTCAGTGCCGGCCTCTGCAAACCAAAGGGCAGCGGGCGCGGATCGAGATTCCGGCCGACCTTCCTGCCGAATGCGTGGTCATTGCCAGCGATGGGAACTTCATGGGCGGCAACATCTCTCAACGCCTGAAATGGGTGATCTCGATCGACCCTGCCGAATATACCCGCCTCTCCCTGAACGATAAATACGAAGTCGCCCGCCTCGTCGGCCGCCTCAACCGGCGCATCGCCGACCGGCAGGACAACCCGACCCTGCTGATGGGGCCGGGCCGCTGGGGAACCTCAACCCCGGCCCTCGGCGTTCCCATCACCTTCGCCGAAATCAACAACATCACGGCCCTGGCCGAGGTCGCATTTTCCAGCGGCGACCTGATGCCGGAACTCTCCTTCGGCTCCCATTTCTTCCAGGACCTGGTGGAAACAGACATCTTCTATCTGGCCCTCTTCCCCGAACATCCCGGCTGCCATCTCGACAGCACCTGGTTCGCCAGCCAGCCCAATGCCCTCGAAGGGTTGATGCCGGCCAGCAGTCGCTTCAAGCAGGTGGTGCGGGTCTGCCTGGCACCGGAACCGGGCCTGCGGCTGATGGCCGATGTGGTCAGCCAGAAGCTGGTCTGTTTCCGAGGGGAGTGAGGGAAAAGCTTGCCTGCAGGACGACAAAGGGCCCGGCAAACGCCGGGCCCTTTGTCGTTGATGAGTGGAGCGTTAGCTTTGCTGATCAGACCAGGCCGAGAGCGACCATCGCTTTGGCGACCTTGGTGAAGCCGGCGATATTGGCGCCGACCACGTAGTTCCCCGGACAGCCGTACTCCAAGGCAGTCTCGTAACACGCCTCGTGGATATTTCTCATGATCTGCCCCAGCTTCTGCTCGGTGAATTCAAAGGTCCAGGAGTCGCGGCTGGCATTCTGCTGCATTTCCAGCGCACTGGTGGCAACCCCGCCGGCATTGGCCGCTTTGCCCGGGCCGTAGGCGATTTTGGCATCAAGGAAGACCTTGATCCCTTCCGGAGTGGTCGGCATGTTCGCCCCTTCGCCGACCGCGATGCAGCCGTTTTTCACCAGGGTCTGCGCATCCTTGCCATTGATCTCGTTCTGGGTCGCCGAGGGCATCGCCACCTGGCAGGGGATAGACCAGATATTTCCTCCCGCCACGTACTTGGCATCCTTGTGGTAGTTGACATAGTCCTTGATGCGGCGCCGTTCGACTTCCTTGAGCTGTTGCACCAGGTCCAGATCGATCCCCTTTTCATGCAGGATATAGCCGTTGGAGTCTGAGCAGGCCACGACCTTGCCGCCGAGCTGGTGGATCTTCTCAACCGTGTAAATCGCCACATTGCCTGAACCGGAAACGACGCAGGTCTTCCCTTCGAAGGAATCCTTGCGCACCTTCAGCATCTCGTCGACAAAGAAGGTGGCGCCATAGCCGGTCGCCTCGGGACGAACCAGGGAGCCGCCCCAGTCGAGGCCCTTGCCGGTCAGGACTGCAGATTCGTAGCGGTTGGTGATGCGCTTGTACTGACCGAACATGTAGCCGATTTCGCGACCGCCAACGCCGATATCACCGGCCGGGACGTCGGTGTACTCGCCAAGGTGCCGGTAGAGTTCGGTCATAAAGGACTGGCAGAAACGCATGATCTCGTCGTCCGATTTCCCCTTGGGATCGAAGTCCGAACCACCCTTGCCGCCGCCGATCGGCATCCCGGTCAGGGCGTTCTTGAAAATCTGCTCGAACCCGAGGAACTTGATGATGCCGAGATAGACCGAGGGGTGGAAACGCAACCCCCCTTTATAGGGACCGAGCGCACTGTTGAACTCGACGCGGAACCCGCGGTTGATATGGACATGCCCTTTATCGTCCTGCCAGGGCACCCGGAAGATGATCTGCCGCTCCGGCTCGCAAATCCGCTCGATGATTTTGTGGTGAGTAAATTCGGGATGTTTGACCAGCACCGGGCCAAGGGTTTCGACCACCTCGCGGACCGCCTGGTGGAACTCCACCTCGCCGGGGTTGCGGTTCAGCACATCCTGGTAAATCGGTTCGAGTTTTTCGTCGAGCTTGGCCATTGACGCCTCCTGTGGGGGTGAGAAATTGATCTTCTTTTCACCATGGCACCTTGATTTAAACTTAGGACCACAAACCTTTTTCATCCATTTTTTATGCCAATGTGATTATTTTTTAGACTGATCGCCTAAAGTTGAGGCAGAGACCGCCTTTCCGGCCGCCTCCCCCTGGAAACGAACCCTCTCGGCCAAGGACAGAGGCCCTAAGTCGAGTTTTTTTTCGACTCAACAGACTACTCACAGAGCAACACAGGAAAGGGCGGCGCAGAGCAGAAAGGAAGGATGGGCGGAGAGCGGCTCAGAGCATGTCGAGGGGATCGACGTCGATGCCGACGGAAACCCCCGCCGGCAGACGTTTTTGAAGGGAGGGCAGGCGATTCAGCAGCAACCGCAACGGCGATCGGGTGGGGGCTTTGAGGAGGAGCTGGTGACGATGGCGGCCACGCAGGCGGGCCAGCGGGCAGGGCGCCGGTCCGAGCAGCTCGACCTCGCCGGCATGCCCGGCCAGGGCTGCGGCCAACTCCGCGGCAGCCGTTTCGACCCGGGCGGCATCATTGCCGGAGAAGACCAGATTGACCAGAAACCCGAAGGGGGGATAACCGAGCTCCTGGCGGAAAGCCAGTTCCTGGGCACTAAAGGCCGCATAATCGTGGTGGGCGGCGCATTGCAGGGCATAATGCTCCGGACTGTAGGTTTGCACCAGCACCCGGCCGGGCCGCGCACCGCGCCCGGCCCGGCCGGCGACCTGGGACAGGAGGGCAAAAGTCCGCTCGGCACTGCGGAAGTCCGGGAAGTTGAGGGTCGAATCGGCACCGACCACTCCGACCAGGGTCACCCCCGGGAAATCGTGCCCCTTGGCGACCATCTGGGTTCCGACCAGGACATCGATCTCCCCGGCCAGCATCCGTTCTACCAGAGAGCGATGCGCCCCCTTGCGGGTGGTGGTGTCGCGGTCCATACGGGCGATGCGGGCTGTCGGCAGGAGCGCCGTCAGCTCTTCCTCGAGCCGCTCGGTCCCGGCACCTTCCGGGAAGAGGTTCGCCCCCTGGCACTGGGGGCAGCATGCGGCGGGGGTTTCGGCATGATCACAGTAATGACACCGCAACTGGCGGCGGCCCTGGTGATAGGTCAGGGTGATTTCGCAGTTGGGACAACGGAAGGTCGTGCCGCAGTCGGCGCAAAGCAGGTACGGTGCGAAGCCGCGTCGATTGAGGAGGAGCAGCGCCTGTTCACCCCGCTCCAGGGTCGTTGCCAGAGCCATCGCCAGGGGCGCCGCCAGCACTCCAGCCGGAGGCGCGGCCCGCAAGTCGAGGAGTTCCACGTCCGGCAGTTGCCGGTCACCGACCCGCTCGGCGAGGGTCAGATAGCCGATTTGCCCTTGTTGGGCCCGGTACCAGGTTGTCAAGGATGGGGTGGCACTGCCGAGAAGGACCGTCGCCCCTTCCCTCCCGCCACGGAGCAAGGCCAGGTCCCGGGCGTGGTAGCGGAAGCCCTCCCCCTGCTTATAACTCGCCTCGTGCTCCTCGTCGACGACGATGATCCCCAGTTTCGAAAGGGGGGCGAAGACCGCGGAGCGGGCACCGATGACGATGTCGGTGGAGCCCTCGGCGATGGTTCTCCAGGCGTCGTAGCGTTCTCCGTCGGAAAGGCCGGAGTGGAGAACGGCGATCCCCCGGGTGGCCCCGAAACGCGCCCGGAAACGGGCCACAAGTTGCGGCGTGAGGGCGATCTCGGGCACCAGGACCAAGGCCTGCCGCCCCGCCGCCAGGGCCGCGGCGATCGCCTGCAGATAGACCTCGGTCTTGCCGCTGCCGGTCACCCCATGCAGCAGCAGCGGCCGGAACCCTCCAGCCTCCAGCGCCGCCCCCAGCTCCTTCAGGGCCAGAGCTTGGGCAGCGGTCGGAACCGCCGGCAGATCGGGGACGACCGGCTGATCCAGAAACGGGTCCCGGCGACGTTCGGCGGCGCTCGCCGCAAGATATCCGCGTTCGACCAGGCGCTGGAGAGGCGCATGGGGAGCAGCGAACTCGCTCCGCAATTGGGAGAGGGAGGACTCCCCTGCCGCCCGGATCCGGGCCAGAATCTCACGTTGGCGTCCGCCTGCGGGGAGGTCGGTGCGGGCGGTGGCGGTGTAAAGGATTTCACTGAGGATCGCGACCGCCTTGCCGCGGCCGGAGAGTCCGGCGGGCAGAGCCGTGCGGATCACCTCTCCGGGGGGATGACAGTAATAGTCTGCAGCCCGTAGCAGCAGGGAGATCAGCTGCGGGGTAAGCAGCGGCTCTTCGTCGAGGACCTGCCCGATCGGTTTGAGCCCCGTCGAATCACCCTTTGCCAGGGCCAGCAGATAACCGACGACCCGCCGTTTTCCAAGAGGGACCTCCAAACGCACCCCGACCCGCAACCCCTCCCGCAGTCCTTCGGGAACCAGGTAGGAAAGGGTCTTGTCGAGGGGCGCAGCCACAGCGACGGTGGCAATGAGAGCGGATGGGGACACGTCTATTCCTTCAAATCGAGGGGAGAGCGGTCGGGCAGGAAATTTTAGGAGCATGTTCCTCGCCATGGCAAGGTAAAAAGGCCGCCTCCCCCGCGGCAAGGCGCTTGACCTTTTCCCGGCGCTTGGCTAACGTGTCGCAAGCACTTCCGCAAAAATCCTGACGGACGGCCCAACCCGGAGCGGCGCTCCCCCAACCCCAGGCAAGCAACGGGCGATCAGCGCGCTGGCCCCGAATCCTGAATCCTATAAGAAGGTGAACTCCCATGAATCTCCTCCGAGACTTCCTTATTGCCCTGGCCGTTGGCGGCACCCTGTGGTACCTCCTCAAACTCCAACCGGCCATCGGCGTTCTGCTGGTTGCCACCCTCTTTTTAAGCACCCGCTACATCGCCGGCGGAGAAAAATACCAGGCCGAGGAAACGTCCCTGACCAACCACCTCTCTTTTTGAAAGGACCCCCCATGAAATGGTTTCCAGCCCTGTCCTTGTCCCTCTTGCTGCTCCTTTCCGGGATCGCCGGGGCGGTGGAGGTGGCCGGGGTCAACCTGGCGCCGCAGGTCGAGATCGCCGGTCAGAACCTGCAGCTCAACGGTTACGGCATTCGCAAGAAATTCTTCTTCAAAATCTATATCGGTTCTCTCTACACCACCCGCAAAGCAGCCAGCACCGAGGCGGTCCTGGCTACCGGTGGCCCCAAACTGATCCGCATGGACTTCCTCTACGGCAAGGTAGAAAAGGAAAAAATCATTGACGCTTTTGCCGAGGGGTTGACCAAGAATGCCCCGCCGGTCGCGACCAGTCCCGCCGCCAAGGCCTTCCTCGGCTGGTTCCGGAATGACTTCGTTCGCGGTGATCAGGTCGACCTGCAGGTCTTCCCCGACGGCACCGTGACTGCCAGCCAAAACGGCAAAGCCCTCGGCTCCCTCAATGACCCGGCGCTCGGCCAAGGGATTCTGCTGATCTATCTCGGCAACGAACCGGCGGATGATGACATGAAGAAGGGCCTGCTCGGCGGATAGCGTTTGCCGAAGTCCAATTTCAGGGGAAAACACAAGCGCCGGCCGTGAAGGCCGGCGCTTGTGTTTTTTTCCCGACGGGAAGACTATTCCTCGCAGAGGACCGCGTTGGCGACCTGATCGGCGAATTGCCGGCAGGCGGCGAGGTTTTCCTCGGTCGGGGTAAAGCGGAAGGAGATGCTGCCGGTGGCGAGTTTATATTTGAGGCCTTCGAGCCGCTGCTCCACCATCTTCACCGCCTCGCCGCTCCAGCCGAAGGAGCCGAAGACCGCGCCAAGCTTGGCCTTGGGGGTGACCGAGGAGATCAGCGACAGAGCATGCCAGACATGGGGCGGAGCATCGCGCTGGATGGTCGGAGTGCCGATCAGCAATACGTCAGCCTGCTCCAGGGCATTGCGGTAATCGTCGTCGCGCATCCCGGAGAGGGGCAACTGGGAAACTTCGATCCCCTGTTTTTCCAATTCCGCCTTGATGACACTGGCCATGGACCGGGTGTTACCGTGGGAGGAGAGGACCACCATCAAGGCCTTGGGCCGGTCGCCGCGGGGGGGTGGAGCGGCCCATTGCCGATAGGCGTTGATGGCATGCAGGTAGCTGGAGCGACGGATCGGCCCATGGGAAGGGCAGACCATCGTCAACGGCAACCCTTCTATCTTGGCCAGGGCCTCGCGAATCTTGTCCTTGAAGGGGCGCATGATGCAGTCGAAGTAAAAATAAAAATCGGCTGAAAAATCAAGAATTTCATCGTCGAAGAGTTTGTTGGCGCAGTAGTGGGCACCAAAAGCGTCGCAGGAGAAGAGGATCCGTTCCTCCTCCAGATAGGTAAAGATGGTGTCGGGCCAGTGCAGGTAAGGGGCCAGGATGAAGCGCAGGGTCCGCCCGCCGAGATCGACTTTCTCCCCATCGGCCACCACGTGGCATTTGAACGGCTTGTGGAGGAGTTGCTTGAGGAAGTTCTCAGCCGCCTTGCTGCAGTAGACCGTGAGGTTCGGATTCCTTTCCAGCAGGGCGCCGAGGGCTCCAGAGTGGTCAGGCTCGGTGTGGTTGACGACGACGATGTCGATCTGGTCGAGAGGGAGCTGTTCTTCAACCTTGGAGAAAAACTCCTCGGTGAAGGGGGCCTTCACGGTGTCGATCAACGCAGTCTTGTCCCGACCCCGAACCAGGTAGGAATTATAGGTGGTGCCGTTGTGGGTCGGGAAGAGATCGTCGAAGACCTCCAGATCCGGATGCCTGGCCCCGACCCAGTGGACTCCCGAAATGATTTCAACACTGTTCGCCATGAATCGTCCTTCCTTGGCATGCAATTGATGACCGTTTTACTCAGCACAGCGCCTTAAAGATACCCGAAACCGTCCCGACTGACAAGCCGCCGGAGCCTTTGGGTCAATACCCCAGGTAGCTCAGAAGACCGCGGATGTCGTTCATCAGGTGGCCGAACCCGTCCCCGGTGAGGCTCTGAGCCCCGTCGCAGAGAGCCTTGTCCGGCTCGGGGTGGACTTCGATCATCACCCCGTTGGCGCCGGCGACCAGGGCCGCCTTGGCCATGATCGGCACCAGCGAACGCTTGCCGGTGGCATGGCTCGGATCGACGATGATCGGCAGATGGCTCATGGCCTGAATCAGCGGCACAACCGAGAGGTCGAGGGTGTTGCGGGTGGCGCGTTCGAAGGTGCGGATGCCCCGCTCGCAAAGGATCACCTGCTTGTTCCCTTCGGCGAGGAGATACTCCGCGGCGGCAAGGAATTCCTCCAGGGTGGCGGCCAGACCCCGCTTGAGCAAGACCGGATGGGAGAGCCGTCCGACCTCCTTGAGGAGATCGAAGTTCTGCATATTGCGGGCGCCGATCTGCAGGATGTCGGCGTAACGGCAAACCGCCTCCAGCTGCTCGATGCGCATGACTTCGGTGATGACCGGCAGAGCGACGGCATCCCCCGCCTGGCGCAGCAACTTGAGCCCCGGCACCCCCAGCCCCTGGAAGGAGTGGGGCCCGGTGCGCGGCTTGAACGCCCCGCCCCGCAGCACCTGGGCACCGGCCGCCTTGACCAGGGAGGCCGAAGCAAGCATCTGTGATTCGCTTTCGATGGAGCAGGGACCGGCGATGATCACCGGTTTTTCTCCCTGACCGATGCGGACCCCGGCCACCTCGACGACGGTGGCTTCGGGATGAAAATCGCGGGAAACCAGCTTGTAGGGCTTGCTGACGGAGATCACCTCGCGCACCCCGGGGAGGTCGCGGATAGCGGTGTCGTCGACCGGCCCCTGATTGCCGAGGACGCCGATGGCGGTACGCTGGCTGCCGGGGATCGGTTCGGCCTGCAAACCCATCGCCTGGACTGCCGCGGTGACCGCTTGAATCTGTTCGGGGGAGGCGCTATGGTCCATGACGATGAGCATGACGATTCTCCTGGGGTTGGCCCGGGGGAGGCCGGGCGCCTAAGTTTAACGGCGCCGCCGGCCAATATCAACCCATTTTCCCCAGTTGGTTGCCCTACCGCCCCGGGTCGTGGTATGAACTGGCGCAACCACCTGCTTTGCCCCCCCCGGAGGCTGCCCATGCCCAATATCCGCCCGATGCTCCTGGCCGTCACCTGTCTGCTCCTGCTTGGCCCCTGGCCGGTCCACGCCGCCGACGAGGCCCTCGCCCGGGAACTCATCAACTCGCAGGGCTGCAAGGGCTGCCACCGCCTCGACCAGGAAGGTGGAACCCTCGGCCCGGACCTGAAGGGGGTCGGAAAACGCC
>JBBQBQ010000068.1:0-15251 GCA_038317685.1 Desulfuromonadales bacterium | reverse complement strand
CGAAAGCGGCACCGGCAAGGAACTCACGGCCCGGGCCATTCACCAGCAGAGCCACCGTTCGGACAAGCCGCTGGTCACCCTCAACTGCACGACCCTGACCGACAGCCTTCTGGAAAGCGAACTTTTCGGCCACAAAAAGGGGGCCTTCACCGGGGCTATCGCCGACAAGAAAGGGCTCTTCGAAGCAGCCAACGGGGGCACCATCTTCCTCGATGAAATCGGCGACATCACCCCCAAGGTCCAGGCGGAACTGCTGCGCGTCCTTGATTCGGGCGAACTGCGTCCGGTCGGCGGCAACACCCCGATCAAGGTCGATGTCCGGCTCATCGCCGCCACCAACAAGAACCTGGAAATCGGCGTCAAGGAAGGATGGTTCCGCGAAGATATCTTCTATCGGCTCAACGTCTTCACCATCACCATGCCGCCCTTACGCAGCCGCCTTGATTCTCTCCCCAGCCTGGTTCAACATTTTCTGGCGCGGGCCAGCCAACGGGTCAATCGACCGGTCCTCGGCATCGATGAGCGGGCCATTCAGGCGATGCAGCGCTACCCATGGCCGGGGAACATCCGGGAATTGCAGAATATCATCGAGCGGGCCGCGGTCCTCACCCAGGACCAGGTCATCCGTCTCGAAAACCTGCCGGTGATCTTTGCCGACCTCAGCCTGGACGGAGGACCGATCGGCAGCCCGGGAGGGGCGGGGCTCCGCGACCAGAAGGACAAGCAGATCGGGTTGGTGGAGAAGAGTCTCATCAAGCGCTATCTTCAGGAGAGTGCCGGCAATGTCTCCGAGGCCGCCCGCCTGGCGGGCATCCCTCGCCGCACCTTTTACCGGATGCTCACCCGCCATGGCATCAAAGGGCGGGATTTTGGCGAGAAAACTCTGGAAAACTCCGCCATTGGGCCGAATTAGGCACACCTGTGCTCGGGACATCTGTCATAACTGGCACACTCACTCAACAAGCCGATATTAATTATTTTTCCGGTATTTTTTTGTTTTCACCCCGGCTGCGCTGCCATCGGTGGCACACCTTTCAGTCGAATCCTGTCACTTACAAAACAGAGGTTCCTCCTGGGAAACGCCATGTTTCCTCACTTTTCATCCAGCCAGCGGTCTTGGCACATCGTTTGCAAAATGGTCAGACAACTTGCACGGGGATTAAAGCTTCCATACCGACCGGAATCCATCCCCTTTCGCCGCACGGGACCTCTCTCCCCCGTGCGGCGTTTTTTTATCGCCATCGCTGGGAACTTTCGATACCATTAGCAGCAGTTCATTTCAGTTCTGATCGCTGACGGAGGGAACCGTTCACATGGCACCTCGTAAAGATCGCGAGAAGATCGGGGTCACTACCCTGGAGGATATCAGTGCCCTGATCCTCCAGTCCCACGACCTCGGCGAAACCCTGCGCAATATCGTCACGCTGGTGGCGCGGCGCATGCGGACCGAGGTCTGTTCGATCTATCTCCTCGACGCAGACCAGCAGATCCTTCGACTTAGGGCCAGCAAGGGCCTGTCGCAGCGTTCCATCGGCAAGGTCACCATGCGCATCGGCGAGGGCCTGACCGGCATGGCCGCCCAGGAACAGCATGTCGTGGCGATCCTCGAACCTCAGTCCCACCCCCGTTACCGCTACTTCAAGGAGACCGGCGAAGAGCGTTTCCATTCCTTCCTCGGCATTCCCCTCTTCGATCGCAAGCAACCCTTAGGCGTCATCGTCCTGCAGACGGTGGAAGCCCGCCAATTCAGCGGTGAAGAGATCAGCGCGCTGACCACCATCGCTTTTCAGGTTTCCTCCATCGTCATCAACGCCCGGCTCCTCGATTCGATCCGCCTGAAGGAAGAGGAGTCGAACCGTTTTGCCCTGGAACTCGAGAAGACCCGGCAGTCCCTGCTGCACCGTGAACCGCCTAAAGATGCCGAGGGCGAGGCGGCGCTGCGCGGGACTGTCGCCTACCCGGGAGTCGTCTCGGGTCCTGCCCACGTCCTTGATGAAAAACTCGGCTTCGCCGACATCCTCGACGAAGAGCAGGTTATCGCCGAGGAGGAATTGGCGCGCCTCGACGGCGCGCTCGAGAAGGCCCGCATTCAGACCCTGTTTCTGGAAAAACGGGTCGCTGAACGGCTCTCTGAAAGCGATGCGGAGGTCTTCCACACCCACCTGATGATCCTCGAAGACCGCTCTTTTCTCACCAAGCTGCAGCGGGAGATCCACGACGGCCACAGCGCCCCTTACGCCCTCAAGAAGGTGGTCGCCGGTTACCTTGAGGCCTTTGCGAGGATGGACGACCCCTATCTGCGGGAGCGTGCCGCCGATATGGAGGACATCGGCCGCCGGGTTCTCGCGCATCTGGTGGGGCAGGAGCACCAGATCCTGCAGCTGCGCACGCCCGGCATCCTCGTTGCCCGCGAAATCCTCCCCTCGGACATGGCCGCCCTCGATCATGAACAGCTGCGAGGAATCGTCACAGAGGCCGGAGAGCGGAATTCCCACGCGGTCATCATGGCCAAGTCCCTCGGTATCCCGGCGCTGGTCGGAGTCCGCGGCGCCCTGAAAGCGGTTGCGCCGGAAGCACCGTTGATCCTCGACGCCAACTCCGGCTTCCTTTATGTCAACCCAACGCAAAAGGTCGCCGCCGAATACCGGCGGCTGGAGGAGGACAACAGCCGGGAGCTGCACCGGCTGGAAGAATTTCGCGACCTGCCGGCGGTGACCCGGGACGGGGTCAGAATCGTCCTGCGGGCCAACATCGGCCTGGTCTCCGACGTGGAAGTCGCCCGCCGCAACGGCGCCGAAGGGGTCGGACTCTATCGCACCGAATTCCCCTACATGACCCGGAACAGCTTCCCCGACCGCGACGAGCAATACCAACTCTACCGCAAGGTGATCGAAGGCTTCGCCGGCCATCCGGTGACGATCCGCACCCTGGACATCGGCGGCGACAAAGCCCTCCCCTACTTCAGCCCCCCCAAGGAAGACAACCCCTTCATGGGCTGGCGTTCGGTGCGGGTCTCCCTCGATAATCGAGATATTTTCCGGACCCAGATCGAGGCGATCCTCATGGCCGGGCTGCACGGACCGGTCAAACTCCTGTTCCCGATGATTTCCAGCGTGGGGGAGGTACGGGCCTGCAAGGGGGTGATCGCCGAGGCGCGGGCAGCCCTTGCGGCCGAAGGAGTCCCTGCTGCCGAAGAGATCCCTCTCGGGGTGATGATCGAAGTTCCGGCGGCGGTTCGTCTTGCCGCCCAATTGGCGAAGGAGGTCGACTTCTTCGCCCTCGGGACCAATGACCTGATCCAGTACATGCTTGCCGCCGACCGCAACAATCCCCTGGTCAGCAAATACTACGATCCCCTGCATCCGGCCGTTCTGCAGGTCCTGAACGACGTCGCGATGGTCGCCAACGATCTCGGCAAGGGGCTCTGCCTGTGCGGCGAAATGGCTTCCGATCCCCTCAACTTCCTGGTCCTGGTCGGGATGGGAATCCGCGAGTTCTCCATGCCGGCCCCTTTCATCCCCCGCACCAAGCTGCTGCTCCGCGACATTTCCGCCAAGGGAGCACGCAAAGTCGCCCGCGCCGTTCTGGAGATGAATGAAAGCACCCAGATTCGCGCCTGTCTGGCCAAGGCCATCAGGGAGATTCAGCACCCCTGAACAGTACAAGCCGCGACCTGAATCGCGGCTTGTACCCTTCCATCTTTATGTCTCGACCGTCGTCAACTTCTCAGGAAACGAGGTCCGGAGGTCGCTTCGCCCCCTCCAGCCGGGCCAGCCGATCCTGCTCTTCCCGGGCCTGTTCGCTCCAGTGGCTCCAGCCCTGGAAGGCCTGCAGGCCAACAACCGTCACCCCCGCCGTCAACACCGCCCAAAAATTCTCGCCCAGCGCTCCTGCGAAGTGGAAGAAACCGAAAAAGGCAGCAAGGTACCCCAACTGCAGCCAGGCGTTCCCGGGCGCCGTCCCGCGCGCCATGCGGGCCAGAATCAAAACCGTGCCACTGAACCCGTAGACCACCAGTGCCACCTGGATCAGTCGAACCGGCGGTGACGGCCCAAGAATCCGGCGCACCCCCTCCGACAGAGGAGGGAGGAGGTCGAAGTTCCGAAAAGCGAGGATGCTGAGAAGCATAAAGGCTGCCAGCACCCACACCCCGCCGTTGGCCCGGGCCTGCAGCCTACGAATCTTTTTTCGGATCTCCTGCCGAAGCTGGGCGTGTTCGGGGGTCTGCTCCCCTGGCTTGAGCCCGGCCGGCGTCTTGGTCTTCCCTTGCGGGCTCCGGAACATCATTAACCACCCCTTCGCAGGCCAGGACTGAAGTCTGTTCCACAGCAATCGCAGCCTCCAGCTGCCGGACCCGACGCTGCGCTTCGCCAAGGTCAGTCGCCATCTTCCGGAACTGGGCGGCAACGTCTTCCAGTTCGCCGCAACCCCCGGCCAGTTGTTCGTCCAAATTACCATCGGCGACGCTATTGGTAAAGTCACTTAAACGACGGATCGGGATGAAAACCTGACGGTTGAGAAGAGCGGCCACTCCGCCGACCGTCAGTACCAGGACCATGAGGCTGAAGAGGGTCATTCGCAACCGAAGGATCGCCAAAGCATTGTGAAGGGGTGCTTGATCAAGACCGATATCCAGCATGCCGAGAACCTTCTGTCGCGCCAGAGGGGGATGACATGCGGTACCGCTGCATTCCGGTTCGTTGAAGATGGGGGCGGTGACGGCCAGCACCTCCATACCGCGGGCGTTGGTGAAGCGCCGGGTCATGCGATTGAGTTCCGGCAGAGCGACCGGTTCCGGCCCGAAATGGCACCCGGAACACCCTTCAGCCCGGGTATCGACGGTCTGATTGAGCTCTTCCGGCTTGCCGGAGAACATCACCCTCCCCTCCTTGTTGAAGATCCGGGTATGCTCCACTCCGGTTTGGGCGGCGATGTTCTGGAGGATATTGCGAAGGGTTTCCCGGTCGTCCCGCAACATGACGTAACGGGCCGACTTGAGAACTGTTCCGGCGAGGGCCGCCGACTGCTTGGCCTCGTGGTCGATGAGGTCTCCCTTGATGAGGGAATAGAGAAGGATACAGCAGAGGACCACGAAACCGGTCACCGCCAGGGCGACCGGTATGATGGCCCGGGCACAGATTTTTCTAAACATGGCAGACCCCTCTCGACGTGAACCCTTAGTCGTCAGCCGTTATATTCCCGGCCGCCCGCTAGGAGGGCACGGCAGCCTACACCGTGCCCCCGCAGCGGTTCACTCGTTGTCCATGGTGCGATAGGCCCCAGATACTGCCGGCGCCGGTTCCCGGATATGGGCCGATTCCTTAACCGTTTCCGGGACGGTGACCTCCACCGGCATCCGGTAGAGAATTGGCAGCCGGTAAAGGATGAAGCGATAAGTCACCAGATAGATGGCGAAGACGGTGATACTGATGATCAACTCTTTCCAGTGCGGAATCTCCTGATAGAGCTTCCAGTTGAAGGTGATCAACGCCGTGTTCAGGCGATTGAGAACGATGCCGAGGACGGTCACGAAAGCTGCGGTGCGCACTAAACCGACTCGCTGGTGACGGATGCCATAGGTGATGAGAACCAGCGGCAGGATAACCCCAGCCGCCAATTCCAGCATGAACCATTGCCCCCATCCGGTGGCAAGATAGGCCCATTCGTTGTCATGGGCAATACCGATCAACTTGATGGCCAGATAGGTGATCAGGCCCATGCCGGCCCCCTTGCCGAGGGCGAAGGTCAACCGGTCGAGGTTGCCCAGGAAGGCCGGACCGCAGCGCCAGGCCATGGTCTTTTTAGCGATGGTGCTGACGGCGATGACCATGCACAACCCTCCGGGAATCGCCGAGCAGAGGAAGAATATCCACTGGAAGGAGGCCGAATACCAGAGGGGATGAACCTTGCCGGGAGCGTAGGTGAAGAGCGCACCGAGGGCTCCCTGATGGAGGGTCGAGAGGATGATCCCCGACACCGTCAATCCCAGCGTGATGCGACGGATGAAGCGTTTGCCTCCGACCCAGCGCATCCAGTCGAAGAAGGAGAAGGAGACCTCCGCCACCTGGACCGTCAGATAGACAGCAACGTGCCAGCCGACCAGGAACAGGACCGCGGCCGGTCCGAAGGCGACCGCCATCGGATAGGGGAGTCGCCAGGGCTGACCGAGGTCGATCATCAGGTAGATGACAGCGAAGAGGTAGCCAAGCAGGCCGTTAAGGAGCGCCAGGCGTTCGATCGGTTCGAAATCGTGGCGGCCGAAGACCTCGACGGTCGTTCCCAGCATGAACCCTGAAGCGGACAGCGGCACCATGCTGAAGAGACCGAAACCAAGGAACAGCCCCCAGGGATAGTCGTTGGAGCTGTGGGTCACCGACCCCAGCCCGAAGATGAAACGGCTGGCGATCAGCGGCAGACCGATGGCAAAAATGATCCCCACCAGCCAGTTGAAGGGATTGCGCAGCGCCTGGGATAAATATTGCTGAGGCGTCAGGCCCAGGAAGAGTTTCTCCAGGAAGCTCCGATGGCGGCCGGGCGCCTTTTCCTCCCCATCAAGAGGTTTCCAACCCTTGTCGATCAGAGCTTTCATGATTTGGTATCCTCCTGCTCAGAATGGTCGTGTTCCTCACCGTGTCCCTCTTTGCGCTTGGCCAGCAGGTGGAAACCGCTGAAGAGGGCCGGCCAGATTGCCAGGACCATGGGGACGGTCGCGAGAAAATCCTTCACGTTGTTGATGATCGGCTCCTTCTGCAGGGTCGCGTCGAACCCGACCTGATCGAAGGGGGCCGGCGAAAGGTAGAGCCAGGAGGTCCCGCCGACCTCGGTCTCCCCGTAGATATGATCGACATATTTCTTCGGATTCTTTTCGATCCGCTCCCGGGCAATGCGCAGCAGATCTTTGCGATAGCCGAAGGTCAGAGCCTCCTGCGGGCAGATCTCCACGCAGGCCGGCGGTTGGCCGAATTTGACCCGGGTGTCATAACAGAAGATGCACTTCTTGACCATCGGGTTGAGAACGCTCGAATATTCGTAGGCCGGCATATTGAAGGGGCACGCGATCATGCAGTTGCGGCAGCCGACGCAGACCTTCGAATTGTAGATCACCGCTCCTTCCTTGGTCTTGGTATAGGCATTGACGAAGCAGGAGGTCAGGCAGGCCGGCTCGCTACAGTGGTTGCACTGCTGCTTGCGGTAGACCGGGGCCGAATTCCCTTCCGGCTGGTAGCGATTGACCACGGTGTAGTGGGATTCGTCGGTCCGGCGTTTCTGGGTTCCATCGTGAAAGGTCTGATCGAAGACCGACTGGTCGTCGAAAGGCTCGTTCGGGGCGGGCAACTGCTGTTCGCGGTTGCAGGCAGCTTCGCAGCTGCGGCAGCCAACGCAGCGGGTCAGGTCGACCAATACTCCCATGGCGTTGGGATAGCCCTCGAAAGACCCGGCCGCCAGCGCCTTGCGGGCCGGGGCGAAGGTCACGGCCGCGCCGCCGGCCAGGCTGGCCGCCAGGAATCGTCTACGGCTGATCTGGGTCATGACTCCATCTCCTTGGTTACGTAAAATTCGGTTATCACCGGCACCTGGGCAGGTCGTTCAATGGCCGGCCCCACCCTTGGCACCGCCGGCGGGGGCATAGGCTCCCGCATGGAAAAATGCATCACCTGCGTCGCTCCGGGCATGACAATCGGTGCAGCCCGTAGGTCCATCGTTCTCCTCGTGGCAACCCATGCAGGATAGATGATAGGCGGCCTTGAGCCCTGGCTGATCGGTGTGGTAACGCTGCACATCCGCATCCTTCTCCCGCAGGTACTCGGCCGAGAAGGGTGCCCTGGAGTGACAGTCACCGCAACCGACCTGGGCGGAAACTTCTCCCCCGGCATGGCAGCGTTGACAATCAGGGCTCAAGGGCGCACTGCCGGTGGTGTGGTGATGGCAGGTGGCGCAGCCGTCGGCCAGCGAAACATGCGCGGCATGGTCGAAGGACACCGCACCATAAAGCTGGGCCAGAGATTTTATTTCAACCGTTGCGGGGGGCTCCTGAGCGGCACCGGCTCCGCCTGCGGTCAGGGTCAGAACCGCGGCGACAGCCATGCCCCGATATAGCTTTTTCCAAATGGCGTACATGCGCATCTCCTCCTTGGCAGCCACGGCGCGTCAGTGTTGATCCCGGTGCGGGGGAATACTGCCGTGCAGATAACGATAGAACATCGGGAAAGCGATGAAGAACGCGACGCAGATCAAATATTCGACCCCTTTGATGTACTGGTAGAAATCAACCAGAGTAAAGACTTCCTGCACTTCGCCGATGGATTGAAAAAACGCTCCGAATGATTCAAACATGGCCGACTCCTTTGGTCAGTGGTCAGTTCCGACACATCAGCCGGCTTTGACCTCGCTTTTTACTTTGTCTTCAGCCGTACCCCGAGCCAGCCCCTTCATCCAGCCGAAGAGCATAAGCAGCGAGGGGATGAGCTGGACCACCACCAACAGCGCGCACAGGCCGAGAAAAGCCAGGACCAGGATGCCGCTGTGATAGGTTTTGGCAGTGTCTACCGCGTAGACGGGAAGAGCACTGGCCAGTACTGCCAACGTTGTCAAAAATGTCCGGGTTCCGTTCATGACAGCCTCCTTTTTCCTGGGTTGAATGATGTTACGGCGCGCGTTTCAGGCGGGCCGTCGCGATTCCTGAAGAACCAGACTTTCAAAAGCACAGCGGACTGCCTCCAGTATTTCTTGCCCATCCTCCGGCTTGACGGGCTTTAGAGCGTGGTAGAAGACCCCTTCCCGGCGCAGCCGCCGGACCAGGGGAAGGGAAAGTTCGCCGGTGACGAGGATGACGGTCAGGTGAGGGTTGCACCTCTTGAGCAACGGGATCAGGTCGGCAGCCCGGACCTCGTCGAATTCACTGCTCAAAATAACCACTTGGGCGGTGTTCTTAATAACATCGTAAAGAGCGTTTGCTGCCGAATCGGTGACCGTCACGTGGTAGCCGGACTCGATGAAGAGATTGGCCAGCCGTCTTCTGGACTCCAGGTCTTTGTCGGCAATGAGTAGTCTGCGGATCACATCGCGCCTCCCTGAATTCCGTTGCCAGTCTTACCGGATCGATCTCAGCCTACCTCATCCCGTTTCACAACCCTCGCCGCCGTTCGCGGCCGGCCGGTCAGCAGTTCTCGAACCACCAGGAAGAAGAGGATCAGGCTAGGAATCGTCTGAAAAACAACGATAACGGCGACAAACCCGAGGAAGAGAGCGATCATCAGTCCACCACCCCCACTTTCCACCGCACCGGCGGCCAAGGCGGTACCAGCAACCCCGAACGTCAGCGCTCCCTGCAATATCAGCTTTTTCATAACTCATGCTCCTTTCCCTAAAGTTGTTTCCTTACGCCCAGAGATAATGCAGTCACCGTACCAACATTAATATTTTTTATTTAAATTATTTAACATATCGAAACCAAAGGCTTTTCTTGTGGGGGACCAAACTCCTGGCGGCCCCGGCCAGATTCCCGTAGTATGTTGGGAACATGCGGCAAACCGCGATCCTTGCCTAAAGAACCCAACCGAAACCAGGAAAGTCTCCGAAATTAAACGGATTTTATTAAATAACGGGGGTGTATAATTGATTCATACAATTGTGAAAAATTTAACGGTAGAAGATTTCCTGAGAAGGACTTGACTCGGGGGCTTTATGAGGGATATTATGAATCGTTTTTAATTCCGAGGAGTCCGGCAATGGAATCGCCTCACATTCTAGTCATCGATGACGACGAGGTTATACGGGAAGGGCTGCGTCGCATCCTCACGGCGCGAAACTTCGCCGTGACCACCTCACCAAGCGGTTATCTTGGTTTGGAACGGATGAACCAGAAGGATTTCGCCCTGGTCATCACCGACCTCAAGATGCCCGGGATGAGCGGCCTTGAGGTTCTCAGGCAGGTTCGCATTCTGCACCCGGCAGTGCCGATCATCATGATCACCGGTTATTCCACCGTGGATACCGCAGTTGAAGCGATGAGAAACGGGGCCGTCGATTACCTCGCCAAACCATTCACCCCCGAGGTTATCACCGAAAAAGTCCGCAACGCTCTCGATCGGAAGGCGGTCCTCCTCGACGATGTCTTCCTTCATCGAGAGCTGAAGGAACACCACGGCTTCGACGGCTTTATCGGCGAAAGCCGTGAAATGCAAAGAATTTACCGGCGCATCATGCAGGTGGCGCCGACCGATAGTACGGTCCTGATCAATGGTGAAAGCGGAACCGGCAAGGAACTGGTGGCGCAGGCTATCCACCGCAACAGCCTTCGCCGTAATGCCCCTTTCGTCGCCGTCGACTGCACCGCCCTCGCCGAAAATCTCCTCGAAAGCGAACTCTTCGGTCATGTCAAAGGGTCATTTACCGGGGCCGTGCAAACCAAGACCGGGCTCTTCAAGGTGGCAGACGGCGGGACCCTGTTCCTCGACGAAATTTCCAACCTCAGCCTCACCACCCAGGCCAAACTGCTGCGCGTCCTTCAGGAACGCCTGGTGCAGCCGATCGGCGGCACCCAACCCCAGCCGATCGATATCCGCTTGGTCGGGGCCACCAACGCCAATCTCAAGGCGATGGTGGCGGCCGGCACCTTTCGCGAAGATCTCTATTTCCGCCTCAACATCATTCCGATCGACCTACCCCCTTTAAGGGAGCGCAAGGGCGATTTGCGGCTCTTGATCGGACATTTCCTAAGGAAATTTTCGGAGGAGTTGGGGAAGGAATTGCGTGGGGTTGCCCCAGATGCTCTGGAATTGTTGGAAAACTACCAATTCCCAGGTAATGTCAGGGAGTTGGAGAATCTCATCGAACGCGCCTCGGTCCTCGCCGAAGAGGATGTCATTCAGTGCCTCGATCTTGAGCTGCAGGTTTCGGAAGAAGGCAATAGGGCTAGTCCCGACCAGGTCCCTCAGACCATGGAGGAGCTCAAGGAGCGCAAACGCCTGCTCCGCGAGCATGCGGTGGAAACGATTGAACGGGCTTTCGTCCTCGACGCTCTGCGTCGCAACGACTGGAACGTGACGCGGGCCGCCGAAGAAGTCGGAATGTTAAGGCCCAACTTTCAGGCCCTTCTCAAAAAGCAGGGGCTTTCCGCCCGTCAGCGTTTCGCTGAGCAGGATTTATAAACCTTCCTCAGCATAAGCCTTCCTCACCGACCGCCGGTCCGTCAAAGGTTGGGCCCATCTCCCACGGCCTCTCCTGACATCTGCCAGTCCCGTGCCGGGAGTTTCGAACCACCCTCCACCGAACCACCCTCCACCGATTCCATCTCCACCGATTCCATCGGAAGGACAACGGTAAAGGTCGAGCCTTCTCCAACTACGCTGTCCACCTCAATGGTCCCGCCGTGGTTTTCAATGATGCCAAAGGATACTGACAACCCCAGGCCGGTCCCATCTTGTTCCTTGGAGGTGAAGAAGGGATCGAAAATGCGTTTAAGGTTTTCTTCCGGAATGCCGCACCCCGTATCGCGGATGCTCGCGAATACCTGCCGTTTAACCACGTCAAAACCGGTGCTGAGGGTCAATTCCCCTCCCCCGGGCATGGCCTGGGCGGCGTTGATGAGGATATTCATACAGACCTGTTTGAGCTGATTGACATCGACCGGAATCAGGGGCAGGTTGGTGCCGAAATGGCGAACGATGCGGACATTTTGAAAGGCCGCCTGATTCTCTAGAAAACGCAGGGTTTTGTCGAGGATTCGATTGACGGATTCGGGTTTCTTCTCGGGCTTTGCCTCTCGGGAAAACTCCAGGAGTCGGCGCACAATCCCGGCACAACGCTGGGTCTCCCGGGAGATCGTTTCCAAATCTTCGCGCAGCGCCGGGTGCAGTCGTGGATTTTCCAGCGCCAGGGAAGAGAAGACCAGGATGCCGGTGAGGGGGTTATTGATCTCATGGGCAATCCCGGCCACCAATTCGCCGAGGGAGGCGAGCTTTTCCGAACGGGCCAGCCGTCCTTGAATCGCCTGGACCTGGTGGGTCCGTTCTTCGACCTTGACCTCCAGAGAACTGGCCAGGCTCCGCAGTTCTCCCTGGACTCGTCGCAGACTGGAGGTCATGTCATTGAAGGCCTCCTCTAATTCCCCCAACTCGTCCCGGGGGACATTTTCGATGCGCCCGCTCATCTCCCCGCGTGCGAGTTGCCGGGTATGATGAAGCAATTGACGCACCGGCCGATGCACCAGTCGGCGAGTCAGGAAGGTGAGGGTAAGGGTTAGCACCGCCAGCAGACCCAAGGTGGCCAGCGCCATATTGCGGCGAAAGGCGGCAATCTGGCTATTCATTTCGGCCAGCGATACCGTCACATCCAAAACCCCCAGCAGCCGCGCTCCCCGCGGGTGGACATGGCAAGCGGCAGCACAGGAGAGCTGGTTGTAGATTCCTCGCGCCATCCCCATGACTTCCTCACCTCCGCCATCGACAAAACGGCGGCTGCGGCTCATGGATGAAGCTTGCACCAGTGGAGTTACTGCTTCCTGTCCATGGCACATATTGCAGGCTTCTGTCGATTTGTCGACCTGGGTCCCGATTTCAGATTGATTGGTCGAATAGCGGATCATGCCGTCTTTATTGATCAGACGAATGTGACGAACCGCCGCTTGAGTGCCAACTTCGGCGATGGTCTGGTAGACTCCGGTCCGGTTGTCGGCCAGCATCTGGTGATAGGTGGTACTCAGAATGGTTTCGCTGAGGTTGTCGACATCCTTGATGGCTTCGGCGACGCTGATCCTTTCCAGAGCCTGGATACTGAAGAAAGCGAACAGGCCCATTGCAAGGGCCAGAACGGTACTTGTGACAAGCGTAAATTTGGTGATCAGTGCCATCCGCATGGGGACCTTCTTCTCATGGTTTGAAATTAATGTAATTTAACTTTTTCTGTGGGCTATTGCAAGCCGACAATTATTTTTTTCGCCCATTGCTCCTGCGAGGGACTGCCGGGCTTTCTGCCATTGTCCCGGAAGCTATTTCATGGTATGGTCCGGTTGCGCTCATATTCACCAAATCGGAGACCGGCTATCGGCCTCCGGTTTGTCTTTCCCGGAGGTTGTTCCTTGAAGAAAAAGCTCAAACGCCTACTGTTCTTTTCGTTCCTTCTGGCAGTACTCGTCATCGGCGCCATCCTGCTTCGCGACACCACCCCTCCCGAGGTGGCCGTCACCCCGGCAAGCGGGGCGCTCTCCGCCAAGCGGCCGCTGGTGGTAAAGCTGACCGACGCGGGGGTTGGGCTGAAGACGGTGCAGATCACTGCTACGCAGTCCGGTAAAAGCACCGTACTTTTCAGCCGCGACTATCCCGCCGAAACCGCCGTCGTCGTTGAGACGGTCGATCCGGTCAAAGCCGGCCTCGAAGAAGGTCCCGTTGAGTTTCGGGTCCAGGCCGTCGACCACGGCCATTTCCGCTTCGGCCAGGGGAATGTGACCGAACAGTCCTTCGCCTTCCAAATCGACAACAAACCGCCGCAGATCGCCATTCTTTCCCCCCACCACAACTTCAATCAGGGGGGAGCGGGAATGGTGGTCTTCACGGTATCGGAAGCGGTGGAAACGGCCGGCGTCAAGCTACAGGATCTCTTCTTCCCCGCTTATCGGCAGCCCTCCGGGAAATATGTCGCCCTCTTTACCTTTCCATGGGACATGAACCCTTCCTGTTTCGTACCGAAAGTGGTGACGGTCGACTTGGCCGGCAACGAGCGGACCACCGGCATCTACTTTCATATCAATCCGCGGGTCTTCCCGACCGATCGGATCGAGGTCAGCCAGTCGTTTTTACAGAACAAAATCGTCCCCGATTTCCAACAATATTTCCCGGAGACCACCGATCCCCTGGAACTCTTTCTGAAAGTGAACCGCGACCTGCGTGCCAAGAACAGTCAGACACTCCTCGACTTGGGCCAGCAGTCCGGCGCCAGTCCCCTCTGGCAAGGAGTCTTTCTCAGCCAGCGTAACGCCGCCGTTCCCGGAAGTTTCGCTCAACGGCGCACCTATGTCCACAACGGCCAGGTCATCGATCATCAGACCCATCTCGGTATCGATCTCGCCTCGGTCGCTCGGGCGCCGGTTCAGGCGGCCAACGCCGGGACGATCATTCATGCCGATGACTTCGGCATTTACGGCAATTGTGTCATTATTGACCACGGCCTCGGTTTGCAGACCCTCTATGGTCATTTGAGCCAGATCAGCGTCAAAACGGGAGAGACCGTCACCAAGGGACAGATCATCGGCAACACTGGGGCGACAGGACTCGCAGGAGGGGACCATCTGCACTTTGACGTCCTGGTTGCCGGGCAGCATGTGAATCCCCTGGAATGGTGGGATGCCAGCTGGCTGCAGAACAATATCTCCGACAAGCTGGCGCTCGTCGTCAAATAATCGAGGATTATTCAACCGGTAAAACCAAGAAAGCCGCGGCTGTTGCCGCGGCTTTCTTGGTTTCGGAACGGCATGTGGCAAGAGTCGCAGGTTGCCTACGGCTCGACCTCGGTTAGGCCGGCAAGCGTTGCCGGCTATTGGTACTGGCGACCGAAGAGCATTTCAAGGGTAAAAGCCAGGGATACATCGGGCTTGAAGTCGTCGTCCCGTATCAACTGGATCTGCGGTTTCACCTCCATGAAGACCCAGCCCTCGTAGATATCACGCCGGTACCGGACACTGGCGAAGTAGCCGGTATCCTGGAATTCCGGATCGATCACGCAATTGACGCCCGCTTCGTAGGCCATTTGGTCCCGGCGGCTGAGGGCATGGGCGAAGAGGAAGGCCTGGGTCAGGCCCAGGTTGCGCGATTCATCGAGGAGCCAGACCGCTTCGGAGCTGGAGCGAAAGAGGCTATCGCCACCGGTTGCTCCCTCGATGTCGTAGCGGGCACGTGCTTCCCAACCACGGGAGTTGAACCAGCCGGGCGTCAGGGTGAGGCGAGTGAGCCAGTCTGCACTAATTGGATTCAGATAACGGAAGCGGAGTCGCAAGAAGGGGTCGAGAGGGAGCTTGAGCTTGAGGCCGGGTTGCAGTCGCAGGTCCCAGCGTTCCATCTCTTGCAGGATGATCTGCAGTGAGGCATTCAGATCCTTGTTGTTCACGGTATCGGTCAGGGTATCCCCGGTCTTTGTCGTGATGCGGTTGTCCTGGGGGAGATTATCGGCCTCGCTTTCGATGAGCAGATTGACCCTGTCGGTGAGATTCGGGAGATCGAACTTGGCGCGCAGCCCCCCATCGTAGTCGACCGCCCCCC
>JBBQBQ010000067.1:0-15390 GCA_038317685.1 Desulfuromonadales bacterium | reverse complement strand
GTAATCCCTTCATGATTCAGGTCTATTCCTACCATAATCCCTTCATGTCTAATACAGGAGAATTAAATTATGTATGTCGTAATCCCTTCATGATTCAGGTCTATTCCTACTCTCACCTCCTTTTTCGTAAAATTATCAGACATTTCCCCTCCAACTTTCGCAGACCCCCCGCGCCCGCACCAAAAACCCGCGCACCAAACCTCGCAACCTGCCCGTATCCTCTTGCCATCCTTGGGATTTCCCCCCTTCGCAGACCTCCATTCACGACCGGGTCCATTCCAAGGCAATATCCATATCTTACCGTACTCAACCGAGAACCGCCAGAGGTTGGCGCCAGCCGACTCAAACGATGACCCACTCCCCCTCGTCCAGCCCGGGCCCCCCCGCACCAAGGTTGAACCAGACCTCGCCGCATGGCCCGCAGGCCGGAAAATACTTGACCCCATCCTCGGCCGGGTCCATGGCCGTTTCGGTCCGCCGGCGCAGTTCGGCAAAGAGCGCCGGCGTCGCCTCAACCTCGAAAATCGAACGCTGCACCCGCAGTCCGTAATCCTTCATAATCTTGGCGATCCGCTGCAACCGCTTTGGGTCGGCGATGTCGTAGGCGACGAGGAGGTTCATCAGACCACCATGAAATCGAGAGAGACGACTTTCAGCCCCTGCCCCGAGACCGCCACCTGCCGCTGGCAGCGGGCGCAGAAGCGGTAGATGCGGAACGAATCGGTCGCCGGGTCGACCCACTCCCGGGCCAGGGCCACGATCCGGGCGAGGCCGGCGGCGTCGAGTTCGCACTCGAAGACCGACTTCTGGGTGTTCAGGCCGAATTCCTTGAGGCTTTTGTGCAAACGGCCGCGGCGGCGGTTGGAGGTGATGTCGTAAGTGATGACGGCAAGCATGGCACGCCCTTCAGCGCAACTGCAGCGGATGGTATTCGGCGGCCTCCCCTTCGACCAGCCTCCGAAACTGGCGAGCCTGGAAGACCAGCGCCTCGGCGTAGGTCATTCGGCAATCGGCGGCGGGATGATGAAATTCGGTTTGCATCTTCTTTTCAAAGGCGACGATGACCTTCTTGAAGGCGCCCGGGTGAAGCTTGACCGCTCCGGCGGAACGACGCCCCTCGACCTCGTCGCCGGGGGAGTCGAGTTGCTGGTCGGGGAGGTCGAAGAGCTCGTCCTCGTCCTCCAGGGGGCTCATCGCCCCCAGGGGGTCGCGGCTGACGGCGTCGAGTTCGTTTTCGACCCGTGGTGGCAGCGGCAAAACGGACGGTTCCTGGACGTAGAAATCCTCCTTCTTCAGCACCCGTAGATTGAAGAGCGCCAGGGCCACGGTGTCGGCCAGTGGAGCGCGAAATTCTTCCACCAGATCGAGAGGAAGGGCCTGGCGGCCGTAGTCGAGGCTATGCAGGACGCCGGGATAGGGATCGAGTGCGGCCAGGCGTACGGCGCCGACCATACGGTTGATCAAAAAGGTGTAAAGGAGCGAGAGGACCGAGTTGACCGGATCCGTCGGGGGGCGGCGTACCCGCCGCTTGAAGCCAAAGTCCTCGTCGAGGCCGCAGCGCAGCCCAGCGAAGTAGGCGGCGCTGGCTTGCCCCTCGATCCCCCGCAGCACGTTGAGACTTACGGCGCCGTCAAGCTTCTCAAGCATGGCCCGGACGGCTCCGCATGCGCCGTCGGCGGCGTTCGATTGGCGGGTGCGTTTGATGCGTTGCAGCACTGTCGCCTGGTTCAGAAGTTTCCCCTGGACGATGCGGCGGGCGGCGGCAAGGCAGAAGGCCTCGTCGCCGGCAAGGAGGAACTGGCGACGGCGCAAAAAGACGTTCTTTGGTTCGGCGACCGCCAGCCGCCCCTTGTAGCGTCCGTCCCGGCGCAGGAAGACGGTGTCGACATCCTCGCGCAGCAGAAGGGTCAGCGCCGGCGGGGTGAGGGTGACGTTGCCGCAGAGGACGAGCTGTTCGAGCTTGTGAATGAAGAGGGTGTGGCAGAGATCGTCCCCGAGTTTTACCAGCAGGTGGCGGCCTTCACGGATGACGCGGGAGCCCTGGGTGGTGACGTAGACGATCATGGCGGTGCCTCCTTTGCAGTTGCTTGGGAGGATAGCGCCCCGCGCCGCCGCGAATCCAGGACGGCAACGTTGCGGTTTCCTTATGCGGTTGTCAAGGAGCGGGGGGGTGGGGTCAGCCGATCCAGCGCTGCAGGTGCCCGTAGAGGCCGCCGATGCGGGCGGCCTCCACCACTTCGATGCGGTATTCCCGGCAGCGGGCGCGGTCTTCGTCGGTCAGCCGCCGGTAGCTGACGAGCATGGCCCGGGCGAAGGTGCCGCCGATCAGGTCGCGCAGGGTTTCCAGCTTGTAGGCGACCGCATCGGCGCGTCCTTCCCTGGTCTCCCGATCAACCATCTGGGCGGTTTTGCATTCGATCAGGTGGAGCCGGTTGCCGGCGGTGAAGGCCAGGTCGATCTCGTTTTTCACCTGGTCGCCCTTGGTGATGATCACGTTGCACCGGTGGTCGCGGATCAGCTTCTGGCCCTTGAGGCGGTTGACGACCTTGAGCACGTATTCCTCCAGCCAGCCGCCGTTGGCGAAGAAGCGGGCCGATTCATCGGCAAAGACCAGACGGTCGCCGTCGACCGCCAGAAGCCGGGCCGTGGAACATTGGGCCAGCAGCTCCTGCACCGCCGGGTTGGTTAGGTGCGTCGCGTCGAGGCGACCCCGCAGATCTTTTTTGGCCGAGGCCGCGCAGGCATTGAGGACGCCGAGGGCTCCGCTCAGACGCTCGACATGCCGAACGAGGTAATCGCCGAGCTGCTGACGCTCCGGAAGGACCCGGCAATCTCCGCTTTGGGCGATGTCATAGCCGTAGGCAGAGAGGGAGAGCTTTACCGTAGCCAGATCGGGTAACGGTTCCGTTGCTGGGGTCGGCAGCAGGGTGATGCGCTGATGATTGTCGGTGTCGATGTAGAAGACGGTCTGGCCGAGTTCGCGAAAGACCTCATAGGCGCCCAGGACCATGACCTTGGTGCCGCCGGTGGCATTGAGCGCAACGTGCCGGCCGTCATATCGGGCCAGCAGGTCGAGGACCGTCGCCCGGATCTCGTCGATGCGGTAGGGATGCATGGCCGTCTCCCCCACCATGCAGCCGAGGGTTTCCAGGTTGGCACGCAGCAGCCGGGCCTGCTCCCGCATGCCATCGGAGACAAGGAGCACCACCTCCCGCGGTCTGGTCGCAGGGTCAAGGGCCGGCAGCAGGTTGGGGAGCGCCTGGGCCGAGACGAGGCAGAGGTGAAGGTCGCAAGGGATCATGGGCGGGATTTCCTCCGGGCGTTCCGGCGGCACGGGCGTATGGCGCGGCACGGGCGTATGGCCATACGCCCCTACGATTTTCGGGTCAAACGCTCCAACAGCAAATCTTCAAGATTGCGGCGTCCGTCGAGCACCGCCAACACAAAAACCGCCTGGTCGTCGGCTCGATAGACGATCCGCCAGGGGGCGACGATCAATTCGCGGTAGAGCTCGATCCCGTGCCGGCGCAGCTCCGGCACCGTCCGCCCCCGATCGGGAAAGTCGTGCAAGCGCGCGGCGGCGGTGCGCAAACGCTCCAGCGCCGCGCGTGCCGCAAGGGGATTTTCCTCGGCCAGCCAGGCGACGATGGCGGAGAGATCGTCGCGGGCGATGGCCGTCCAGAGGACGCGACGCCGGGCCGGGGTCATTTCTCCGGTTCCGTGCGCGCCGCCAGCCGCGCCTCGATCCCGGCGAAGACGTCCTCCTGTTCCACCGTCCGGCCGGCGCGGATGTCCTCTTCCCCCTGCACCATCAGCTTGAGCAGGGCGATCGCCTCGCGCATTTCTTCAAAGCTGCGAGGGTCCTGCAATACCGCGCGGGCATGGCCGTTCTGGGTGATGACCACCGGCCGTCGGGTGTCGTTGACCTGCTGCAGCAGATCGGCGGCGTGGCTCTTGAGATAAGTGACGGGCTGGATGTCGTTTTCGAGCTTCATGATTTCTACCTCCGGTTCGAATACGGTATCATATTCGAACCGGTGACGGCAATGGCGGCGTCAAACGGGCACGCCAGCGTGGGGCGTATGGTTCGGTAGGGGCGTATGTCCATACGCCCCTACGACGGCGGCAGGGAGAGCCGGTTGAGCTTTTTGTCGAAAGAGAAAATTCGCCGCCCGGACGCCCGCGCCTGGGCCAACAGCAGGCAATCGACGATATCCAGCCCACTCTCGCCGTAGACGCGCAAGCCGGCGACGAGGAGGTCTTTGCCGGGGGTGACGACTCCCTTGTACTGCAACAGCTCGGTCAGAGTCGCCACGACCTCCTCTTTCGGCACCCGGTAATACTTGGTCAGCACGTAGACGCACTCGACCACGACGCTTTCCAGAACCAGCGCCCGTTCGCTGCCGATGCGCACCTTTTCGAAAAAACTCTCGGCGGCCGCGAACTGCTCGGGGACATCGGCCAGCAAAAAGCGCAGAACGACGTTGGTGTCGGGGAGGGTCTCAGCCTTTTCGGTCACGGGCGACCTCCTCCCAGACCTCATCGCGCACGCTCGAAAGCGGTTTGGCCTCCCGGGCATAACCGCGCAGCGCTCCGGCCACGCTCTTCACCGGGCGCAGCCGCACCTCGCCGCCGGCGATTTCGACCTCGACGACGTCGCTCCCCAGCGCCTGCCGGGCCTGCTTCGGCAAGGTGATCTGTCCCTTGCTGGTAATTCTGGCGGTAACGGCCATGGCTTCCTCCATTTTTATTTTGGATTACTTTTTTAAATTGTAATGTAAATTGGAAAAGAGGGCAACGCGGGAGGGTGTCGCGTCTTTCCTTTTACCGACTAGCACCCTCGCGCCCCAGTCTGTCATGGTGTAGGATTGCCACCTTGGGGCTATGTGAATATTACCTCCAGTCGAATAAGGGCGCACATTCGGCCTGATAGTGGCAACGAAAGGATCAGTCTTCACCGAGAATCTTCTTGAGTTGCTGGACCTTTTCCCACTGCTTTTTGGAGCACTCTTTCTTGTTCCACTTCTTCGGATCAGCCTGCCACAAATCCCGAATGGCACGGGCGACCCTCAACCGATCAGTCTCTTCCAACTGCGGCAGGCTGGTGAAGAGGGCAATTACCTCATTTTCATTCAACGCGCTTTGCGACAAAAGGAGCAGTTGCCGGTCAACCGGAGCGAGGGCAGCAAGTTCAGCCTGCCGTTGCGCTTCGGCTTCGGCGACTTGCTGCTGTTGACGGAGGCTCTCCGCTTCTTCGAGCTGTTTTTGTACTCTGGCTTGAATGATCTCCTGTCGCCGCGCAACCCGCCGGGCTGCGGCTGCATGGTTGGCTGCCTCACGTTCGGTCACTCCCTGACGGTATTCCGCTTCCGAACAAGGGGTCAGGCAGACCCAGCCAAAAGGAATAACCCCGTTGGCAAGGGTGCGGGTGGTACCGTAAGGCAACGGCGTTTTGTCTTTGCCTTGTCGGGTCTGCGGCTGGTTGTCGCGGACAGTAACAAATTCAATCTGCGAGTAATGACCGACGCGCAAAAACATCTGCCCCGGTGCAGCGTTCGTCAACCGTTCACGGAGCTTTTCCACCACCGGGCGCGCTCTGGCAAAGTGCGGCTGACAATAAAACTTGTCGAATTCGGCGGCGAGGCGGGGAAGGAGATAGGCATTGACCAGCGCCGCAAGCTCGTTCCAGTCCCAGCTCTTTTTGATTTTCTCCAGGGTCAGGCGTTGGTCGGTCGGCTGGTTCAGGGAACCGATGGCCAACTTGCAGAAGAGCGTCGAGGCGGTCGATTCCCCCTGCAAACGACCGGGGAGAACTTCGCACTTGCTCTTGGGGGTGGCGGTCTTTCCCTCCTTGCGCCGCAGTTCGCGGGCTTCGACCAGCAGGGTCGAATCGGCCCAGCCTTCAATATCGCTGATCTTGAGCTGTTTGAAAGCGTTGTCGGTAATTGTACCGAGAACGCTTTCGAGCGCTTTATGGTAGTCGGAGTTCTTGAGTCGAAGTCCCTGCTCACGATCAAGCCAGTCGATAACAGCGGTGCGTAGCGCCCCCTTTAATGATGAGCCGGGGAGGATCGGGGTGCGGCCGTTGCCGCTCATCTGCGGGCTGAGCAAGAGTTGGTTGGTGGTGCGTTGATCCTTGAGCTTGGTTTCGTACTCGGCAAGGATGGCGCCGTCCGAGACTCGTATTCGCCGGACGCCATAACTTTCGGGGTCGATCTTGCCAGCCAGGAAGCTGCGCATCTGCGGGATGTTGCTGCCGGAAAACTCCGCGCACAGCTCGGCGGGATCGGGATAGTCGGCGGCCCAGGCATTGGTGTCAAGGATGTGGCAAACGGCCTCGCCTTCCTCCTGGCGCATGAGGTAGGACATGGGGTCGACCTCTTCGCCGGTGCCGATATGGACGGGGGTGAGAACATCGAGGCGAAAGAATTTAGTCTGCATGATGCCCCTCCAGGGTGACGGGAATCGTCAGCGGCCAGCCGATCTGTACCAGCTTCGAGTCGCTGTGGATGTTGCGCAACACGTAACCCTTCTCCGGCATCCGGGAGAAGCAGCTCCCCTCGCCAAAGGCGAGAAATGGCTTCTTGAAAGGGTTCTTTTCACCGAAACCGCTCCAGGTACGGCCATGCTTGACGAAGGGGCTCCAGTAACCGGCGAAAGCAGTTGTCTCTGTGGATGCGCAGACCGAGAGGGAAAGACGGTGGCTGCCAGCGGTCGCGAAGGGGCGGGGCTCGAATGCCTCATCGCGTTGGAAGCGGAAGTGCCCCTTGCCGGTTGAACGATCTGCGCCGAAGCCGGTAGCGGCCACGTCGTTGAAGAGTTCCTCGAACAACTCGATCTGCTCGCTTTCGACGTAGAGATCGAGCGTCACACCGGGGCGATACCAGGTGGCCGACGAGAAAAAGAGCCCGCCGCTATCCAGGACGCTGCCGCTCTGCCGGTCGATGCTGACATGGGGCTGTGACTGGAGAGTCTTTTCGTGGGGAGGGGGGGGTGTGATGCCCTCGTCGTTGGCGGCGAGCCATTCGATAAAGAGCGCTTCCTGACTCAGTGCGCCGTGCAGTCGTTGCCACTGCTCAATGGACCAGAAGCCCAACTTGCGAAAAGTTTTATATTTTTTCAGCATCTCCACCAACGATTTTTGGCGGGTAAATTGCTCTTTGAAACGCTGCCGGGGGATTCCCGGCAACGGTGGGAGCGGCAACGTCCTGGACGGAAGGGCGCTGGAGAGACGAAACGGGGGTGTCTCTTCGAAAAATGCAGCGATCAATGCGGTCACCCGTTCTTCGCCGTAACGCTGCGCCGCCGCCCAGAGCAGATGTCCATAGAGGGTATCGCTACGCAACGGCGTGGCAAAGGCCGAAAGCGGGGTGATGTGATATCGGTAGAGCGCCATGGCTCCTCCTACAGCGGGTATTGGGAAAGGTCGACCGGCTTGCCGTCGTAGCTGATATCGAACCGGACCTGCCCGCAACCACGGGAGGAGCAACCCCCAAGGGCGTCAAGCTCGATCAAGCGCAGGCCACGGAAGACCTCTTCGATCAGCTGCGGGTCGTCGCCGCTGAAAATCTTGAAGGAGAGATTGAAGGCAAATTTAACTCCGGACGGCACCCGCTCCAGCGGTCTTGGGTGTTCGGCGACCCCCTTGACCCGGTGGATGATATTCTCGTACTTCACCTCCATGACCAGCTCATTGTTCATGAATTTATTGCGCCACTCATCGGTAAGGACGGCATCCCGCATAATCAGCCGGGTCGGGCCGAGATCGGCCCCCTTATCGGCGGCGGAGGTGCCGAATATGGTGCAGGCCGGGCAAGCGGGTTCGGCACAAGCGCACGGTTTTCCGTCAGCAACAAACTTGCGGGTCTGGGGTCGCAGGCTGGAGAAACGGGAAATTTCGAGCAGGGAGCGCATCTTCCCCTTGATCGATGAACCGGGGATGTACGGTTCTTTGGTCAGCGGGTGCTTGATGATCGGCTGATCGAGCCCGCCAATTTCAAGGCTGTCTTTACCGGCGCCGATATGCAGACCGGAGAGGATGGTAATGGTGCCGGTCACTTCTTTAATCGCTTCGAGTTGCATATTACCCTCCTGGCTTAATCTTTGGGGTTGATGCCGTAGCAGAATCCGACCACGGCTTCGAAATGAAGAAGAAACGCCTTGAAATCTTTTGCCGTCTCGATGGTCTGCACATGTTTTTGCAACCAGGTGACAAAGGCTTTCGGGACAACCTTGCGCGCCTCGGCGTAGGCGACTTTGGCATTGGCCATCTTGACCAAAGGTTTGACGCTCTTGAAGGCCTCTTCAACATCGCCCTGTTGCTGGTCGAGTTGACGTTCGAGGTTCTTGAATTCGTTGAAAAACCGCCGTAGCTGGGAGTTTTTGATCGAATCATCAGTCGGCTTGCCGTTGGGCTTTAGCTTTACAAACTGGTTAGCTGCTTCATTGGCTTCCTTATCCAGCAACTCTGACCGGATATGCTTCCCCGTGTTGTCGAAATAAGACATCTGTGCTCCTCCTTTAATTAATCAGGAATCCTTGCGTTGACGATAGAGCGCCCAGGTGACGGGCAAACGAATTTTTTCCAAAAGTTTTTGGTCCTGCTGCAAGGCCAGGATATCGGCCCGTTCGCGGGGATCTTTAACGCTCTTTTCGGTAATGTTGCGGGCAAAGTCGTAGTTCATGTGCGAGAGGTAAATCCCCCGCTCGATTGCACCGGCCACGAAGGCCCGCCGCTCGTTCCCGTAATAGAGGAGCCGCCCCGCCAATCCCTTGGGGACTTTGTTGTCGCGCAGCAGGCCGTGTAGCCAGTCCCCCTTGGCAAGAAGCGGAGCAAAATCGCTCCAACTGACGCAGGTATCGAAGAGACATATGGCGTTTTTTTCTGGATGCTTTTTGTTCGGATAATTTTTTGCGTTTTCAAGCAACTCATTCGCCTGAGTGGCTATGGCATGGACCGGCAGCATCGGTTTGATTACAGCAATTCCGGCGGAAAGGGTGACATCTGGACGGTCGGCGACATAGCGGCGGAAGCGCTCATGCAGCGCAGCGGCAAAACGCACGGTCTGACGCCAAGGGCCGAGGAGAAAGAGATCGTCCCCTCCGGCGAAAACGACATAGAGATCCGGAAAGTCTTCCTTAATCCAGCGCACCAGATCGTCGCTGAAGAAATGGTTGAGCATCCGCGACAGGCTGGCAAAGCGGCTGATGGAAAGCCGATCCTGCAGGCCGATACTGAAGATGATGCCGAGATTGTCGACGTCGGCCTTGAAGGCGCCGAGGAAACTGCGACCGACCGGTTCGCCGGCCGGCCCCATCTCCCGCGACGACCGGGCCAGGAGATTAAAGGTCTTCGCTTCACCGACAGCGACCTCTTCATCCTTACACCACAAGGCACCGTCGCGCTGCTCCAATTCACCCCAACCGCGCCAGACGGACAAATCTTCGCTGGTGATAATCGGCATGTGGGTGGCAATCGGCAGATAGGCGAATCGTCCACGCTGATGGATCGCGATAATCTCGGCGGCACTGCGATGTTTCTCGGGATTGACCCTTTCGACCAGGTGCAGGTTCAGACCGGCATAGAGCGAGACCCCGCCCGGCTCATTCCTTTTGATCACCAGAAAGTCACTGTGTGGCAAGCGGCTGCCGATTAAGCCGATCTGCTCGGCACAATCAGAGCAGAGGTCTTCTTCGGAGCCGAACGTCCCCCGATGCTTGGCGCTGGCCTGGCGATCGACCGGGCGAAGATGACAGGCCGGGCAATCACCGTCGGCGTAGGCGCTGTAATCAAGATCAATGACCGGATCGATCCCTTCGGCAAGGAGGCGGTCGAACTTGCGCAGCTTGCGCGCTTCCAAGGCATCGTTAAACTCGTCAAGTCGACCCTGAAACCGTTTCAACTGGAAATCGGCCTCGGTCAGTTCAGTCTCCCAGCAAAGGTTGAGACAGAGTTCGCCTCGGAATCGTTCGAAGAAGTAATGCTGCACTTCCAACTCGAATACAGGAAGGAACTGACGCACCCGATCGCTTGCCGGTAGCAGAAGAATGAAACGGCCACCGGCATCCATAATCCGGGCAAAGGGCGTCAGATCGAGACGATGGAGGAGATCGAGGAGGACCGAGCGGGTCAGCATCTGCAAGTAGAAGGAACGGGCGCGAAAGAGTTTGGCCACGCCCCGACCGTGTGACTTATCAAGCCCGAAAATGTATTTCTGGATCCCGGAGAGGTCTCCGCCGAGGAGGAGAAACTTGTTAGTCGTCTCCATCCCTTCACCGGGGTGACCGCCCATGGCGTCATGGTAGACCGCCAGAGATTGGGCAATGGCGGCCGTGGTGGTGGCATGATCGAAGAGGGATATGTCCGCCAGCGATTTGTAAGTCGACGACGGAATGCACCAAGTAAACTCTTCCAGAAGAGAAAGTAGGGATGCCGTGTAATGGGCAATCCCCATCTCCAGGGGCAACTGCTCAAGACTCTTGATGAAGTCGGCATAAAGAGACGCGTAATCGCTCTTGCGGGCTTCACTCAGGGAGGTCGGAAACGGATTCTCCGTCAGACGTTTCAGCGCATGCGACTGCCCGCCTTGCAATTCATCCAGAGAACGTACACCAGTCAGGCTGACCTGCTCGAAGACCGAAAGGAGCCGCGCCGTTTTGTAGTCGCCGTCGCTGGCCTCTCCTCTTTTGCGATCAGTGCCGGCAGATAAGCCATCAGCAGCATACAGAGCGGCTTCGCACAGAGAACTGGTGTCCGGTTTGTGATGGGAAGCTGCCATCCTGGCCAATGTTGAACGTTGCCTGTCGGTGTCCAGTTCTTTGGGTAAAGGCAGAACCTTTTCGATAAAGTAATCGCTGAAAAGAACATGCAGATGGGACGGTCTTCCGGTCGCCTGATCCGTCGGGCAGTAACCGACCGTATCTTCGCTCTTTGGTGCGCCGGCCCGCTGCGCGAACTTCCCCACATCGTGCAGCAACGCCGCCAGCACCAGTGTATCAAGTTCGTTTTTATTCATTCATCCACCTCCTGTCAGGGATTGATCGTCATCCTATCGTGCGGCCTCAAATGCGCCCACTATCGCAACGTTGCCGTCTACATCACCATGCGAATGCGTTCCCGCTCCAATCTCAACCCGTAGCGCGTCTCCGGTCGCCGACCGGTGGTGGCAAGCTCCAACTGTCGAGCGCCCTCCGGGCCGAAGGCGCGCTCCAGGGCCTTGCGGATTTTCGCGCGGTAGCTGCGGAAAGTGTGGTCGGCAAGGTCGAGGATGCCGCCGCTTTGGTGCCTGGCGTCGTCTTTGTCCCAAGGGGCGATCTGGCGATAGAGGTCGGCGATCTCGGACTGTCGCCCCCAAAGGTCCTTCTGCGTGAGGAAACACCGATCGCAGCCGCGGCACTCCCGCCCCACGCAGTCAGCCCCTTTCTTAAGCCGGGCGAAGAACGTATAAAGGGCCAGATGGGAGGGGGGGAGGTCGCATTCTCGCCCTTTCCAGAGCAGCTTTCCGGCGGGCAGATCGATGGTCAGAGGTGGTTTCTCCTCCCTTACCAGCGAAGCCAGCAGGGCGGCGGGACTTTCCGGTTGCCGGAGGTGCTCGGGGGTAAGCCGATCGCGAATCGAAACGAAGGGCATGGAGATCAGGGTAATCTCGGCGTAGCAGGTGCTCTGCCGGTAAAGCTGTCCCTGCCGGTTGCGCAGGTCGATCTCCCGGGCCTCGCGCGGCGGGAAGTAAAACTCCCGGCTACTTTCGAACTCCGGAGTGATGAGGACGTGAAAGAGCCGATCCTGGCTGCGCCCGTAGAACTGGGCCGCCGTCGCCAGACAGGCGCTCATCGTCTTGCGCCCGCCGGAGAGGGAGAAGTAGACGGAGACCTCGGTCCGGCGGGTCAGCTCGAAAGCGCACTCCATACAGGCTGCGAGAAAGAGGGCATGGTCCTCTTCCTCGCGGATGTCCTGTATCTCGCTGCCGTCCCTTCTGGTCACGCATTTGATGTGTGCTGGACCGAAGTCGATCAGGCTGTGATCGATGGAGTAGTCGTCGAGCCAGCGATAGAATGCCCCGTCGCCGGCGCCAAAGAGCTGGGCCACGCAGCTGTCTTTCCCTTCGCGGGTGGTGAGAATCCGCACCGCATCCGGCATTCGCCCCTGTTGGTGAAGGGCGTAGAGGGTTTCGGTGATGACCTGCGGGGAGGTCCCGCAGGCTGCCAGGAGCATGGTCTTCAAGACTCGGCGCTCCAGGAATGCTCGATCCGGCCGAGGCCGAAGGCGGTCTGCTTGCCGAGGTGGAGCTCGCGGACCGCCTCAATCAGGGGCAGATATTCCCCGAGAGGGCCGCGATAGGTGACGGTCCCCAGCATTCCCCCCATCAGCATGGTCTGGTCCTGGCGGCTCGAATAGCGTTCCCAGTCGACCCAGCGCAGGTTCGACCGGGCCACCTCGACGGCGGCGGCACGGGCCACCAGGCCGCGGTAGTCGAGGGGCGGCTCGCCGTCACCAAAGGTGGCAAAGAGACTGGAGACGCGCCGCAGCATGGCACGCACCAAAAGGTGGAAAGGGAGTTCCGCCTGGAGATGATTGGCGAACTTGAGGCGCAGCGCGGTGTGCAAGACGATGGTCACTTCCTCGACTGCTGCCGGTCCCGGAGTGGTCAGTGTGAAGTCGGAAAGCTTGACCGGCTCCAACCGGTGCTGTTCCGGGTCGAAGATGCCCCGGCCGTTATGGTGGACGGCGGTCAGCCGGAATCGCCCGCGTTGACCGGCCAGGCGCTTGCCGAGGCCGGTCTCGCCCATGGCATCGAAGGCGTAAACGAAATAGGGGAGGGAGTCGTTGCTGGAGCCGAAGAGGAGCAGGTCGAAATCGAAGGAGTCGCCGGCGGCGAAGTGCGTCTGGCTGGTGCGGGGCGGTTCGATGACGTAGGGGTGGGGTGGGGCGGCTTGGCGAAGGCCCTGGCTGGCCGGGGTGGTGGTTTCGAAGGTTTGGGCGTAGAGGCAGCGGTTGGCGAGCAGGCACCTGCCGCACTCTTTTTCCCGGACGGCGCAGACGACCTTCTTGAAGGCGCCGCCAAATGCGCCGCGGAAGGTGGAACCCTTGAAGGACGGCAATACGGCAGGATCGAGAAAGACGGCGGAAAACGTGTAACGGCCAAGCAGCATTGCAACTCCCTCCTTCATCGCCAGTTAGTTACCGGCAGATTACCTCCGCCTCAGGGGGCGGAATACCATCGCAACGTTGCCGTTTTCGAAGGAGACCCCGGTCGTCCGAAAACCCCTACCCCCTCCAGTACTGCCCAGATCCCAGGCCGGGCGGGCAGGGGATGAGTAGATAGTGTTAATGGATGATTACTATAATTGGCCCGCTTGATGAGTACAAGCGATTTGAAGAGGTGGGAACGTTCATCCAGTCAATTCCGGATTTTTGACCCCGGCCCCCCTCCAATCTTTCTTTTGGTTGCCGGTTGCGCCCCGCTTCAGGCGGTCCGTTCCCAGAGGGTGACCTGGGAGATGGTGTGCTGGAATTTGCGGGCCGTTTCACGGGTGACGAACTCGATGTCCCGCGGCGCGGCGGCCATCCGGAAACGGGGGGCGAGGAGTTCTTCGATCCCCTCGAGAGTGGTGAAGGGTTCCCCGGCCCGGCGGACGCCGCCGATCCAGTGCTCTTTTTTGGTGAACTCCTCGAGCCAGGTATAGGGGGAGGTGAGGACCAGCAGCCCGCCGACCTGGAGCCGGTCGTGAATCGTCGTCAGGAAGCGCTTCGGATCGTAGAGGCGGTCGAGGAGGTTGGCTGCGAGGATCAGATCGTAGCCGCTGAACTGCGGCTTGAGGTTGTGGGCATCCCCCTGGTAAAATTCGATCTTCCCGCCGACTCCCGCCAATCCGAAATCTTTGAGAGCCTTCTCGTGGAAGGAGACGATCTCTCCTTCTTCAGGGAGCTGGTAGTGGATCGCGCCCTTTTCCTGCAGTTGGACGGCGATGCGGATAAAGCGCGCCGAGAAGTCGATGCCGGAGACGAAGTCGAAATGTTTTGCCAGCTCGAAGCTGGCCCGACCGACCGCGCAGCCGAGGTCGAGAGCCCGTCGCTTCGGTTTATCCCCCAGCGCTTCGAGGCAAATTTCCACCAGCTGCGCCGGGAAGTTTTTCACTCCGAACTTTCCCGGGCCGAAGTGGGCGTCGCAGTACTGGGCGACGGCGTTGTCGGTCTCGTACATCGCCTCCGGCGCTTCGAGCTTCTGGGTGGCGGCGACGTAGCGCAGGCCGGCGTGCTGGAAGAAGTGGCGGCGGAAGGCATAACGGCTGTCGCGGGTTGCCTCGTTGCCGGTGGAGATCCACGAGCCTCCCTTCATCAGGTTGTGCTGGGTGTCGAAGGTCGGGGTGGAAAAATCGTCGTACCAGGGGTGGACCTCGAAGCCGTCGAAGCCGGTGACCGGGGTTTCGGTCCACTGCCAGACGTTGCCGATCAGGTCGAAGAAGTCGCCGAAGGCAAAGCGGTTCACCGGGCAGGAGGAGGCCCAGTGCTCGAGGTTGAGGTTCCCCGGCGCCCGCTCCCAGGTGGGCTGGTCGGGGATGTCGTGGAGGTCGCGCAGCCGATACCACTCGTCTTCGGTCGGCAGCCGGATCGGCAGGCCGGTCCTTTCCTCCTGCCAGTTGCAGAAGGCCTTGGCTTCGAGGTAGTTGATCTCCGCCGGCCAGTCCCAGGGCATGGGAATCTCCTGCGCCATGGTCCGCAGCCGGTAGCCGTCCCCGTCCCTGATCCAGAAGAGGGGGTGCTTCGCCTGGCTGTAGCCCACCCAGCGCCGCCCCTCGTCGGTCCAGAGCTCTTCCCGGCGGTAGCCGCCGGCCTCGACGAATTCCAGGAACTCCCGGTTGGAGACGAGGCAGCGGCTCGCCTGGAAGTCATCGACCTCGAAATGGTGCCGGCCGAACTCGTTGTCCCAGCCGTAGAGGGGGTGGTCCTTGCTCTTGCCGAGCGAAACCTTGCCGCCGGCGACCGGCAGCAGCTCATTACCGGGAGGCTCGCCGGTCTCGGTGCAGATTTCCCAGAGGGGGAGCTGGCGCACTTGGTTCAAGGGGAGGCGGCGGATAATGACGGACGAGGTTTCGAGATGGATGCGGGAGTGCTCGATCCCCATCATGATCGCCCAGAAGGGGTTTCCCCAGTCGATGGGGAGGGTCAGCGGCAAGCTTTCGATCACCCCGTCGACCAGCTCCCGCACCGCATCGCGATAGGTCTTGACCTCGGCGACCGGCGGCCAGTCGTAGTTCGCATCGTTCAGATCGTCCCAGGACATCTCGTCGACGCCGACCGCGAACATCGCCTCATAGCGCGGGTTGATCCGCTCGCTGATGAGTTTGGCGATGATCAGCTTGTTGATGTAGAAGACGGCGGTGTGGCCGAGG
>JBBQBQ010000066.1:0-15417 GCA_038317685.1 Desulfuromonadales bacterium | reverse complement strand
GAAGGCCTTGAAATCGGCCCACCCCTTGGACGACATGACCTTGGTGATCGCGGCCGTCAGGGTCGTCTTGCCGTGGTCAACGTGACCGATCGTCCCGATGTTGACATGGGGCTTGGTTCTTTCAAATTTAGCTTTGGACATGGCGAACGCTCCTTGACGACTGGATTAGCCTTTAACTTTGGCGATGACTTCTTCGGCAATGGCCTTCGGAACCTGTTCATAATGGTCGAAAACCATGGTGTAGGTGGCACGGCCCTGGGTAGCACTGCGCAAATCCGTGGAGTAGCCGAACATGGCGGCCAGCGGTACATGTGAATTCACGATTTGGGCACCGGCGCGGCCTTCCATACCCATGATCCGACCACGCCGACTTGAAAGGTCACCCATGACGTCGCCCATATATTCCTCGGGGGTGACGACTTCCACCGCCATGATCGGCTCCAGTAGGATCGGACCAGCCTTGGCAGCCCCTTCCTTGAAGCCCATGGAACCGGCGATTTTGAATGCCATTTCAGAGGAGTCGACATCGTGGTAAGAACCGTCGAAGACCGCAACTTTGACATCGACAATCGGAAAGCCGGCGAGGATCCCGTTCTGGGATGCTTCCTCGGCGCCTTTGCCAACAGCCGGGATATATTCCTTGGGGATGACGCCACCCTTGATCTCGTCGACAAACAGAAATCCGGTGCCTGGTTCGACCGGCTCGATCCGCAGCCAACAGTCGCCGTACTGACCACGACCGCCCGACTGACGGACGAACTTGCCCTGCACTTCGACCTTCTTTGTGATCGATTCACGGTATGCGACCTGAGGGGCACCGACGTTGCACTCGACCTTGAACTCACGCTTCATGCGGTCGATTATGATTTCGAGATGGAGTTCCCCCATCCCGGAGAGGATAGTCTGGCCGGTCTCTTCATCGGTACGGCAGCGCAACGAAGGATCTTCCTGAAGGAGCTTCCCGAGGGCAGTTCCCATCTTCTCCTGATCGCTCTTGGTTTTCGGTTCGACAGCGACGTGGATAACCGGCTCGGGGAAATCCATGGCTTCGAGGAGGCAGGGATTCTTTTCGTCGCAGAGGGTATCACCGGTAGTGCTGTACTTGAGGCCGACGGCGGCGGCAATGTCACCCGAATAGACCTGTTTGATCTCCTCCCGCTTGTTGGCATGCATCTTCAGCAGGCGTCCGATCCGCTCCTTTTTGTCCTTGGTCGAATTGTATACGCTCGATCCGGATTCGACGACACCCGTGTAAACGCGGAAGAAGGTCAACTGTCCGACAAAGGGGTCGGTCATGATCTTGAATGCAAGAGCCGAAAACGGTCCCTTATCATCGGCCATGCGGGTCAGGGGTTCCAAGGTATACGGATGGACCCCTTTCATCGGCTGGACATCAGTCGGTGCCGGCATATAGTCGATGACGGCATCAAGCAGGTTCTGCACCCCTTTGTTCTTGAATGCTGAGCCGCAGAGCACAGGGTTGACGGCGAGGCTGATGGTCGCCTTGCGGATGCCGGCTTTAAGCTCGACTTTGGAGATCGCCTCCCCACCGAGGTACTTTTCCATGAGGGCGTCGTCGTGGCTGGAAACTTCTTCAATGAGCTTCTCGCGAGCCGATTCCGCGGCGGCAAGAAGGTCAGAAGGAATTTCCCCAACATCGAACTTGGCTCCAAGGGACTCGTCGTCCCAGGTGACAGCCTTCATTTCAACGAGGTCAATGACCCCCCTGAACTGATCTTCCTTGCCGATGGGGAGTTGGATCGGGATGGGATTGGCACCGAGGCGATCGCGCATCATCTGCACACCGCGGTCGAAATCAGCGCCGATACGGTCCATCTTGTTGATGAAAGCGATGCGAGGAACGCCGTATTTATCGGCCTGGCGCCAGACGGTTTCGGACTGGGGCTCGACTCCGCCGACAGAACAGAAAACAGCGACGGCGCCGTCGAGGACCTTCAGGGAACGCTCGACTTCAATCGTAAAGTCGACATGCCCGGGGGTATCAATGATATTAACGCGATTTTCTTTCCAGAAACAGGTGGTTGCTGCAGAGGTGATGGTGATGCCGCGTTCCTGCTCCTGCTCCATCCAGTCCATGGTGGCCGCGCCATCATGGACTTCGCCGATCTTATGAGAAACACCGGTATAGTACAGAATGCGCTCGGTCGTCGTCGTCTTGCCGGCGTCGATGTGAGCCATAATACCGATGTTGCGTGTTTTTGCGAGAGCTACTAAACGTGCCACGATTTCGGGTTCCTTTTTGAGGGGCGCTCAATACTGATCGGTTACCACCGGTAGTGGGCGAAAGCCTTGTTGGCTTCAGCCATGCGATGAGTATCTTCCTTCTTCTTCACGGCCGCGCCGCGATTGTTGGAAGCATCGAGAAACTCAGCGGCAAGCCGTTCCCGCATGGTTTTCTCACCGCGGCCACGAGCGTAGTTTATGATCCAGCGGAAGGCCAGGGCGTTGCGCCGGTCGGCACGCACCTCAACGGGAACTTGATAAGTAGAACCGCCGACCCGCCGCGACTTGACTTCCAGCATCGGCCGGACGTTTTCGATGGCCTTTTTGAAAACTTCCAGTGGTTCATCGTTGCCACGTTCGATGATCAGATCAAAAGCCCCGTAGATGATGCTCTCCGCGACGCTCTTTTTACCGTCGAGCATGACCGCGTTCATGAACTTGGCCAGGAGTCGATCATTGTATTTGGGATCGGGGAGAATGACCCGTTTGGCTACTACTCTTCTTCTCGGCATAGCGTCCTCTCAGCCTCTTCGATTATTTAGGCCGCTTGGCCCCGTATTTGGATCGACTCTTCATCCGCCCCTTGACCCCAGCGAGGTCGAGTGTGCCGCGCACGATGTGGTAGCGGACACCGGGAAGGTCCTTGACGCGGCCGCCGCGGATCAGCACCACCGAGTGCTCCTGAAGATTGTGCCCGACCCCCGGGATATAGGAAGTCACGACAATCCCATTGGTGAGACGGACGCGGGCGACCTTGCGCAGCGCGGAGTTCGGCTTCTTCGGCGTCGTCGTGTAGACACGAGTACAAACCCCGCGGCGCTGGGGATTCCCCTTCAGCGCGGGTGCCGTCGACTTTTTCTCCTTTTTTTCACGTCCCTTACGGATCAACTGATTGATAGTCGGCATCTACTTACTCCCGAAATCACGTATTCGCAAAATTGAAAGAACATTTTTCTGCGGGGAAAACCCGCGAATAGTAGCAATGACCATAGCCCTTGTCAAGGACTATTTTCGACCTCCGAAAGATCTCACTCCAGGGCCGTTTCGGTCCCTTCCTCAAGATCCCCGAGGTCACTCTCGTCAATCTCCTCCTCGAGCGGTAGCGGTTCGGGAAGCTCTTCCGGTTCCTCGATCAGCAACCGCACGCCACGGTACTTGGAGATACCGGTACCGGCAGGGATCAGGCGCCCCATGATGACATTTTCCTTGAGCCCGCGCAGGAAATCGACCTTGCCTTCAATAGCGGCCTGCGTCAGGACCTTGGTCGTTTCCTGGAAGGAGGCCGCCGAGATGAACGATTCGGTAGAGAGCGAGGCTTTGGTGATGCCGAGCATCAGCGGCTCACCGACCGACGGCTGCCCCCCCTCACCGGTAACCCGCTGGTTCTCGGTTTCGAACTCCCAGCGCTCGATCTGATCGTCGAGAAGGAACTTGGTATCGCCAACCTCTTTGATGCGCACCCGGCGCAGCATCTGGCGAACGATGACCTCGATATGTTTATCGTTAATCTTGACGCCCTGCAGGCGGTAGACCTCCTGCACCTCATCGACCAGGTACTTGGCCAACTCTTTCTCGCCGAGGACGCGCAGGATGTCGTGAGGGTTGCTGGAACCGTCCATCAGAGCTTCGCCGGCGCGCACATGATCGCCCTCGTGAACACTGATGTGCTTGCCTTTGGGAATCAGGTATTCCTTGGCCTCACCGAGGTCGGGAGTCACCACGACCTTGCGCTTGCCCTTGGAGTCCTTGCCGAATGAGACGACCCCGTCGATCTCGGAGATGACCGCAAACTCTTTAGGCTTACGCGCTTCGAAGAGCTCAGCAACGCGCGGCAGGCCGCCGGTGATGTCCTTGGTCTTGGTCGTTTCCCGTGGAATCTTCGATAGGACCTCCCCGGCGCTGACCTGCATATCCTCGGTCACGACGATGTTGGCACCGACCGGCAACATGTAGCGAGCCGGAGAACCGTTGGGGAGCTTGGCGGTCTTGCCTTCCGCATCCTTCAGAGTAATTCGTGGTCGCTTGGATGGGTCCTTGGACTCGATTATGACCTTGCGGGAGAGGCCGGTGACTTCATCGACCTGCTCCTCCATCGTCACCCCCTCGACGATATCACCAAAGCGAACCGCACCGGCGATCTCGGTGAGAATCGGCATGGTGTAGGGGTCCCATTCGGCGAGCAGGCAACCGCTGGTGACGGGGCCATCGGGGGCAATGCGCAGTTTGGCACCGTAGACGACCCCATAACGCTCGCGCTCGCGGCCGGTTTCGTCGACCACGGCCACCTCGCCGTTGCGGTTCATGACGACGTGGTTCCTCTGAGGATCGACGACGGTGTTCAGGTTGATGTACTTCAGTGATCCGTCGAAGCGCGCCTCAAGAGAGGTCTGTTCCGCACGCCGGGACGCGGTCCCGCCGATATGGAAGGTCCGCATCGTCAACTGGGTCCCAGGCTCCCCGATTGACTGGGCGGCAATGACACCGACCGCCTCCCCGAGATTGACGACATGGCCCCGGGCCAAATCCCGGCCGTAACAGGTGGCGCAGATGCCGCGGCGGCTCTGGCAGGTGAGGACCGAGCGAATCCGCAGCCGCTCGATGCCAGCCTCTTCGACCTTCTTGACCAGGGCTTCGTCGATATCCTGGTTGGCTTCGACCAGGACCTCGCCGGTCACCGGATCGAGAACATCTTCAAGAGCGGCACGGCCGAGGATACGATCACCCAACGGCTCAATGACTTCACCACCTTCGGTCAGAGAGGAGACGAGAATCCCGTCAAGGGTTCCGCAGTCGGTTTCAGTGATGATGGCATCCTGAGCGACATCGACCAGACGCCGGGTCAGGTAACCGGAGTTCGCCGTCTTCAGCGCGGTGTCGGCCAAACCTTTACGGGCACCATGGGTCGAGATGAAGTACTGGAGAACCGTCAGACCCTCGCGGAAGTTGGCGGTGATCGGCGTCTCGATGATCTCCCCGGACGGCTTTGCCATCAGGCCACGCATTCCGGCCAACTGGCGAATCTGCTGGGCGGAGCCGCGGGCTCCCGAGTCGGCCATCATGTGAATGGCGTTGAAGGACGGCACCTTGACCTGCTCGCCGGTGGCGGGGTCGGTGAGAACATCGACGGAGAGGTTGGAGAGCATCGTCTGGGCGATATCCTCGGTACATTTGGCCCAGATGTCGATGACCTTATTGTAACGCTCGCCGTCGGTGATCAGACCTTCGGTGTACTGCTGCTGGATCTCCTTGACCTCTTCCACCGCCTTGGTGATGAAGGCCTCTTTGCCGGCCGGGATGACCATGTCATCGAGGCAGATGGAAATCCCGGCCAGGGTCGAGTACTTGTAGCCGGTCTCCTTGAGCTTATCGGCGAGGATGACCGTCTCTTTGTTCCCGGCGAGGCGGAAAGAGGCGTCGATCAGTTCACCGACCTGCTTCTTGGTCATGACCCGGTTGATGTATTCGAAAGGGATCGATTCGGGAACGACTTCGCGCAGCAGAACCCGGCCGACCGTCGATTCAATCCGCTCCGGCAACCCGTCCTGAACGGTGACCATGCGTACCCGGATCTTGGCTTGCAGGTCGACTTCACCGGAGTCATAGGCAATGCGCACCTCCTCCCGGGAGGAGAAGGCCTTGCCGGTGCCGCGAACAAAGGCGCGGTCGCGGGTCATGTAGTAGATGCCGAGGACCATGTCCTGGGACGGAACGATGATCGGCTTGCCGTTGGCCGGGGAGAGGATGTTGTTGGTCGACATCATCAGCACCCGGGCCTCAATCTGACTCTCCACGGACAGCGGCAGGTGGACCGCCATCTGGTCACCGTCGAAGTCCGCATTGAAGGCGGTACAGACCAAAGGGTGGAGCTGGATCGCCTTGCCTTCGATGAGGACCGGCTCGAAGGCCTGAATGCCGAGGCGGTGCAGGGTCGGGACACGGTTAAGCATCACCGGATGTTCCTTGATGACCTCCTCCAGCACGTCCCACACCTCCGGCTTCTCCTTCTCCACCATCTTCTTGGCGCTCTTGATGGTGGTGCAATAGCCGCGTTCCTCCAATTTGTTGTAGATGAAGGGCTTGAAGAGTTCCAGAGCCATCTTCTTCGGAAGACCGCACTGGTGAAGTTTGAGTTCTGGGCCGACGACGATGACCGAACGCCCTGAGTAATCGACACGCTTGCCGAGGAGGTTCTGGCGGAAGCGGCCCCCCTTCCCCTTGAGCATGTCGGAGAGGGACTTGAGGGGACGTTTGTTGGGACCGGTTATGGCGCGTCCGCGACGACCGTTGTCGAAGAGCGCATCGACCGCTTCCTGCAGCATGCGCTTTTCGTTGCGGATGATGACCTCGGGAGCGCGCAGTTCCATCAGGCGCTTGAGCCGATTGTTGCGGTTGATCACCCGGCGATACAGGTCGTTGAGGTCGCTGGTGGCGAACCGGCCGCCGTCGAGAGGAACCAGGGGGCGCAGTTCCGGAGGCAGGACCGGGATCGTCTCCAGGATCATCCACTCCGGGTGGTTGCCGCTCTCCCGGAAAGCCTCGACCACCTTGAGGCGCTTGGCGACCTTCTTGCGTTTGGCTTCGCTCGCGGCTTCTTTCATTTCGACCCGCAAGGTCCCGGCGAGGGTTTCAAGCTCGATGGCCGACAGCAGTTCCCGGATCGCTTCGGCTCCCATGCCGGCAGTGAACTGGCCGGAGAACTCCTCCATCAACTCGTGGTGCTTTTCCTCGGTGAGGATGGTGCCGACAGTGAGGTTGCTCTCCCCTTTGTCAAGAACCACGTAGGCCTCGAAATAAAGGATTTTCTCGACCTCCTTGAGGGTCATGTCGAGGAGAGTGGAAATCCGAGAGGGGAGTGACTTCAGGAACCAGATATGAGCCACCGGGCAAGCCAGGTCGATGTGACCGAGGCGCTCACGACGCACCTTGCTCGGGATAACTTCGACTCCGCACTTCTCGCAGACGATGCCGCGATGTTTCATGCGCTTGTATTTTCCGCAGTTGCACTCGTAGTCCTTGGTCGGCCCGAAAATCTTGGCGCAGAAGAGGCCGTCGCGCTCGGGCTTGAAGGTCCTGTAGTTGATCGTTTCGGGCTTCTTGACCTCGCCGAAGGAACGCTCGCGAATCTTCTCCGGGCTCGCCAAAGAGAGCCGGATAGCGTTGAAGTTGAGAGGGTCTTTCGGCCGATCGAACAAACTGAAGATATCTTCCAAAGCACATCCTCCTTATAGGATGGTTGGTTACTCTGAATCTAAGGGCATAGGTCCCATGGAGCCTATAATAAGACCTATTCTTCTTCTTCTTCGAGGAGCTCGACGTCGAGGCACAGCGACTGGAGTTCCTTGATCAACACGTTGAAGGACTCGGGGAGTCCAGCCTCCAGCGTGTGCTTGCCCTTGACGATCGCTTCGTAGATCCGGGTACGACCGGCTACATCGTCGGACTTGACGGTCAAAAACTCCTGAAGCGCATGAGCCGCACCGTAGGCCTCCAGCGCCCAGACCTCCATCTCGCCGAGACGCTGGCCGCCAAATTGGGCCTTGCCGCCGAGGGGTTGCTGGGTCACCAGGCTATAGGGGCCGATGGAGCGGGCATGAATCTTGTCATCGACCAGGTGATGGAGCTTGAGCATATACATGATACCGACGGTGACCTTCTCCTTGAAGGCATCACCGGTCTTGCCGTTGTAGAGGGTCATCTGGCCGCTTGTATGGAAGCCGGCTTTGGCCATTTCAGCCTTCATCTGCTCTTCGTTGACCCCCTCGAAAACCGGTGAGGCCATGGGTATCCCGCCGGAAAGACGCCGCGCCATGGCCAGCACCTCTTCATCCGACAGCCCGTCGATGAATTTGGAGAGCTCCGGGTCACCGTAGATCGATTTGACCTTCTGTTTCATAGCCGCCGTGCTGTAATTGGTGTCGAGGACAGCCTGAATCTGCAGTCCCAGACCACGGGCGGCCAAACCCAGGTGGGTTTCGAGAATCTGTCCGACGTTCATACGGGAAGGGACACCGAGAGGGTTGAGAACAATCTCAACCGGAGTCCCATCGGCCATGTAGGGCATATCCTCTTCCGGCAGAATCCGTGACAGGACCCCCTTGTTACCGTGGCGGCCGGCCATCTTGTCCCCGACCGAGAGCTTGCGCTTGATGGCAATGTAGACCTTGACCATCTTGATGACGCCCGGGGGCAGATCGTCCCCGCGTTTCAGTTTTTCGATTTTGTCGGCGAAGACGGTTCTGATCAAGTCCTCTCGCTCGGCGAGGCGGGCAAAGGCCGTCGTGACCTTTTCTTCGATCTCCTCGGCCTTGACCAGGGAAATTTCACGCCAGTTTTGGAAAGGAATCTTGCCGAGGCCGTCCTCGGCGATCTTCTTTCCTTTGGCAAGCAGAGTAGTGCCCGCCGGGTCGGTCACCGCCACCGCCGCGGTCTGGCCGATCAGCAGGGAGCGAAGCTTCCCTTTGGTCGATTCGCGGATAATGCGGATCTCGTCGTTCTGGTCCTTAAGCAGCTTGTCGATCTCGGTCTTCTCGATGTGCTCGGTGCGGCTGTCCTTGTCCGCCCCCTTGCGCGAAAAGACCCGGGCGCCGATCACCACCCCTTCGACCCCCGGGGGGACCCGCAGGGAGGTGTCGCGCACATCACCGGCTTTTTCACCGAAGATGGCCCGAAGCAGCTTCTCCTCGGGAGAGAGTTGGGTCTCTCCTTTGGGCGTGATCTTGCCGACCATGATGTCGCCGGGCTGGACCTCGGCGCCGATGCGGATGATCCCCGACTCGTCGAGATCGGCCAAAGCGTCCTCACCGAGGTTGGGGATGTCGTCGGTGATCTCTTCCTTGCCGAGCTTGGTGTCGCGAGCGACGCACTCAAACTCCTCGATGTGGATGGAGGTATAGCGGTCCTCCTTGACCAGCTTTTCAGAGATCAGGATGGAGTCTTCGAAGTTATACCCTTCCCAGGGCATGAAGGCGACCAGCACGTTCTGCCCGAGAGCCAGTTCCCCCCACTGGGTGGAGGGACCGTCGGCGATCATCTCGCCTCGCTTGACCTTGTCGCCGACTTTGACGATCGGCTTCTGGTTGAGGCAGGTATTCTGGTTGGAACGGATAAATTTGATCAGGTTGTAGATATCGACGCCGGTTCCGGTCTCATCGACCTCCCCTTCGTCGATGCGCACCACGATGCGGGCGGCATCGACGCTCTCGACATTGCCGTTATGGCGGGCGACAACTGCGGCCCCCGAGTCGTGGGCAACGATGCGTTCCATGCCGGTACCGACCAGCGGGGCGTCGGCGCGCAGGAGCGGTACGGCCTGGCGCTGCATGTTAGATCCCATCAGGGCGCGGTTGGCATCGTCATTCTCGAGGAACGGAATCAACGAGGCAGCGACGGAAACCAGCTGCTTGGGCGAAACGTCCATCAGCTCGATTTCGTCGCGGTTCATGAGCATGAACTCGCCATTTTTGCGGGCATTGACCAATTCGTTGACGAAACCGCCCTCCTCACTCAAGGGTGCGTTGGCCTGGGCAATGGCATGCCCTTCTTCTTCAAGAGCCGAAAAGTATTTGATGTCGCTGGTGACCTTGCAGTCCCGAACCAACCGGTAAGGAGTCTCGACAAAGCCATGCTCGTTGATCCGGGCATAAGTCGACAGCGAGGCAATCAGGCCGATGTTCGGACCCTCAGGCGTCTCGATGGGGCAGACCCGGCCGTAGTGAGTTGGGTGGACGTCGCGCACCTCAAATCCGGCCCGTTCCCGGGTCAGACCCCCGGGTCCCAGGGCCGAAAGGCGGCGCTTGTGGGTAATCTCGGAGAGGGGATTGGTCTGATCCATGAACTGGGAGAGCTGGCTGGAGCCGAAGAATTCCTTGACCACCGCCGAAACCGGCTTGGAGTTGATCAGATCGTGGGGCATGAGGCTGTCGACTTCCTGCAGGCTCATGCGCTCCTTGATGGCGCGCTCCATGCGCACCAAACCGACCCGGTACTGGTTCTCGAGAAGTTCACCGACCGCACGCACCCGACGATTGCCGAGGTGGTCAATGTCGTCGATGGCCCCTTTGCCGTTGCGCAGATCAATGAGGTAGCGCACCACTTCCAAGATATCTTCCTTAGTGAGCGTGGTGTGCTCCAACGGGGTCTCCAACGCCAGCTTGTAGTTGAGCTTGAGGCGCCCGACGGCCGAAAGGTCGTAGCGCTCGGCGTTGAAGAAGAGGCTGTCGAAGAGGACTCGGGCGCTCTTGACGGTCGGTGGATCACCGGGGCGCAAGCGTCGGTAGATTTCGATCATCGCATCTTCGGGTGATGTCACCTTGTCGAGGAGGAGGGTCTCGCGCAGGTAGGGCCCGACATAAAGATGGTCGATGAACAGCACCTGCAACTCAGAGATTCCCCGACGGCGCAGTTCCTCAAGTTTGGAAGCGGTCAGCGCCTCGTTGCACTCGACGATCACCTCGCCGGTGGCGGTGTCAACGATGTCGGTCGAGGCAATCTTGCCAAGGACATCTTCTTCGCCGACCTGGATCGAACCGATTCCTTTTTCGGCCAACTTGCGGATCGCCGCCTTGGTGAATTTCCGGTTGGACTTGACGATCACTTCTCCGTCGTCCGCGATGACATCGAAAGCCGAACGCTGCCCGGGCAGAAGGTCGAGATTGACCTTCTTGCGGTAGCCGGCGCCATCGATGAAGAGCGTATCTACGGCATAGTAGTAATTGAGGAGCTCTTCGGTCGAATAGCCGAGAGCCTTGAGCAGCACCGTGGCCGGCAGTTTGCGGCGGCGGTCGATGCGCACAAAGAGGATGTCTTTATGATCAAAGTCGAAGTCCAGCCAGGAGCCACGATACGGGATGACCCGGGCGGAGTAGAGAATCTTGCCGCTACTGTGGGTCTTCCCCTTGTCATGGTCGAAAAAGACCCCGGGGGAGCGGTGCAACTGGCTGACGATGACCCTTTCGGTCCCGTTAATGATGAAGGTCCCGTTTTCGGTCATGAGGGGAATTTCGCCGAAATAGACCTCCTGCTCCTTGATGTCGCGAATCGATTGGACCCCTGAATCCTTATCAAGGTCCCACGAGACGAGGCGCACCCGGACCTTGACCGGAGCTGCGAAGGTCATGCCGCGCTGATGACACTCGTCCACATCGTATTTGGGAATCCCCAGGGAATAGGAAACGTACTCCAGGGAACAGGTTTCGCTGAAATCACGAATCGGAAAAACGGACCGGAACACGGCTTCCAAGCCGATGTTCTGCCGCGCCGAAGGAGGAAGCTCTGCCTGCAGGAAACGCTTATAGGAGTTCTTCTGGATATCGATAAGATTGGGGATGTCGATAATCCGTTTGATCTGCGCAAAGTGTTTCCTCAGAAGCTGGTTATTCGCGATCGAATAAGCCATGATTTCTCCTTGTGGTAACGAAAGTAGAATAGCCAAGGCCGCACAAGGCGACCTTGGCTAAGGGCGGAACTATCGGTCAGGGTACTATTTGAGCTCCACTTTGGCGCCGGCCTCTTCGAGTTGTTTCTTGAGCTCTTCGGCTTCAGCTTTCGGCAGGGCTTCCTTCACGGTCTGGGGAGCGCCGTCGACCAGGTCCTTGGCTTCCTTCAGGCCGAGGCCAGTCACGGCCCGCACCACTTTGATGACGTTGATCTTCTTGTCTCCACACTCCTTGAGGATAACGTCGAAGTCTTCCTTCTCCTCAACCGGAGCGGCGACGGCGGCAGCCGGCCCGGCAGCAGCCATGGCAACGGGGGCGGCAGCCGAAACGCCGAACTTGGTTTCCAGTTCCTTGACCAGCTCGGAGAGCTCCAGCACAGTCATTTTCTCGATAAATGCGACAACTTGATCCTTGGTAATGTCAGACATGTCTTCCTCCGTAATGGGACTTATCGTGATTGATTAGCGGGTCAGGGGATGTTCCACGCCTCAGGCGGCTTTCTGGTCCTGAATGGCCGCGAGAACCTGCACCAGCGAACGCGGGACTGCCGCAAGCACACCGACGAAATTGGTCGCCGGCGCGTTGAGCGTTCCGAGCAGCTTGGCGAGCAGCACTTCTCGGCTCGGCAGTTCAGCCAAAGCTTTGACGTCCTCGACGGATAGCAATTTGCCATCGAGAGCACCGGCCTTGAGCTGAAACTTGACATTGGTCTTGGCGAAATCGGCCAGGGCCTTGGCGGAAGCGACCGGGTCTGCTCCGGCAATGGCGATGGCGGTGGGCCCTGCCAGATGCGGGTCGAGGCATTCGGCGGTGGTGTTTTTAGCCGCCAGCCGCAACAGGGTGTTCTTCACCACCTGATACTCGACGCCGACCTTGCGCAACTCGCCTCGCAGGGCATTGACCTGCTCGACATTCATGCCGCGAAAGTCCGCCAGGAACGCCGCCTTGGCGGTGGCAAGCTTCGCCGCCAGATCAGCCACCACTTGTTCCTTACTGTTCTTGTTCAACGTCTCTCCTCCTTTCTGTTAAAAATGGGGACTTCGATGGTCCCGAGCCCCAGTCAGAGGATTCGTGGAGAGACGGAGAGAAACCGTCGCTCTCTTTGCAGCCTCGGCAGGTGGGGGGAGCCATTAAACCCCGAGCGGGGTCCCTGCTGTCTTTGACCAGGAGCGTATCGATAGCGCCCTGCGCCGGGGCGCAGGGGGAAGTGCGGGTGTTACTTGACGAGGCCTTGAACCGTCGGCACGTCGAGGATGACGCCCGGGCCCATGGTGCTCGACAAGGAGATCTTCTTCAAGTAAGTCCCTTTGGAAGTCGACGGTTTGGCCTTGATCAGCGCATCCATGACCGCGACAATATTCCCCTTAAGCTTCTCAGAATCGAAGGAGACCTTGCCAACCGGGGCGTGGACAATCCCGGCCTTCTCGACGCGGTACTCAACCTTCCCCGACTTGGCTTCCGTAACTGCCCGACCGATGTCGAAAGTCACTGTTCCAACCTTGGGGTTCGGCATCAGGCCGCGCGGGCCGAGGAGCTTGCCGATCTTGCCGACCGTTCCCATCATGTCCGGAGTGGCAATGGCGGTGTCAAAGTCAAACCAACCACCCTGGATCTTGGTGACCAGATCATCGGCGCCGACATGATCGGCACCGGCGGCCTGAGCCTCCTGAGCCTTCTCACCCTTGGCGAAGACGAGAACCCGGACCGTCTTGCCGAGACCGTTGGGGAGGACCACTGCTCCTCGCACCATCTGGTCGGCTTTACGCGGATCGACACCGAGGCGAACGGTCATATCGACGGTCTCGTCAAACTTGGCGAAAGCGGCTTCTTTCACCAAGGCAATCCCCTCATCCAATGAGTAAGCTTGGGTGCGGTCGATTTTGGCCTTGGCGGCTTTATGTTGTTTTCCTGTAGGCATCGTATTACTCCAGACGTACCGAGATTATTCGACTTCGAGGCCCATGCTGCGCGCTGTTCCCTCGATGGTGCGGATGGCGGCATCCAGGTCGAATGCGTTGAGGTCGGGCATTTTCAGCTGGGCGATTTCACGCACCTGGTCCTTGCTGACCGTGCCAACCTTGGTTTTGTTGGGAACACCGGAGCCCTTTTCGATCTTGGCTGCCTTGAGGAGCAGCACCGCGGCCGGGGGGGTCTTGGTGATGAAAGTAAAGGACCGGTCAGCGAAGACAGTGATCACCACCGGGGTGATCATCCCTTCCTGCCCCTGAGTTCTGGCGTTGAACGTTTTGCAGAATTCCATGATGTTGACCCCGTGCTGACCCAGCGCGGGACCAACCGGCGGCGAGGGGTTCGCCTTGCCGGCAGGAATCTGCAGCTTTATCATTCCGATAACCTTCTTGGCCATGCGGTACTCCTTCGGGTAATTTCAACGTTCAACGTGCAACGTTCAACGTTCAAGGTCCAGGGTTCAGAATCGGGCAGGAACCGCCCAACGTTGAACGCCAGACCTGGTCTCTGTGCTAACTGGTCTTCTCGACCTGTATGAATTCCAATTCGACCGGTGTCACCCGGCCGAAAATACTGACCATCACCTTGAGCTTGCCTTTATCCGGCTTGACGTCTTCCACCATGCCGGTGAAGTTGAGAAACGGACCATCGATCACCCGCACCGTCTCGCCGACCTCAAAAGCCACCTTGGGTTTGGGACGTTCGACCCCTTCTTCCATGCGGGCCGTAATCTTGGCAACATCTTCGTCGGGGATCACCGGCGGCGTCGCCCCGCCCCCGACAAAACCGGTCACCTTGGGGGTGTCCTTGACGATGTGCCAGGTTTCATTGCTAAGTTCCATCTGCACCAGGATGTACCCTGGGAAGAACTTGCGCGACGAAGTGCGGCGTTCGCCCTTCTTGAGCTCTACCACGGTCTCCGAGGGAATCAGGACCTGACCGAAGAACTCTTCGGCGCCGAGCGCACGAATCCGTTCCTCAAGGTTGGCCTTGACCTTGTTCTCGTAGCCCGAATAGGTATGTACCCCGTACCACTTCATTGCCATGGTGTGAGCCTTCCCTGATGATCGCTCAGCGGAGGATAAGTCGGATCAGCGCGGAGAGGACCGAATCGACCACCCACAAAAAAACGGCCACGGCCATTACCAGCCCGATGACCACCAATGTGGAACCATTGGTGTCCTTGCGGGTCGGCCAGGTGACCTTTTCCAACTCACCCTTGACGTTACTCAGGAATTGGTTCGCTTTGCCAAACACTATCGGAGCCCCCATGGAGGATGGTGTTTAAATGGCAGGCCAGGAGGGACTCGAACCCCCAACACCCGGTTTTGGAGACCGGTGCTCTAGCCATTAGAGCTACTGGCCTGCACGGATAAAGCCGCAGACGCCTGCGGCCTGACCGGCAACCCCTCGGGTTTATTTCGTTTCGCGGTGAGGAGTATGCTTCTTGCAGAAACGGCAGTACTTGCTGAATGCCAGTTTGTCCGGCGTGTTCTTTTTATTTTTGGTCGTGGTGTAGTTACGCTGCTTGCACTCGGTACAGGCAAGGGTCACAATGTCCCGCATGATGATTTATCCTTCACCTGCTCCCCGACCCAGCCGGGGAGCAGGCCTGGTAGGAATGGTTTATTCGATGATGTCGGAGACGACACCGGCGCCGACAGTGCGGCCGCCTTCGCGAATCGCGAAGCGCAGTTCCTTGTCCATCGCGATCGGCGTGATCAGGTTCACCGTCATGGCGATGTTGTCCCCGGGCATGACCATCTCGATC
>JBBQBQ010000065.1:0-15435 GCA_038317685.1 Desulfuromonadales bacterium | reverse complement strand
GCTCGCCATCATCAACGAACTGGCCCAGGGGCTGGAAACCTTTGCCGCCGAGCCCTGGCCCGGAGCTGGCGGGCAACCGGTCACAGGGGAGACCACCCCATGAAACCAGTCCTCCGTCCCCCCCAGACCTTGGACGCCATCTACGGACCGGGATTGACCCTGGCTCCCCTCTACCCCCCTCACGGTCGTACCTGGCTCCCCCAGGATGGGGTCAGCCTGGACCTGGGGACCGGAGGGATGCTGCCGATCGCAGGCGCCATGCCGATCGTTTGCGCAGCAAGTGTCACCACTCCCGCGGGGCTCCAGCTGTTGCGGGATGCCGGTTTCAGGGTGCCTCCCAATCTCCACCGCTACCCACACCATGCCCAGTACCCTGAGCTGTTGGCAACCCTGGCCGCCAGAGGAACGACCTTTGCCGTGCAGCACGTTCACCCGCCTTGCGACCTCGCTCCCGCCCATTGCTGGGTACCGCCGGAGGCCCTCTCCTTTCTCAACAACAAGGGGAACCTGGCGCACCTGGTGGATGCGCCCCAACTCCCCCGGCGTCGGGTGGTGGCCTCCGGCCGGCTTCAGTTTGAACTCTCCTCGTCCTCCTTTCCGGTGGTTCTCAAGGCCATTACCGATGAATCGACGGGGGGCGGTTCCGACGTCTTTATCTGCCAGAACCCGACCGATCTGTCCCAGGCGGGCACCTTTTTTGCGGCCTGCACCCATGTCGTCGTCGAAGACTTCATGCCGATCGCTCGCAACCTCTGTCTCAACTACGCGGTCTATGCCGGAGGAGAGATCGCCTTCATCGGCTGTGCCGAACAGATCACGGATGCCCGGGGGCAGTACCTGGGGAACTGGATCGACCAGGAAAGCACAGCTCCTGCTGCGGCGGTGGAGTACGGAATGCGGGTCGCCCGTTCGGGTTTTGCCAGAGGCTATTGGGGGTGCGTCGGCATCGACATGGCTGAACTGGCTGATGGCCGGGTCCTGGTTTATGACCTGAACTTCCGGCTCAATGGCTCGACCACCGGCCTGCTGCTGGCTGCCGAAATTCGAAGGACCCTCCGCCAACCGGTGATCCGGGTGCGAAGTTTGCGGGGGAAGAGCAGTTACGGTGCGTTGCTCGATGGAACCTATGCCGCCATGGCCCGGAAGCTGTTGTTGCCCCTGTGTAGTTACGACCCCGAGGTCGGGAGGGAACCGGAGGCCGTTCCCCGCTTAAGGGCGCTGCTGCTCGGAGGGTCCCGGGAGGAAATCTGTGCCAACCAAAGGGAGTTGGCCGAAATGGGCCTGACGGTCTGAGGTCGGACCGCCGGTCGGTTGTTCATAAATTATCCCGGCGCCGGTTGACTTGCCGGATACGATGGCCGATAATCGGCCTCAACCTCAACCTGGCAGGGAGGATACTTTGGAACTGGTACTCAACGCGGGACCGGTGGTCAAGCTGGTCCTTCTGATTCTTCTGTACTTTTCGGTGGTCTCCTGGGCCATCATCTTCTACAAATTCTGGATCATTCACCGCGCCGTCCGCGATTCGGAACGTTTCCAGGAGTTCTTCTGGGCCAAGAAACGTTTTGACACGATCTCCCAGGGGCTGGGGGATTTCGCCCATTCACCTTTGGCGGTCCTTTTCCGGGAGGGTTACCAGGAACTCCTCAAGGGACAGCGGCGCGGCGAGAAGGAGGAAGAACACGCTTTCAGCGCCGATCTCGGCGGCGCTGAAAATGTTGCCCGCGCCTTGCGGCGGGCGACCACTCTGGAGACCCACCGCCTGGAGAAATTCCTCACCTTCCTCGCCACCACCGGTTCGACCGCCCCCTTCATCGGCCTCTTCGGCACCGTCTGGGGGATCATGGATTCGTTCCACGGCATCGGCAAGACCGGCAACGCCTCCCTGGCGGTCGTCGCCCCCGGCATCTCCGAGGCCCTGGTGGCGACCGCTATCGGCCTGGTGGCGGCGATTCCGGCGGTGATGGGCTACAACCACTTCGTCAACAAGGTGAATGTCCTGACCGGTGAGATGGACAGCTTCAGCCAGGAATTCCTCAACATCGTCCAGCGCCTGACGCGGAGGGGCTGATGGAGGTCGGACAGCGGAGCGGCGGCAGCCGCCGAACCCTCTCCCAGATCAACGTCACTCCCTTCGTCGACGTCATGCTGGTCCTGCTGATCATCTTCATGGTCACCGCCCCGATGATGGATCAGGGGTTCAACGTCAACCTCCCCGAGGTGAAGAACGCCCCCGGCATCGCCGGCAGCAACGAACCGCTGGTGGTGACGGTCGCCAAGGATGGGACGATCTCCCTGGGGCGCTCCCGAATTGACAGTCCGGCCCGGTTGACCCCGGTGCTCACCCAGATTCTGCAGGGGCGCAAGGATCGGGATGTCCTTCTGGAAGCCGACCGCAATGTCCCCTACGGCAAGGTTGTCGAGGTGATGGCGGCAATTCGCAGTGCCGGAGTCGAAAAGCTCGGCATGGTCTCCCAGCCGCCGCAGGAGTAAGCCGGCGCGGAACCGATGGCAACGAACCGCAAGCGCAAACGCCCGGCAGGGCAGATGATGCATCCCCAACCGCGTTTCGGATGGCTGGTGCTTTTATCCTTCGCCCTCCACCTCTCGCTGGTTCTGGTTTTGAGCGGACTCCATCTCCCCCGCAGGCCGCCGCCTCGAGCTCCCGTTTATTTTGTCGACCTCCTCAACCGGCCGGTGGCCCGGCCCCAGGCCGGCCGACCCGATGCGCGGCCGGCGACGCTGAAGACCCCAGCCAAAGTCGCGCCGGCCAAACCAACGCCCCTCCCTTCGCCTCCGCCGGTCAAAACCGCGCCGTTGAAAACCGTGGCCGCCAAGCCGCCGCCACCGGCCAAAGAGCCGCCGGCCAAAGAGCCGCCGGCCAAAGAGCCGCCGGCAGCTTCGGATTACCGACAGACCGAGGAGACCATCGACCTGATGCGCAAGCTGGCGCAAGTCGCCGCCAAGGATACCCGACAGGCCCCGGCGGCAACCCCGGTCGGGATGCCCGAGGGGCAGGGAGACCAGGCCGGGGTCGACCAGCTCACCTGGCTGAAAGCCTTTTTCAAGGCCAGCTGGAGTCTTTCCAAGTATCAGGTGACGCGTCGCGATCTGGAGACCCGCGTCGAGGTCCGCTACTCGCCGGAAGGGCTCCTTCTCGACTACCGCATCCTCGAATCCTCCGGTGACCGGACCTTCGACGATTCGGTCAAAGGGGCGATCCTCAAGGAGCAGCAGCTGCCTTTTGCCCCCGGACGGCGGATCACCGAAGAGATCGTCTTCAACCTGAAGGACCTTCTGGAGTAGCCATGCCTCGTTTCCTGCTGTTGATCTTCCTCGGCCTGGTCGGGTTGCTGGGGGTCGCCCCGGCCCATGCCGCCATTGAAATCCGCGCCCCTGGCCAGCAGACCATCCCCCTGGCGGTTCCGCCCTTTCTCCCCCTCGACGCCGTCCCGCACCCCGAAATCGCCGCCGCCATCAACTCCGCCTTGAACTGGGACCTCGATCTCTCCGGCATCTTCGCGCCGATTGCTCCAGAGGCCTTTCTCGCGGATGCCGACAAGCTCGGACTGGTGAGTATCGCCGTCGATTTCGAGGAGTGGCGGATGCTCGGTGCCGCCGCCGTCATCAAAGGCGGCTACTCGGTTCGGGGTGAGGAGCTGGTGGTCGAGGCGCGGCTCTTCGACGTTCCCGGCCGGCGGCTTCTGACCGGACGGCGTTACGTCGGTCGGCTCAAGGATGCCCGGCGCATGGCCCATGCCTTCGCTGATCTGGTGCTCGAAAGCCTGACCGGGACCGAGGGCCCCTTCAATTCGCGGATCGCCTACATCGACAACCGTACCGGCCACAAGGAACTCTATCTGATGGAGGTCGACGGGGCCGATCCGGTGCGCCTCACCGATCACCGCTCGATTGTCCTCAATCCGGATTTTTCCCCGGTCGGCAAGGAGCTGATCTTCACCTCCTACAAGCGCGGCAATCCCGACCTGTACCGCAAGGAGATCTATTCGGGGCAGGAGGCAAGGATCTCCTCCCGGCGGGGGCTCAACGCCTCGGCCCGCTACCGGCCCGACGGCCAGGCCATCGCCCTGACCATGAGCCGGGACGGTAATGCCGAAATCTACCAGATCGATCTGTCGGGGCAGGCGGAGAAGCGGCTCACCCAGAGTTGGGGGATCGACAGCGATCCGAGCTGGGGCCCCGACGGCCGACGACTGGCCTTTGTCTCCGACCGGCAAGGAGGGCCCCAGATCTTCATCACCGCCCTCGACGGGGGGACCCCGCAGCGGGTGACCTTCAACGGCAAGTACAACGCGACCCCGGCCTGGAGCCCCAAAGGGGACCTGATCGCCTTCAGTCGCCTGGAAAAGGGGGTCTTCGATCTCTACACCATCCGCCCCGACGGAAGCGATGAACGCCGCCTGACCTTCGGTCCCGGCAGCAAGGAGCATCCGCGCTGGAGCCCCGACGGCCGCTTCCTGGTCTATTCCTTCGATCAGGGAAAGACCAAGGCCGTCTATGTCATGCGCGCCGATGGCAGCGGCAGCCGCCGCATCTCCCCGCCGGGAGGTTCGAGCAGTCACCCGGCCTGGTCGGGACGCTGGTAGCGGTCTAGAGGGTTGAGTTTACCGGTCAGTCCTGTATAATTCGCCAATATGCCGGAACGCTGCCAAAGGGGAAAAACAGAACTTTCGCCATCGCCCTGAACCTGAACCTGTGCTAAAGGAGCGGAAAACATGAGAAACCGTCTGAATCTGAATTGTTGGCTTGGAATGGCCCTGGTTACCCTGGTGGCTTTCGGGTGTGCCAAAAAACCGATGCCGGAGGCTGCTCCCCCCGCGGCCGCTCCGGTCGCCGTCGTCGCTCCCTCGACCACCCAGACCACCCCGACCACCCAAATGCCGGCCCAGGAGATCAACACCGTCAGCTCCCAGGCGGTTAGCGACCAAAGTGCAGCCGATCAGGCGGCCGCCGCCAACAACGGTTCATCACCCGGCCTGAAGACCATCTTCTTCGACTATAACCAGTATCTTCTGACCCCTGCGGCACGGGAGGCTCTGGCCGCCAACTCCGCATTCCTCAAGACCAATCCCGGGCTTCAGGTGCGCATCGAAGGGTACTGCGACGAGCGCGGCTCCGACGAATACAACCTTGCCCTTGGGGAGCGTCGCGCTTTGGCCACCCAGAAATATCTGGCCTCCCTCGGCGTGCCGAAGGAGCAGTTGACGACCATCAGTTATGGTGAGGAAATGCCTCTTGACCCCGGACACACCGAGGAAGCGTGGGCCAAGAATCGCCGAGCCCAATTCAAGGTCGTTCGCTGACGACAACCAAAAGCTCACGGAGGCCGCGGCGGACGCGGCCTCCGTGCTTGGTGGAGACCCTGCGCATGAATCGATTCTGGCGAAGCCTGTTCCCCTGTCTGCTGGTCCTGCTGCTCGGCGGTTGTCTCACTCCCCAGCACCAACTGCGGCTGGAGAATGATATTGAGGAAATGAAGCGACGGCTGGCCGAAGTGGAACGGACCATGGCCAACCGCGATCAGGAGCAGGATCTCCGGGCTCGCCTCGATACCCTGGCTCGTCAGCAGGCCGATTTGCAGGCCAGCTTCGACACTCAGCGGGTCGAAAACCAGGGGATCGGGGGCCGTTTCGAGGACCTCACCCGGCAGAATCGGGATGTGCACTCGGAACTCTCCCTGCTGCGCGACGACCTGGGGCTCAAGCTGGGAGCCCTGGAAGGGCGGGTTGCCAAGCTGGCCGACCAGGTGGCGGTCGCGACGGCCCCGCCGCCGGTTCCGGAGAACCCTGAGGCCCTTTACGAGCAGGGTCTCGATCTGATCCAGAAAAAAGGCGATTATCCGCGGGGCGAGGAGGTGCTGCAGGACTTTCTCAAACGCTTCCCGCAGCACGAACTGGCGGCCAACGCCATGTACTGGATCGGTGAAGGCTATTACGGGGAGAAAAAGTACGAGAACGCCATCCTGCAGTTCCAGGACGTGATCCAGAAATACCCGGAACATTCCAAAGCACCGGCGGCCATGTTAAAGCAGGGATTAGCCTTCCAGGCCCTGGGTGATCTGAAAAATGCCAAGGTGATCCTGAAGAAGGTGATCGAAAGCTACCCCAAAACGGAAGAGGCCACCAAGGCCAGGGATCGTCTCGCCCTGTGGGGCGGAAACTAAACAAACCGAGCTTCAAAGCGTAACGGGGGCGGCCGCATGGCCGCCCCCGTTACGTTGAGGGTCTCTTCCGGGCGGGTGGGTTCCACCCTCAGCGGATGATCTTCCAGCTTCCGTCCGGCTGGCGGCAGGCCGTGCCGTAGGCTTGCTGCTTTTCCCCACCGATGACCACGTGCTGGAGATATTCCCGGCAATAATTCCCCTGGTTGTTCTGATAGGTTTCGATCGGGGTCACCGAGCCGGAATGGCCGGTGTCGGGGTTGCGCCAGGTGGTGGTGACCTGGGTCGGAGTGTATTCGAGGGCGTATTGGGCGTTTTGCTTCATCGCCAGTTCGTCGGCTCGGTCGAGGGACCGGCCGATATCCTGGCCCATCAGGGCGCCGGCCATGGTACCGATGGCGACCGCCACCAGGCGGCCTGTCCCGTGGCCGAGCTGGGCGCCGAGCAGGGCACCGGTGCCGGCACCGATGAGAGTCCCGGCGCCTTCTTTCGGACCGCCGGGCGGAGCGCAACCAGCCAGAGCCAGGACCAACATCATGACGAAAACGATCAGGCGTTTCATGGAGGACCTCCCCATCGCTGTGAGTGGGTGACCGGTCGGGGATGCGGAGAGCAGGGACAGATCGGCCGGTCTTCAGTTGTCAGTGTAGCCCCGGGGGCGGGGGTGGTCAAGGGCGAGAGACCCCGGTCAAACCCAGGACCCGACCAGAAAGAGCCAGAGACAGCAGACCAGATAGGCTAGGACGACGAAGGCGGCGTTGCGGCGCCAGAGCGGACCGAAGGCAACCTGAAAGCGTCCGGCGAGGAGAAGGTTGGTGCCGGAGATGGGGCTGACAATCACCCCCAGACCCCAACTCATCAGGAAACTTAATGCCAGCAGGTCCTGGGGGATGCCAACTTGGCCGATCACCGAGCCGACGGCGATGATACCCGCAATCGGATGAATCCCCGCGGCGGCGAGGAGGAGGATCGCCCCTAGGCCGAGGCTGGCGATCAGCGGACCGTTCCCGGACCCGGGGAGGGTCAGGGAAAAGTGGCCGATGAGGGCAGTGACCCCGGTGCCGAGGAGACCAGCGGCGAGGAAGAGGATGACCTCCGGACCCATGCGAGGCAGATCGTGACGGAGGTAGTCGATAAAGCGTTGCAGCGGCACCTGCCTCCGATAGGCGATGATGGTGTAGAGAGGGGCGGCACAGGTGACCAGGCTGACGATCGAGAGGCGGGGGACGAGGAGGTGGCCGGCGAAGACGATGGCGGCGAGCAACAACGGTCCGGTCAGGGTCGCCGGGGTGAAGGGATAGCCGGCAAAGTCGAGGTCCTGGACCGAGGTACTCCGCCCCAGGAACCAGGCATTGAGCGCCAGGAGGAGCTGGGCGAGGGGGAGGCCCCAGGCGACCAGAACGATCAGCCGGGCGGCCGGGGCCTGGCTCAAGGAAATTCCCATGGCGACGAAGAAGGGGGACCAGAAGGCGGCGAGGCCGAAGCCGCGGGCGAGGACGACCGCTTGGATCGGCTGTAGGCGGCCGCTGGGGTCTGCCATGCGGTCGCCGAAGAGGACGATGGAGGAGAGGTTGGTGACCGCGCCGAGCCAATGGACCCCGAACATCGTCAGCCAGAAGGCACGGCGTCCCCGTGGGAGCGCTTCGGCGGTCGGCGGCAGGGGCACCAGGCGCAGGAAGCCGACCGCGGCGAGCATGGCGATCATCGCCTGATTTTTGGCGAGGGCCGTCAGGAGCGTAGCGCTGTCGACTGTTGCGACCCACAGGGCGAGGAGACCGATTGCGCCGAGGGCGAGGCTCTGTACCCGCAGCCGGCGGGTCACCCGGGAGAAGAGGAGGAGGCCGACCAGCCATTGCGGAAGGCCTGCGGCCAGCGGCGAAATCTGGAAGAGATCGGTCGCCAGAGAGGCGAGGATCGAGGCGAAGAGAAGGTAGCCGGAGAGGGGCCAGAGGCGGGTCACGAGCGACTACCGGCGGTCAATCCGCCGTTGGCGGAGCGGCGGGGGCCGGGAGGCCGCCGATGATTCCGGCCTCCTCAAGGATCCGGCATTCGGCGGTGGTGAGGTGGAGGCGATCGGCCAGAATCTCTCCATTGTGCTCACCGAGTTGCGGCGGCGCCTGGCGGTAGACAACCGGGGTCCGGGAAAAGTTCAGCGGGCTGCCGACCAGCGGCACCCGGCCGGCTGCGGAATGCTCCAGTTCGATACGCAGCCCCCGCGCCAGCACCTGGGGATCGGCGAAGACCTCCGCCAGGGTGTTGATGGGGCCGCAGGGAACGCCGGCCGTCTCTAGGGCAAGGAGCCACTCCCGGCTCGGACGGCTGCGGAAGAGGGTCGTCAGCTGGGGAATGAGAAGTTCGCGGTGCCGCACCCGGCCAGCGTTGGAGGCAAAGCGCTCGTCCGTAGCCAGCTCTGGAACCGCTGCGACCTGACAGAAGCGCCGGAACTGATCGTCGTTGCCGACCGCCAGGACGATGTGGCCGTCCGCCGTCGGGAAGGCCTGGTAGGGGACGATGTTGGGGTGGGCATTGCCGAGGCGTTGCGGAGAGTTGCCGGCAACCAGGAAGTTCATCGCCTGGTTGCCGAGGGTGGCAACCTGGACGTCGAGGAGGGCCAGATCGATCTGCTGGCCAAGGCCGCTGCGCTGCCGTTCAGTGAGGGCCGCCAGGACCGCGGTGACGGCGTAGAGGCCGGTGAAGAGATCGACGATCGCCACTCCAACCTTCATCGGTCCGCCCCCCGGTTCCCCGTCGGGGATTCCGGTCAGGCTCATCAGGCCCCCCATCGCCTGGATCAGAAAATCGTAACCGGCCCGCTGGCGGTAGGGGCCGTCCTGGCCGAAGCCGGTGATGGAGCAGTAGATGAGACCCGGATTCACCGCCCGCAACGATGCATAGTCGAGGCCGTATTTGGCGAGCCCGCCGACCTTGAAGTTCTCCAGCAGGATGTCGCTGTCGGCGGCGAGGCGGCGTACCAGTTCCTGTCCCTCGGGGCGGGTGAAGTCGATGGTCACCGATTTTTTTCCGCGGTTGGCGGATAGAAAATAGGCGGCATCGCGGGTCGGTTCCCCGGAGGCGGCGCACAGGAAAGGCGGACCCCAGCCGCGGGTGTCGTCGCCTTCGCCGGGACGTTCGACCTTGACGACCTCGGCGCCGAGGTCGGCGAGGGTCTGGCCGGCCCAAGGGCCGGCGAGGACCCGGGAGAGATCGAGGACCCGCAGGCCGGCGAGAGGACCCTGGGAGGTCATAGTTGCTCCTTGGTTTTTGTTTCCCATCGGTCTTATCGGGCCCATAAGACTTATAAGACCCATGCCTTTCAGTCATAAAGGGCCGTTGGAGACGAGCAACGTCGCACCGGTGGTGGCGGTCATGGTGACACGGGCTTCGCTGATGCGCGGTCGGAGGGTCTCCTCGGCGAGGATCTGTCCCCCCCCGGCGCCGTTCCCCTAGCGGAAAGCCGGAATGCCGGTGACTTCCAGGCCGATGATCAGCGAGTGCATGTCGTGGGTCCCCTCGTAGGTGTAGACCGATTCGAGATTCGCCATATGGCGCATGATCGGATATTCGCCCATGATGCCGTTGGCGCCGAGGATGGTGCGCGCGGTGCGGGCGATCTCCAGAGCGGCGTTGACGTTGTTCATCTTGGCCATGGAGACCTGGGCCGGGGTGTATTTTCCGGCGTCCTTGAGGCGCCCGAGCTGCATGACCAGGAGCTGCCCCTTGGTCAGTTCCGTCACCATCTCGGCAAGCTTCTTCTGCTGCAGCTGGTAGGAGGCGATCGGCTTGTCGAACTGAATGCGGCCGAGGGCGTATTCGAGGGCGGTCTGATAGCAGTGCTCGGCGGCGCCGAGGACCCCCCAGGCGATGCCGTAACGGTCCTGGGTCAGGCAGCCCAAAGGTCCCTTGATCCCTTTGACCCCGGGGAGGAGACTTTTTTCCTCGTCGAGGAGGACGTTGTCGAAGACCAGTTCGGCGGTGACCGAAGCGCGCAGACTCCACTTCCCCTTCATCTGCGGGGCGGAGAAGCCGGGGGTCCCCTTCTCGACCAGAAAGCCGCGGATGCCGTCCTCGGTCTGGGCCCAGACCACCGCCACGTCGGCAACGCTGCCGTTGGTGATCCACATCTTGGCGCCGTTCAGGCGCCACCTGCCGTTCCCCTCGCGGACCGCGCGGGTGCGCATCCCGGCCGGATTGGAGCCGAAGTCGGGCTCGGTCAGGCCGAAACAGCCGATCACCGCGCCGGTCGCCATCTTCGGCAGCCAGTAGTCCTTCTGGGCTTCGCTGCCATAGGCGTAGATCGGATACATGACCAGCGACCCCTGCACCGAGGCAAAGCTGCGCAGCCCCGAATCGCCCCGCTCCAGCTCGTACATCAGGAGGCCGTAGGCGACGTTGGAGAGGCCGGCGCAACCGTACTTTTCGGGGAGGTTGGGGCCGAAAAATCCGAGTTCCCCCATCGGTGCGATGAGGTGGCTGGGGAAGGTCTCGTGCTGGGCATGCTCGTCGATGATCGGCAAGACCTGGTCGTTGACGAAGTTGCGGCCGGTCTCCCGCACCAGCTTCTCCTCGTCGCTAAGCAGTCCTGCTACGCCCATGTAATCGGTCATCTCGGTGGTGGCCATGGTTCCTCCTGTGCGGTGCCGATCCGGATCTCTCCGGCGGTGATCGGTGGGCGAAATATCCCTGTCTAATGGAAAAGGCGCTAACGCCGGCTCAGGGCGGTCTTGACGTTCCCCACCAGGTTCAGCAGGCGCGGGCCGATATCGTCGGCGAGGAGCTGGGGGCGGAGCTGAAAGGAGGCACCGCTGCAACTGAAGACCAGCAGGTCGGCGCCGTCGGCGGGGACCAGGGGGACGGCGATGGCATGGACTTCCTGCCGCCAGTCCCCGAGAGAACAGCAGTAACCGTGCTCCCGGTAGTCGCGCAAGGCCTGTTCGATGCCGGTGCTGACCGCCGGCCATTGGTCTTGGTCGTGGCGGCGGATCTGGCCCAGGAGTTCGGCGCGCTCCGTGTCCGGCAAAGCCGCCAGGTAGGCACGCCCCATGGAGGTGGTGGCGATGGGGACCTGGGCCCCGACGTCGAGCTGCACGGCGTAGGTCGAGGCGTTGCGGTAGGTGTCGATGTAGACCATGTTGAGGCCGTCGCGAATGCCGAGGTTGACGGAGGACTGGGTGTGCTCGGCGAGGGCCTGCATCAAGGGCCGGGCGATGCGCCGTACGTCCATCTGGGCCAGCAGGGCATAGCCGAGACTGAGGACCGCGTTGCCGAGGTGGTACTGGTTCTGCTCCGGGGAAAAACGCAGGTAGCCGACCTCGGTCAAGGTGGCGGTAAGACGGGAGACGGTCGATTTGGGGAGACCGGTCCGCCCCGCGATCTGACTGTTTCCCAGGTAGGCGTCACCGGCCTTGAAGCAGCTCAGGACCTCCAGGCCGCGGGCCAGGGCGGTGACGAAGCTGCGGTCCTTGGCGGCGGTTCGGTGGGGGGGTGTATCCGGCATGGCGACCTCCCGAGGAGAATTCGAGGTAGGATCGGGGATTCGAAGTGAAAACCTGCCTTGAGGAATAGCCAACCGGGGGGAGGTTGTCAATGAAAAAATGGGAATAAAAAACCATTTTTGCGAATTTTTTGTAGAATTTACTAATTAATCGGGTTGATTGTTCCGCATGGCGGAACAATGGAGAGCGAGTCACGAAAGAACCGTCCGGTGGCCGAAGGTCGCCGGTGGAGCTGGGGACGAAAAAACCATAGGGAAAATCGCCCAGCCTGACGATAATGACCGGGTCAGCCAAACGACCCCGTCGACAGGAGTCTTTTCGCCATGCCCCAAGCTTTGTCCGAATTACGGGTCCTCGATCTCAGCCGGGTCGTCGCCGCCCCCTGGGCCAGCCAGATCCTCGCCGATCTCGGCGCCGAGGTGATCAAGATCGAACGTCCCGGACGCGGCGACGATACCCGCGCCTGGGGTCCCCCCTTCCTCCGGGATCGCAACGGTCGGGAGACCGCCGATGCCGCCTACTTTCTGGGCCTCAACCGCGGCAAGAAATCGGTGACCGTCGATCTGGCCGACCCGGCGGGGCAGGCCTTGGTGCGGCGGCTGGCGGCGCAGAGCGACGTTCTCATCGAGAACTACCGGGTCGGCACCCTGGAGCGGTACGGGCTCGGTTACGAGGCGCTACGGACCGACAACCCCGGCCTGGTCTACTGCTCGGTCACCGGCTTCGGCCAGACCGGCCCGTACCGGGATCGCGCCGGTTACGATTTCGTGGTGCAGGGGTTGGGGGGACTCATGAGCGTCACCGGCGAGCCGCCCGGACTTCCCGGCGGCGGGCCGCAGAAGGTCGGAGTGCCGATCGCTGATCTGATGACCGGCATGTACGCGGCCGTCGCCATCCTCGCGGCCCTCAACTACCGTCAGCGTTCCGGGGTCGGCCAGCGGATCGATCTGGCCCTGCTCGATACCCAGGTCGCGGCCATGACCACCGCTCACCTCAACTATCTGGTTTCGGGCGAAGTCCTGGGGAGCTACGGCAATGCCTCCGCCAGCATCGTCCCTTATCAGGTCTTCGCCAGTGCCGACCGGCCTCTGATCCTCGCCATCGGCAACGACAGCCAGTTCGTCGCCTTCTGTGACTTGGCGGGCCGGCCGGAACTGGCGGCCGATCCGCGTTTCGCGAGCAACGCCGGACGGGTGCGCCACCGTGCGCTGCTGGTGCCGTTGGTGGGCGAGATCCTGCGCGCCCGAACCTGCCACGAGTGGCTGGCGGTCCTGGAGGCGGCCGGGGTCCCCGCCGGGCCGATCAACGATCTGGCCGAAGTCTTCGCCGATCCCCAGGTGCGGGAGCGGCAGATGCACCTCGACCTCCCCCATCCGGTGGCCGGGAGCGTGCCGTCGGTCGCCAGCCCGCTGCGTCTTTCCGAAACCCCCGTCGCCTATGATCGGGCGCCTCCGACCCTTGGCCAGCATACCGCGGAAGTTCTGCGGGAGCGCCTCGGCGTGAGCGACGGGGAACTCGCCGCCCTGGCGGCCCGCGGGGTCATCTGAAACGGCCCCGATAACTGGCCGGGAACCGGGGGCAGCGGCGCCCCGACTCAGGACCGGGGACGCTGCAGCTTCAGATCGACGACGGGGTTGACGAGGGGGGGAAAGCCGGCGATCCGGCACTCCACGACATCCCCGTCAGCGATGACGACGGCGCCGGGGGTGCCGGTGGAGATGATGTCGCCGGGGAGGAGGGTCATGATCCGGGAGTGGTAAGCGACCAGCTCCAGGGGGGGGAAGGTCATGTTGGCGACGCGGTTCTGCCGGTGGATGCGGCCGTTGCTGACAGTGGCGACCTCCAACTCCAGCAGGTCGGGGATCTCGTCGGGGGTGAGGAAGAGGGGGCCGAAGCTGAAGAAGGTATCGAAGCTCTTCGATTGGGTGAGGTAGCGGGGGTTCTGCTGCAGGATGTCCTCGGCGGTCATATCGATGATCGTCGTAAAGCCGGCGATGACCGCGGCGGCCTCGGCGGCCGAAACCTCCCGGCAGCGGCGGCCGATGATGACCCCCAATTCCGCTTCGGCGGTGGTGCGGTCGGACATCCGCGGAATTTCGATGGTCTCTCCGGAACCGATGATCGCCGTATCGGGCTTCATGAAACTCGCCGGGGAGCTGGTCGGCGCCTGGGCGTGGAGGTCGCCGGCATGCTCCCGGTAGTTGAGGCCGATCCCCCAGATCTTGCGGGGCCGCCGATAGAGGGGGCCGAATTGGACCTCGGCCAGGGGGAGGAGATCGGCGGTGCAGGCCGCCAAGGGGTCCGCCCCGCCGTCACGGTACCGGTTGGTGAGGGCCGGCAGCTGACCGCTCTCGATGAGGCCGAAGAGGTCGGTCGGCCAGACGGAGCCGGTCCGCCGGTTGAGGGAGGAGAGGGGGAGGGCGCCGCCGGCGGTGATGATGGCGGCTTCCTCTCCGGCACTGCTCTTGATGGTCGCCAGGCGCATGGTCGGTTCTCCGGGAGAAAGGGGCTTAGGCCGGTGGCAGGCCGAGGCTTTCCGGGGGGCAGAAGGCCAGAATTTGGGCCAACTCCCGGCGCAGGTCGGCGTCGATCTGGCTGCCGGGGTGGCGGACCAGGGCCGAGGCGATGGCGCCGCGTTGGCGGTAGATCTCCTTGCGCACCGCCAGGCCGACCCCGGGCTGAAATTCGTAGCGCAGCAACGGGCAGGCCCGGTAGAAAACTTCCCCCGCAGCGGCTAGGTCTCCGCGACGGAAGGATTTATAGATGGTGATCAGCACCTCGGGGAAGGAGAAGCCGGTCATGATGCCGTCAGCCCCCCGTTGCAGCTCCTCCAGCAGGTACATCCCCCCGAGACCGCCGAGGATGCCGAGGTCTGGACAGAGCTTGCGCAGTTGGGAGATCTTCGGCCCGGTCGGCGGCTCTTCGAGCTTGATGACCTGGACCTGGTCGATATCCTGGTACATCCGGGCGACGAGTTCGGCGCTCAGCAGGATGCCGGTCGTCGCCGGGTAGTCGTGCAGGATCAACGGCGCATCCAGGGCTTCGCCGATGCGGCGATAGTATTCGAAGATCACGGCGTCCTTCTGCACCGGCGGGGGAGCCACCAGCAGACCCGCCGCCCCCCCCTTGAGGGCCGCGCGCCCCTTGGCGATGGCGAGGTCGGTGCCGGCGGCCCCGGCCCCGGCGAAGACCGGGACCTTCCCGGCTGCGGCCAGCACCGTCACCCGGATCACCTCCGCCTGTTCCTCTTCGGAGAGTTTCGGCGCTTCCCCCATCACCCCCAGCACCACCACACCGTCGACCCCCAAACCGACCAGAAATTCGATCAGGCGGTGGAGGCTCAGGCTGTCGAGGTCCCCCCGTTCGTCGAAGGGAGTGGGGACGATGGTATGCACACCGCTGAGTCGTTCGGTCATATCGGTATCCTCCCGGCCCGCCGGTGGGCCGCTCCAGAAAAAATCACGGTTGAACAGGGACGGTCACGGTTTTGCGACCGGGCAGGCGAAGATGTTGACGATGGTGCCGTCCGAAGCGGGACCGAGGAGGTCGGTGAGGCTCCGGCAGTGTCCTTCCCAGCAGAGCTGGTAGTCGCTGGTGAAGGTGGAGCGGGTCAAGGTCAGCTCTTTAAGGGGAGCCAGCTTCGGCCGGTATTCCCAGGCGCCGGCGCCCCATACCGCATCGTCGGGAATCTCCATGCCGGCACCGCTCCCCCGCACCCGGGCGGCGACGGCAAGGAGCCGATCCCCGTCGACCCGGTAGTCC
>JBBQBQ010000064.1:0-15557 GCA_038317685.1 Desulfuromonadales bacterium | reverse complement strand
GCCGAGCTGCTCGGCCAGGTCCGGGGTCAGGGTCTGGAGGTTGAGGCCGAGGCTGGCCGGTTTTCCTTCCTCACTCGTCTGGCTTTCTTTCGAAGTGGGCTGTTTGCCGACGGTGACGGTGACCTGGCGGGGTTTGCCGTCGCGCAGGATATCGAGATGGATGACGGTTCCGGGGGCGGACATGGCGATCCCGTTGCGGAATTCGTTGAGCTTGCCGACCGGCCGTCCGTCGGCCTTGAGGATGATATCTCCCTGCTTGAGGCCGGCCTTGGCGGCCGCCGAATCGTCTTCGACCCTGGAGATGAGAACCCCCTCGGTCTGGTCGAGGCCGAAGGATTTGGCCAGATCCTCGTTGAGCTCCTGGATGTAGACGCCGAGGCGACCGCGGGTGACCTTGCCGGAAGCGACCAGCTGATCGCGGATGGTCCGCGCCATGTTGATCGGGATGGCGAAGCCGATCCCCATGTAGCCGCCGCTGCGGCTGAAGATGGCGGTGTTCATACCGACCACCTGACCGTCGAGATTGACCAGCGGGCCGCCGGAGTTGCCGGGGTTGATGGCGGCGTCGGTCTGGATGAAGTTTTCGTAGTCGTTGATCCCCATGCCGCTGCGTCCCTTGGCGCTGACGATCCCGGCGGTAATGGTGTGGGAAAGGCCGAAGGGGTTGCCGACCGCCAGCACCCAGTCGCCGGCCTCCAGCTTGTCGGAATCGCCGAGTTCGAGGGCGGGGAGGTCGTGGGCATTGATCTTGATGACGGCCACGTCGGTCGGCGGGTCGGTGCCGATGACCTTGGCGGTGAATTCGCGCCCGTCGAGAAGTCGGACGGTGACCTTGTCGGCATTTTCGACGACGTGGTTGTTGGTCATGATCAGGCCGTCGGGAGAGATGATGAAGCCCGAACCCTGGCCGACCTCAAACTGCTTCGGCGCCTTTCTCGGTCTTTGGCCCTGGGGTGGAGCCCCGAAGAAGTGGCGGAAGAACTCGTCGCCGCCGAAGGGGCCGTCAAAGGGGGACATCTGCTGCCCCTCAGCGCTCTTCTCGACCTTGATAAAGACGACGCCGGGGGAGACTTTTTTGGCGACTTCGCGAAACGCCTGGCCGGTCTGGCGCAAATTTTCCAACCCCTGTTGCTGGGCCTTGGCCGGGCCGGGGAGGGCTGTCAGGGCCAGCACCAGCAGCGCCGGCAATAATCTCCAGGTGCGGATCGATAATCGTTTCATTGGGGACTCCTTTGCTCGGTGGAGGGTCTGAAGGGGGGGCAGAGAGCCTGGGCCCGCTCCAGCAGCAGATCGATGTCGAAGGGTTTATCGAAGGTCGCCGCGGCTCCCAGCCGCCGGGCGGCCGCATGGGTCTCGCTATCGCCGAAGGCCGTCATGCAGATCACGGGCGGCAGATCGGCCTGTCCGATGCACGACTCCAGGGCCTCCAGACCGGTCAAACCCGGCATGCGGATATCGGTGACGACCAGGTCGATAAGGTCGCCGGTTCCTTCGAAACTGTCATGAAGGGACTCGACCAAACTCAGGCCGTCGGTGCAGCTGACCACGGCGTAGCCGAGGCGGAAGAAGCAGAAGGCCAGCAGCTCTCGGAGCGCCTGATCGTCTTCGGCGATGAGAACGGTGGGGTGCAAAGATGGACCGGCCTGAGACATGGGCAACCTCCAAAAGGATCTGCCCTTTGGTACAGCATTCCGTGTGCCAAGTTTGAACCAAGTAATTTCGGGATGTTAAGGCGGTACAGCCGGGGCAGACTGCCCCGGCGGGGCATTTTGCCCCGGGCGGTGGGCGGGGAGTCTAAGCTTCTTCCTGGAGTTTGCGGTACAGGGTCTTGCGATCGATGCCGAGGAGCCGGGCGGCCAAGGTGCGGTTGCCGTCCGCGGCGGCGAGGGCCTGCTGCAGGTAGCGGCGCTCCATCTCCGCCAAGGGGAGAAGCTCTCCGGTCTCCCCCTGGCCCACCGGGAGGGTTCGGGGAACCGGCTGCCGGAGGCGATCGGGAAGGTCCTCGACGCTGAGCCGTTCATGGCGGGTCAACGCCACCGCCCGTTCGACCACGTTGCGCAGTTCCCGCACGTTCCCCGGCCAGTCGTAACCGAGCAAGCGGGTCGCCGCCGGTTCGCTGAGCCCCTTGACCCCCTTGCCGAAGCGGGTGGCGCATTCCTCGACGAAGCCCTGGGCGAGGAGCAGGATGTCGTTGCCCCGGGCCCGCAGCGGGGGAAGTTCGATGGTCAGGACGTTGAGCCGGTAAAAGAGGTCCTCGCGGAAGCGCCCCTCCTCCATCGCCGCCTCCAGGTCGCGGTGGGTGGCGGCGACGATGCGCACATCGCAGTCGAGCTCCCGGTTGGCGCCGACCGGGCGCACTCGCCGTTCTTCCAAAACCCGCAGCAGCTTGGGCTGGAGCGGCAGGGGAAGTTCGCCCACCTCGTCGAGGAGCAGGGTGCCGCCGGAGGCCTCCAGAAAGAGGCCACGGCGGGCGGTGCGGGCGTCGGTGAAGGCTCCCCGTTCGTGGCCGAAGAGCTCGCTCTCCAGCAGCGTCTCCGGGAGGGCCGCGCAGTTGATGGCGACGAAGGGCCCGCCCCGCCGGGAGCTCTGCTCGTGGAGCGCCCGGGCGACCAGTTCCTTGCCGGTGCCGCTGGCGCCGGTGATGAGAACCGAGCTATCGAGGTTGGCGATGCGGCTGATCAGCTCCCGGACTGCGGCCATCGTTCGGCTCTCGCCGAGGAGGCTGCGGCCGCCGCGGCTGCGGCGCACCTCTTCCTGCAGGCGCTGCAGGGTGCGCTGCAGTTGACTGTGCTGGACGGCCCGCCCCAGGGTGTGGGCGAGGAGATCAAGGTCGACCGGCTTGGTGACGAAATCGTAGGCGCCGGCCCGCAAGGCGGCGATGGCGGTATCGAGGCTGCCGAAGGCGGTCAGGATCACCACCGGCAGCTCGGGCCGCTCGTCGTGGAGCCGCCCGCAGAGATCGATCCCGCTCCCCCCCGGCATGTTGAGGTCGGTGAGGAGGGCGTCGAACTCCCCTCCGTCCAGGAGTTCGAGGGCCAGGGCGGCACTGGCCGCGGTCAAGACCGTGTGACCTTGCCGGGTGAGTTCCTCCGCCAGCAGTTCGCGCAGCGCCCGGTCGTCATCGACGACCAGCAGCTGTCCCCGGATCGGCTCAGCCATCGACCGCCTCCCTGGGGGGGGCGGGTCGGGGGAGCCAGACCCGGAAGCGGCTCCCTTGCCCCGGCCGGCTCTCGACGTCGATCCAGCCGCCGTGTTCGGCGACGATGCCGTAGGCAATGGAGAGTCCGAGGCCGGTTCCCTGACCGATCTCTTTGGTGGTGAAGAAAGGGTCGAAGAGGTGCGGCAGGTCATCCGGGGCGATCCCGACTCCGTTGTCGGTGATGGCGATGACCGTCCAGGGCCCCTGGCGATCTTTCACCGCCTCCGGGGGGGAGGCGTCGCCGCAAGGTTCCAGGGAGATCTCCAAATCCCCCCCCGCGGGCATCGCCTGCAGGCCGTTCATCGCCAGGTTGATCAGCACCTGTTGCAGCTGGGCGCCATCGGCCATGACCACCCGCGGTTCCGTCGGCGGGACCAGGCGGGTGGTCACCCCCTGTTTTCCCGCCACCGGCCCCAGCAGCTCCAGGATTCCGGTCATCAGTTGCCGCAGGTCGACCGGGACCTTGCGCGGGGTGCCGCGGCGGGCGAAGTCGAGGAGTTGACGCATGATGGCGGTCATCCGCTCGGCCTGCTCGCCGATGATCGTTGCCGAGCGGGTCACCTCCTCGGCGGGGAGGGAGCCCCGGGCGATGAGCTTGGCGCGTCCGGCGATGACGTTGAGGGGGGTTCCGAGTTCGTGGGCCATGCCGGCGGAGAGCCGGCCGATGGTGGCCAGCCGCTCGGTATGACGCAGCTTTTCCAGGGCCTCCAACCGCTCCCGGTCGGACTGCTGGGCGGTGGCGAGCTGGCCGCGCATCCGGTCGAGGGCGCCGGCGAGGACGGCGATTTCGTCGTGCCCCTTGAGGTCGGGACCGGGGGTGAAATCCCCCCCCGCCATCCGTTCCGCCTGCTCCGCCAGCCGCTTGACCGGCCGGCCGACCCAGAAGCTCCCGGCCACCCAGAGCAGCAGCAGGCTGGACGCGACCATCCCCACCAGCAGGAGCGCCGAGCGGTTCATGCTCTCCCGTACGTAACCGTGCAGGTCGGCGAGGGATTCGCCGATCTCGATGGCGCCGATATGGCCCCCGGGGACCTTGAGCGGCAGGTAGGTGAAGAGGAAATCGCGACCGTCGGCGGTCTCGGCGATGATCGTCACCGTTTCGCCGCGACGGGCGGCCGCCAGCTGGTCGCCGTGGACCCGCGGTGCCTGGGCGGTCGGCGGCGTCCCCTCCAGCCAGACCCAGCGCACCTGCTGGTCGCTCACCAGCTGCCCGGCCCGCTTCAGGAAGGACTGGGCCGCAGTCTCACCCTGGCGTTGCCAGATATCGGCGGCCATGGAGCGCAGCACCAGCCCGACCAGCCGCGCTTCACGGCTGAGGTTGGCCTTGAGGATCTTGGTTTCCCGGGTCACCGTCTGGTAGCTGTGCAGCGACAGCAACAGGGTGATGCCGAACAGGATGACCAATGCGATTTTCAGGGTGAGACGCATGAGGGAACTCCCGGTGGCGTTTAATGATGCCGCCGCCGTCGTTCCTTGTCAACGGTTGCCGGGCGCAGTCAGGGCTTGAGATAGGCGCGGATCGCTTCGGCGAAGGGCTGCGGGTGCAGGTCGAAGGCGGCGGCCCACGGCTGAGCATCGCAGACATTCCCCTCCAGGAGCATCGTCAGCTGGTCGCCGGTGATGGGGAACTGGGGAATCGATTGAAGGAGGGCAATGGCGGGCTTCATCAGAAACAGGGGGTGGTGGAGCTTGATCACAGCACTTTTTCCGAGGGCGGCGCCGACCTGATCGAGGAGTTCGTCGTAGCTGAAGTCGGCCGGTCCGCAGCAGTGGTAGATGTGATCGGTCGTCTCCGGCCGTTCGAGGGCCCGGACGAAACCGGCGGCGACGTCGGCGACCGCCACCGGCGACATCCGGTATTTCCCGTCGCCAATCACCGGGACCATCGGCAGCTTGCGGATCAGCTCGGCGAGGAGGCTGACGAAACCGTCGCCGGGGCCGAAGATCAGCGACGGCCGGAAGATCGTCCAGTCGAGGCCGGAGGAGCGGACCCCTTCTTCGGCCCGCCATTTGGTGCGGTGGTAGGGGGAGACGGCGTTCTTGCGGGTCCCGTTGGCGCTCATCTGCAGGTAGCGGCGCACCTTCTGATCCCTGGCGGCCGCGACCACGTTGTCGGTGGCAAAGACATGGAGACGTTCAAAGGTGATCCCCTTGGAGGGGAATTCGCGAATGATCCCGACCAGGTGGATGACGGCGTCGCAGCCGCGCAGACCTTTGCCGAGGGTATCGATGTCGGTGGCGTCGCCATGGTGGATCTCCACCCCGGCGAGGACCGGGAGCTTCCCTTCCGAACCGGGGCGCACCAGCGCCCGCACCGTATGTCCCGCCGCCGCACACTGGCGCAGCACCTCATTCCCTACGAATCCCGTACCACCGGTGACGAAGACTTTCATGGACTCCTCCCTGGCTTCGGTCTTCTCGATCGAATTTATCCGTTTCTATTATCCCAGAAAAAGACCTCTTCCGCGGCAGGTAGGCAAGGATAAAGTGACATTGGCCGATTTTTCCAAAGGAAACGCCGTCATTGGGTCCCCCCGGGCCCGGGATTGATGGTCTGCAAAAGAGAAGAGCGGCCCGGCGGCCGCCCTTGAAATCTCCCCCTGTCTCAATACCATCACCGGCCAAGCGGGAGCGTCAGAAGGAGCGCTGCCAGCGGAGGCCAAGGAAATCGGGTCCGATCACCGGCGCCAGGTGGGTCGCGTATTGCGGCGTGACGGTGAGCTTGGCCACGCCATAGGCCAACACGGTGCTGGCAATGACATCGCGCCAGTGATGGCTGCGGTTGTCGACGCGCACCCAGGCGACATAGGCGGCCGCCAAATATGCCGGGGTGCCCCACTTCCAGCCGTAACGCTCACCCAGGAAGGTCGCACCGGTCATCACGAAGGCGGTATGCCCGGAGGGAAAACCATAGCCCCCGCCGTGGGGGCGTTCACCCCAGCTGGTTTGGTTGAAGCCGAGCCGGAGGGCCGAGGTGAGGACCTGGTTCACAGCGACGTTGCGCAGCCATTGCTTCTGGCCCTCGGTATCGTCCTTGAAGTAGGCGACGGCAAAGGCGGTGACTGGAATCACCCCAGCCAGGATGTCGCCCGACAAAACCTCTGCATCGCTCGCCCCGGCATGCGCGGTGGCGGCGTTCAACCCAAGGGCTGCCATCATCGCCGCGACCAGCAGGTACTTCGTCATAAAAATTCTCATGGTTGAATGGTTCTCCGCGGTTAAGGACCGCCTTCGCTTTTGGGCCGCCAATCGACGGCGCCAAAGCGGGTTTGTCCCAGATAGGTGTAGCCGATACTGAGTGCCCCCAGGGTCTGGCGGGTGTCGGGGAAATTGCCGTACTGAGCATCCCGCCGGGAAATGGTGTATCTGAAGGTCAGCCCGTGGAGGTTGTAGACGCGGACGGTGAGGGTGGCGACCCCCCGGACAATATTCTCCGAACCGTCGCTCTCTTCGGAGGCCAGACCGCTGACATAATAATCGCGCAGTTCCAGGTCGAGGGCGGCATGATCGGCGAAGATGAAGCGCGTGACCAGCAGCCCCTGCGAGGTGAGGCCGTTGTGATAGTCCCGTTCGCCGGTGCCGTGAATAGTGCCGGCGGAGCCGTAGCCGACTCCGGCGAGGGCCGTCCCCTGCATGGCCACCTTTTCCGTGAGCCACCACTGGCCGGTAGTGCCGAGTCCCAGCCCCGAGGTGGAGACGCGAAAGACCTGCGGCGCGATGTAGTCATAGATTCCGTAAAGGCCCCATACTCCGCGGTAGTTGTCGCCGATCCCGTAGTCGGTTCCGTAGAGCAGGCCCCGGCTGATGATGTTTTCGAAGATGTTGCTGGTCGCGGCGGTGAACTGGAAATTGAAATAGTCGAAGGGGCGGGTGTAGGTGTAACCCGGCTTCCCCGGAAGCCCGTAGCCGATGGTGAAGTCCGCCATCGCCTCGCCTGTTTTGTAACTCTGCGGAGTCGCCGCCGCGTCCGGGTCCTGATTCACATTGACGTTCGAATTGACATGCGCGTTCAGGTTCACGCCGAGTTGCAGGCGGGTGTAGACAGCCGGGTTGTTACTCCGGAAGACGCCGCGGAAGCGCTGGCCATAGGCGAGGCGGTTGAGTCCGGTGGGGGGGGAAAGGGCGGCCGCGCCCACTTCCCGCCAGAACCCGGGCTTGCCTTCGCCGCTTTCGAGCAACAGGCTCGCCATGCGATATAAGGGCTCGCCGAGAATGGTCCCGCCGTAGCCGGTGGTGAATTCATCGTTCACCGACGGCGGGGTGGTTTCTCCCGCCAACTCCCAGAGGAGGCTGCCGCCGAGGGTATAGCCGAGGGATTCCCAGTAGTCGAGGCCGGCTGACCGGGCAAAGCCGAAGTACATCGACCCCGCATAGGGATGCATGAACTGGTTGATGGAAAAGGGGTCGCTGTCGATGACCCACTTTCCCGTCAGGTTTTCTTTGAAAGATGAAAAATTGGAATGGTAGACCTCGTCATCGATGACATACCGGTCGTACTGATTCAGCAGGAAGATAAAACCGGCAATATCCAGGGCCGGGACGAGGTAACTCTTGCCGTCCCCCTCGCCCCAATGCAATTGTGGCTTCGGTTTTTCATCGGCAAAAGCCGTCGGGGCCGCCTTCTGCGCCTTGGTGTCGAGCTTCGGGTCGTCGGCCCGGGCGACACCGGCGGGCAGCAAGGCGATGGCCAGAAGGAGATAGCTGAGAACCCGGCGACGGGTCCGTTTAACCTGGGTTGGGGGCATGGCCGAGTCCTCTTCAATAATTTTGATCGCTCCCCGGCGGCGGCTCGCCCGACGGTCGGGGGTGGCAGGTATCATCCCCTCCCTCATAGCAAGGAGTCCGCCAACCGTCGGCGGAATCGTGAAGACCAGGTTTGTCCATCAATGACAAAGAGTTGCAGCGCCGGAGAAGGATCAGCGGTGGTCGGGCGGGGGGATTTTTCCGCACCATTTGACGGTACCCGCCGCATATGACGAGGAGGATGAACGAGGAATGGATCGCGAGTCTGCTCTGGTTTTCCCGATTCGGCGGTCCCCGGTGGTTGTCCCTAGCCCTTGACCACCGCCAGCGGCCGCAGGCGGGCAACGATCTTGCCGATGCCGGCCGCTGCTACGATCTCGACGACCTCGGCGACGTCTTTGTAGGCCTCGGGGATCTCCTCGGCGAGGGTCGCCCGGCCTGCCGCCCGCACCAGGATCCCCCGGGCCTGCAGTTCCGTCTCGATGTTGCGGCCGCGGGCCTGGCGTTTGGCGGCGTGGCGGGAAAGGAGACGGCCGGCGCCGTGACAGGTGGAACCGAAGGTCTCGGCCATGGCTCCCGCGGTGCCGACCAGGACGAAGGAATAGCGCCCCATGTCGCCGGGGATGAGGACCGGCTGGCCGACGGCCCGGTAGGCGGCGGGGAGCTGGGGATGGCCGGGGGGAAAGGCGCGGGTCGCCCCTTTGCGGTGGACGCAGAGGCGCCGCTCCCGGCCGGCGACGGTGTGGGTCTCCCACTTGGCGATATTGTGGCAGACGTCGTAGACGACGGACAGGCACAGGTCTCCCGGCCCCAGCTGGAGGACCTCTTCGAACGATTCGCGGACCCAGGCGGTGATCAGCTGGCGGTTGGCGAAGGCGAAGTTGGCGGCGGCGGCCATCGCCGCCAGGTAGTCCTTCCCCTCCGGGCTGGAGAGGGGGGCGCAGCAGAGCTGCTTGTCGGGGAGTTCGATGCCGTAGCTGCGGCTGGCGCGGAGCATGGTGCGCAGAGAGTCGTCGCAGACCTGGTAACCGAGGCCGCGGCTGCCGGTGTGGATGGAGACGGTGATCTGGCCAGGAAAGAGGCCGAGGGCCTCGGCGGCTTCAGCATCGAAGATTTTGTCGACGCGCTGGATCTCCAGGAAGTGGTTGCCGCTCCCCAGGGTCCCGAGCTGTCCGCGCCCTCGCTCCAAAGCCCGTTCCGAGACCAGCTCCGGCTCGGCGCCCTCGATGGTCCCCCCCGCCTCGATATGATCGAGGTCGGCGGTGCTGCCGAAACCCTGGGCGACGGCCCAGCGTGCCCCCTGTTTCAGAACCTTGCGGGTTTCCTGGACCGTCAGCTTGAGGTCCTGACGGTGGGAACCGATCCCGGAGGGGACGTTGCGGAAGAGGGTGTCGACCAGCTTGGCGAGATGCGGTCCCACCTCCTCGGCGGTCAGGGCGCTGCGCAGCAGACGGACCCCGCAGTTGATGTCGTAACCGACTCCGCCGGGGGAGACGACCCCCGTCTCGGCGTCGAAGGCCGCGACCCCGCCGATGGGGAACCCGTAGCCCCAGTGGATGTCGGGCATCGCCAGCGACGGCCCGACGATCCCCGGGAGGGTGGCGACGTTGCGCACCTGCTCCAGGGCCTGTTCCTGCTGCAGGGCATGGATCATCTCGGCGCTGGCGAAGACCAGGCCATCGGTGCGCATTGCACCTTCCCGGGGGAGGCGCCAGCGGCAGGCATCGACCCGTTCGATCTTGACGCTCATTGATTTCCCCTGTCTCCCTCAGAGATCGACGTAGAGTCTCGCCCGCCAGCGGCCGCCGCTGTCGGTGACCGCCAGCCGGTGCCAGGTGATCGCCTTGACTTCCCGCTCCAGAGAGTGGTGGTCGGGGTCGAAGTCGCAGCCGCCGAAACGGCCTCGCAGGATGGTCTCGGAAAGCTCCTCGATGGCGAACTCCGTAGCCAGAAAGCCTTTCGCCCCCAGGCGGAAGAGAATCTCTCCCAGCCAGCCGACCAGCAACTCCTCCCGGTCGGCCCCCCTCACCTCCACCGTCTCCCAGCGCTCCAGGGGCGGAATCCTCCGCCCCAAAAGGATCGCCCGCAGTCCTCTGGCGGCGGTCAGAAAGAGGTCGGCGGGATCGGTCCCGGTCGCCTCCAGGCCCATGTCCGCGGTATGTTCCAGCAGCCGGAAGCGCCCCACCTCAAGCCCTCCCCGCCTCGGAGAGATAGGGGTCGGAACTGGTCGTGCTTCGGCCGCGTTTGTCGCTGATCCCGAATTTCCTGACGTCGCGTGTCACGGCAAACTCCCTTTCCGAGGTGTCCGCCTCGATGTTCAATATACCAGCAATCGGGGTCCGCATGGTTCTCCACCGACCTTTCAGCCCCGGTCGCGCAGCACCGTCCGGCACGGGGCGCCGTCGCCGCCGGCCAACTTCAACGGCAGGCACAAAAGTTCGTAATCGCCCGCCGCCACGGCGCTCAGGTCGAGACCCTCGAGGATCACCACTCCCGCTTCCAGCAGCAGGCGGTGGACGCCGCCGTCGGAGCTTTCGGCCTCGATCGACAAATAATCGATCCCGATCAGCCGCACCCCCTGCGCCACCAGCCAGGCGGCGCCGGGTACGGTCAGGCCGGCATGGCCGGCGACGAAGCCGGGACGGAGCCAGAGGCCCGAGTTGCGGGTGCGCAGCAGCACGCGCTGATGCAGAGGAAACCGTCGAAGCAGGGGTTCGTCGAGGTCGCCGCTGTGGCCACCGAGGTCGAGGACCCGGCAGTCCCCGAGGAGGAGGTCGAGGGGGATGGCATCGACGGTCAAGCCGCCGGGGAGGAGGTGCGCCGGGGCATCGAGGTGGGTGCCGCTGTGGCTGCCGCAGGTGAGACGGCTGATCCGGAACGGCGCTCCTTCCGGGGGGAGCGGGAGAGAGGTCAGTTCTACCGGCGGGTCCCCCGGGTAGCAGGGGAGGGATGCGGATAACGGGACGCTGATGTCGTAAAGGGGCATGCTCGGTCTCCTGGGATGGGCGGCGATCATACCTAGTATAGCGGTCTTGCGCCCCGAGCGGGAGCCGGTAAACTTTTCAGGCTGCCCGCTGATGTATACGGCACCCTTTCCCATATCTGGTATTACGTATACACCATTGTGTTAAATGCTGCTTGACAGGGTTTGGCAAAGCGGCTATTACGAAATGGATGTTTTTTGTTGAGCCCATGGATAAGGCCATTTTCGGCCGGTAGTCTTCCGGCATCACGCTGTTTTGTTCCATCCGGTTCATCCCTTGCAGAGGAGGTCAGATCGATGCACAACGACCAGAACCCGGCTCCGGTATCGATACCGGAAGAGATCCTGCAGAAGGCGGAAGCCAGGGGCATCAGCCGCCGCTCCTTCATCAAATTCTGCACCGCGACGACCGCCGCCCTGGCTCTGCCGATGAGCTTCCTTCCGAAGGTGGCGGCCGCCATCGAGGATAAGCGCATCCCGGTCATCTGGCTCGAATTCCAGAGCTGCAGCGGCGATTCCGAGGCCTTCCTGCGGGCGAATCAGCCGGCCGCCGGGGAGATCATTCTCGACATCATCGACCTGGAGTACGCCGAGGTGCTGATGGCTGCCGCCGGACACCAGGCGGAGGCCGCCAAGAAGGCCGCGGTGGAGAAGTACAAAGGGAAGTACCTCTGCATCGTCGAAGGCTCCATCCCGACCGGCGATGGCGGGGTCTACTGCACCGTCGGCGGTGAGAGCGCCCTGGCCACGGTGAAGCATGTGGTCGGCAACGCCATGGCGACGATCTGCGTCGGCACCTGCGCCTCCAACGGCGGCATCCCCGCCGCTGCCCCCAACCCGACCGGGGCGATCTCGGTGAGTGAAGCGGTGCCGGGTGCGGCGATCATCAACCTGCCGGGGTGCCCGGTCAACGCCGAAAACCTCACAGCAACCATCGTCCATGTGTTGACCTTCGGCAAATTGCCGGCCGTCGACAGCCTGGGCCGACCTCTCTTCGCCTACGGCAAGCGTATTCACGACAACTGCGAGCGCCGCGCCCATTTCGACGCCGGCCAGTACGTGGAGGCCTTTGGCGACGCCGGCGCCCGCCAAGGGTGGTGCTTGTACAAGATGGGGTGCAAGGGGCCGGAAACCTTCCACAACTGCCCGACGGTTCGCTATAACGAGGGGACGAGTTGGCCGGTCATGGCCGGCCACGGCTGCATCGGCTGCAGCGAACCGCAGTTCTGGGATACCATGACTCCCTTCTATCGGCGCCTGCCGAATGTGCCGGGCTTCGGGGTCGAAGCGACGGCCGACCAGATCGGCCTCGGTCTGGCGGCGGCCACGGCGGTCGCCTTCGGGGCTCACGGGGTGGCGAGCGCCTTCCGCAAGGGGGACAAGAAGGATTCCGATCAGGTGAAAAAGGAGGATTAACCGATGGCCAAGAAAATCGCAGTCGATCCGGTGACCCGCATCGAGGGGCACCTGCGCATAGAAGCCCAGATCGAGGGGGGAAAAATCACCAATGCCTGGGCTTCCTCGACCGCCTTTCGAGGCATCGAGACGATCCTGAAAGGGCGTGATCCCCGGGACGCCCACCACTTCACCCAGCGCTTCTGCGGGGTCTGCACGACCGTTCATTCGATGGCCAGCATCCGCTGCGTCGAGGACGCCCTGAAGATCAAGATTCCCGACAATGCCCGGCTGATCCGCAACCTGATCATGGGGATCCAGTCGGTGCAGGACCACGTCATCCACTTCTACCACCTCCACGCCCTCGACTGGGTCGACATTACCGGGGCTTTGAAGGCCGATCCGGCCAAGACCGCCCAGCTCGCCCAGTCGATCTCCAACTGGCATAATTCGAGTGCCACCTACTTCAAGTCGGTTCAGGATCGCATCGCCGCCTTTGTCGGGACCGGACGCCTCGGTCCTTTCCAGAATGCCTACTGGGGGCACAGCGCCTACCGCCTGCCGCCCGAAGCCAACCTGATGGCCGTCGCCCACTATCTGGAAGCGCTGGAGTGGCAGAAGGACGTCATCAAGATCCACGCCATCCTCGGGTCCAAGAACCCCCATCCGCAGACCTTCCTGGTCGGCGGCATGGCGATCCCCATCGACCCCAACAGCCAGAATGCCCTCAATGCCGACAAGGTCGCCTATATCGGCAAGCTTCTCAAGAAGGCCAGGGTCTTTGTCGAGCAGGTCTACATCCCCGACCTCCTGGCGGTCGCCTCCTTCTACAAGGAGTGGGGCGGGATCGGAGGCGGGGTCGGCAACTTCCTGACCTACGGCGACTTCCCCATGGATAACGGCGACGGCACGGACAGCTTCTACTTCCCCCGCGGCGTCATCATGGCCAAGGACCTCGCCAATGTCCAGACCATGGACGAGCAGAAGATCACCGAGTACGTCACCCACAGCTGGTACACCTACGGCCAGGGGGACAAACAGGGGCTCCACCCCTACGACGGCGAGACCAACCACAAATACACCGGACCCAAGCCCCCCTACGACTTTCTCGATACCGACGGCAAGTACTCCTGGGTCAAGGCGCCCCGTTATCTCGACCAGCCGATGGAGGTCGGTCCGCTGGCCCGCATGGTCATCGCCTTTGCCAAGGGGCACCCGGAGGTCCAGGCGACCGTCAAGTTCGTCCTCGCCAAGCTCGGCGTCGGTCCCGAAGTCCTCTTTTCGACCCTGGGCCGCACCGCCGCCCGCGGCATCGAAACCCTCCTGCTGGCCCAGAAGAACGAGGTCTGGCTGCAGCAGCTGACCGACAACATGGGGCGGGGCATTCTGGAGGTCCACAACGGGTCCAAATGGGATCCGGCGACTTGGCCGAAAGAAGCCCGCGGTTTCGGTTTCCACGAGGCTCCCCGGGGCGCGCTTGGGCACTGGATCCGCATCGAAAACCAGAAGATCGCCAATTTCCAGGCGGTCGTCCCTTCAACCTGGAACGCCGGCCCGCGCGATCCGATGGGGCAAATGGGCCCCTACGAGTCGGCGCTGATCGGCACACCGATCGCCGACCCGGAGAAGCCGCTGGAGATTCTGCGCACCATCCACAGCTTCGACCCCTGCCTGGCCTGTGCGGTGCACGTCCTCGACGGTCGGGGAACGGAAATAGTCAAGGTCCGGGCCCTCTAAGGGAAGGAGACGGAAGCCCATGCTGGAAATCCGCTACGTGTGGGAATGGCCGGTCCGGCTCACCCACTGGTTCAATGTCATCAGCCTCGTGGTCCTCGCGATCACCGGCTTCTTCATCGGGCATCCCTTCGTCAGCGTGCCGGAGACCAGCCAGAACGTCATGGGCTGGGTGCGCTTGTCCCATTTTGCCTTCGCCTACCTGCTCGCCCTGTCGGTCCTGTCGAGGATCATCTGGGCCTTTCTCGGCAACCGCTATGCCAGCTGGCGGGAATTTTTCCCCTGGGCCTCGGCCAAAGGGTGGAAGAACATCAGCGGCACCTTCAGCTACTACACCTTCCTCAAGGCCAAAGTCCCTTATGTCGTCGGCCACAACGCCCTGGCGGCGATGGCCTACTCGGCGGTCTTCTGCCTGTTCCTGGTGCAGATCGCCACTGGCTTTGCCCTCTACGGTCAGTTCGCTCCGGGGGGGACCTGGGCCAACCTGACCGGCTGGTTGCTGAGCCTCTTCGGTAATCAGGGGCTGCGTCTGACCCATCATGTGGTGATGTGGCTGCTGATCGGTTTCGCCATCCACCACGTCTACAGCGCCTGGCTGATGGATGTGAAGGAAAAGAACGGCACCCTTTCGAGCATCTTCGGCGGGTACAAGTTTGTCGATCCCGAGGACCTTTGATGGGGATTCTGGTCTTGGGCCTGGGGAACACGGTGATGACCGACGACGGCGTCGGAGTGCGGGCCGTCGAACTCCTCCAGCAACGCTACGTCTTTCCGGACGGAGTCATCGTCCTTGACGGCGGCACCCTCGGCCTCGATCTTCTGCCCCATCTCGAGGAGGTCGAACGACTGCTCATCATCGATGCCCTGGAGATGGACGCCGCGCCGGGGGCCGTCTTCCGGTTGGAGGGGGATGAGGTGCCGCGGGCTTTCGAGGGGAAACTCTCGGTTCACCAGATGGGGGTTCAGGACCTCCTGGCGGTGGCGGAGCTGCAGGGCTATCTGCCGGCAGAACTGGTCGTCTGGGGGGTGCAGCCCGCTTCCATTCAGATGTCCCTCGACCTGACGCCTCCGGTGGCGGCGGCCCTGGAGGAAGTTGTCGCCGGGGTGGTCGGGGAACTGCGGCGCTGGGGGATCGAACTGCAGCGGGCGGCCTGAGACGGGGTGGCGGGAGGCGATGATGACCAGACAGGTCCTCGGTGTCCTCGGGTCCTTCCTGCTCCTTGCCGCCTGCGGCCAGGGGACTTCAAGCTACCCCCCGCGGCAACCGCCGGCCGGGCTGCTCAGCTCGGCCGAAGCCCGGTCAGCCGGGGCGGACATCTTTCATCGTCATTGCGCTGTCTGCCATGGCAAACCGGACGAGGGGCGCAGCCCCCGGGCCGACTTCTTCCAGCCCCCGGCTCCCGATTTCAGCGACCCCGCCTACCGGAGCAAAGACCCCGCTTACCTCTATTGGCGCATCGCCACCGGCAAGACCGTCGAACCTTTCCTGTCTCGCGGTTCAGT
>JBBQBQ010000063.1:0-15754 GCA_038317685.1 Desulfuromonadales bacterium | reverse complement strand
CAGCATCCAGCGCGTCCGGGAATTGAGGTTCAAAATTCGAAATGAAGCGGCGGCTCGCCCCCCCCTGTCGTCAAAACGATCCAGATCATCACGAATTCGCCGAAGGACTGGCCCAGCAAAAACCTAACCGGACAATGCTGGCCTATACCGCAATTTTAGGGGGTCAAAAATTGTATTTTGTCTATATTTTAAGTTAGTTAACTTAGTCCGACTCCGAGCGTACTCCACGTTCAATTGTAGCCACAATTTTATCCAAATCATCAGGTAAAACCTCAGAAAACCATACCTTCTGCGGGTAAATCATCACATTGGGGCCGTGGCCGCAAAGCCCCATGCATCCTGACGTGGAAATTCTGACCTTTCCCTGCCAGCCTTTCTCATTAACAAGGTCCTTCAACCTAGTTTTTACAAGCTGACTATTATTGTCGGCACACGACTTACTTCTTCCGCCACGATCGTTGGTACAAACGAAAACATGCAGGAGGTAAGGCGACTCAGATTGTTTTGACATAGATAAAATATCCTCTGGCAGGCCATTGAAAATGTCACGAGTAGATCGGTCGGGGTCGGACCAGACTAACATGACGTTTTTAGAGTAGATCGGTCGGGGTCGGACCAGACTAACATGACGTTTTTAAAAAGAAAAGTCGTCAAAAAACCTAGGATATTTAGCCTATGGGCCGATATTTACCCCCAAAAACGGGGTCATAATCCTCTTCTGCCTCCCGCAACACGAACCCGCCATCCTTCTCAATAATTTCGCGGCTGCAGCCTCGCACTCCCAGCTCTGTCCGGGTTTTCCTGGCAAACTCGGTACTGCCGACGGCAAGACTTTCCGACCAGTTCATGTCCCGTCGAGAACTTCCGTCGCGAAGGGCTTCCATTATCCATTCCTTGTGAGCTGTTCTCAAATTCTCCACACTGTCCAAGTCCAGCGCCTTCGCCAGGGACTGCAGATTGAGGATCGTATTGCGGCGCCGGTTCCCCTGAATTTCCTGGTAGCCGCCGTAGGTCCATTCTTCGGGATGGCTGACCGCCCCCGCTCTCACCATATTCAGGTCCACATACACAAGGCATTGCTGGAGATGTTGGCCCGTTTCGATGGCGGTCGCGTGGTAGCGATCTTCCCAGAAGGCGCCCTTTCGGTGCTTTTTGCCGTTGTATTCCTGCCCGCTTCGGCCGGCGACCAGTTGGATCAGGCTCGGAATATCGCTGGCTCCCTTGCCGTCACGCACGAGCAGGTGAACATGGTTCGAGGTGATTGTGTAGTTCAGAATGTCGACGCCAAACCGTTTGCGGGCCTGATACAGCCAGTGAAGGTAGCGTTGGCGGGTTTGGGCGAACTTCAGCAGGAATTCCTGCTTATGGCAGCGGTGGGTGATATGCCAGACGTAGCCTGGCAGAAAATAGCGGTTCGCTCTTGGCATGACAGCCCCCCTCCGACATGTATTACGTGACCCGGTGAATTATAGCCTCATTTTTGACCCAAAAAATCGGCCTATAAGACAATTTTAGGGGGTAAAAATGGAGATTTTATCTATGGTTTAAGTAACTTACCTTGGTCCGACCCCGAGCGTCCGAGCGTGCCGAGCGTGCGCACGCCTTGGTCCGACCCCGAGCGTGCGCACGCGACCGGCGCCGTTTACCCGCTAAAATCTGTCCGCGGCGTTTTTAGTGCCGGCCTCAGGGTCAGAAACAGGCCGCTGGCGAGGATGAGGGCGCCCCCCGCGAGGGCCATTGGCCCCACCACTTCGTCAAACAACAGGAAACCGAAACCGGCGCTGAACACCACTTCGAGCATGGAGATAACCCCTACCGTTGGCGCCGGCAAAAGAACCAGGGCCAAATTGCCGGCGAGATAGGCCAGAATCCCGAACAAGGTCACCGCCCCAAGGGCCAACATCCCGGTCGCCGGCAGCGTTCCCATCGGCAGCGGTGTGAGGCAGGCCGGCAGGGCGCACGCCAGGCCAGCGACGACCATGATGTAAAAAATGGGGGTCAGCGGGCCACAGGAGCCCATCACCCGTCGGATTAGGGTTGCGGCCACAGCATAGCAGGCGGCCGCGACCAGCCCCAGGATATGGCCGATGGCCAGGTGGTTGTCAAGATCCCCGGGCCAGAGGACCAGCGCCGTTCCCGCAAGACCGAGCGCCATGGCCCCCCCATCTCCCCGGTGGAAGCGGTCGCCGGTGATCGCCGGGGAGATGACGGCGGCAAACAGTGGATAAAGATAAAGCAGCACCAGCGCCTGGTAGAGCGGCAGCAGCAGGATGGCTGCGGTCAGACAGACGACGCCGGCACCCCCGGCCAGTCCCGCCAGCAAGAGAAGCTTGCGCTGCCGGCCCAGCAGGTCGAGGCCGAACAGGCCGGCAACCAGCGCCATGACCGCCACGCTAAGGAGCGAGCGGGCAAAGATGATCTGCCAGACGTTGAGAAACGGGGCGCAGTCGCGCACGGCAACATCCAGCAGCGCGAAAAAAAAGGCTGCTGCCGAGGCCAGACCGAATCCGGCGAGCCGCTGTTCGGTTTTTTCCGTGTTCACCTGCGATCTCCGTGAAAGATGAAACGCCCGCGACGGTTGCCGCCCGTGCACCGAACAGCACCGAACAGGGTTAAACAGCACCGAACAGGGTCAGACTTGCAGGGTTGCAGGTTTCAACAGGCCATCCTTCAGCGACTCGACGACCCCGGCGAATTTCTCGTCGCGCTTACGATGGATTTCGGCCTGTTTCGCGGCCGCGCTCATCGTGGTCACATCCCGATGAAGGCGACTTGCCAACTCCGTCAGTGTCGCCCGGCTGACCTCACGGACCAACCAGGCGGCCATGCCCCTTGCCTCGCTTAGCGTTCTGCCCCGCGCGGCGGAAGAAAGGTCGGCATCCTCAAGGCCGTATCGGGCTTTCACTGCCGCCAGGACGGCAGCCAGATTCGGTTTTTGGAGCGGCAGATTTTCGGTTTGGGCAAGAACCCGCTCCACAAAGCAATCCTCGCCGATGATCCGGCTGTCGGTCTCTCCCTTGCCGTGAAATTCATCCCGATGACCCTCGTCCAGCCGCTCCGCGACAAACTCGACATAGCCTTTTCGAGCCAGGGACAGTTTTTGCGAAAAGAGTCTCAGCACCGAATCGGTCGTCAACCACGGGATCGATTCGTCCCCGAGATAGGCGTGGTGGCTGCTCCATCGATAATCTTCCGGAAGGTTGACCATTCCGGCCCGAACCGGGTTGAGGTGGAGATAGGCGACCAGCTCCTGAAGATACGATTCAGCCTCGACCAGCACGGCCTGGTAGCGTCCCTGGAAGAGATGACCACTTTTTCCGAGTCGGCTGTTCAGCCAACGGGTGTAGCGGAACGAAAGGTTTTGCATGGCCCGGGACAAAGGAATATCGCCGATCTGAACGGCCAGATGCACATGGTTCGTCATCAGGCAGAAGGCGACGATCCGGTGCCCGTAAAGTTCAACCCCCTGTTGCATGAGGAGGTAAAATCGGTAGCGGTCGCCATCGTCATGAAAAATGTCCTGCCGGGCGTTGCCCCGAAGGATGACATGGTAGAGGGCGCCGGGATAATGGATGCGTGGTTTACGTGCCATGGGGAAAGGCTACCATTTGCCGTTGACATTGCAAGTCTGCAAGCCTGACCCCATTGACCCACCCAAGTCTGCAAGCCTGACCCCATTGACCCACCTGACCCCATTGACCCACCAGCATGTTTACGTTTCTCGGTGAATTATAGCCTCATTTTTGACCCCAAAAATCGGCCTATAAGGCAATTTTCGGGGGTCAAAAACAAAGATTTATCTGTGGTTTTGGCCACTTAGTTTGGTCCGACCCCGAGCGCCCCGCCGTTTGGTCCGACCCCGAGCGCCCCGCCGAGCGCCCCGACTCAACACCGGCGGGAAACAAAGCATTTACTTTACTTCCCCTTCAAGCTTGAGAATCCCGACATCGTCAATCAGTAGCTTCATCTGCTGGATAGCAATCCGGTTGAGCTTCTGCAAGCGCTCCGGTTGCGGCATCCCTTCGTTAATAAACAGGGCATTCAGGTTTTCAAGGTTGGAAAGACAGACCAGTTGAGAGACATTGGCGTAGTCCCGAATATTCCCTTGCTTGTCGGAATGGGTGTCGCGCCACATCTTTGCGGTCTGTCCGAACAGCGCCATATTGAGGAGATCTGCTTCTGAAGCGTAGACCAGCGTTGTCTGTTGTTTGGTCAATTCTGGCGGGATCAGGTTTCCCCGGATGGCGTCAGTGTGGATGCGGTAGTTGATTTTGACCAGGTTGCGCTTGATATCCCAGCCGAGCTGTTTCAGTTCTTCGTCTTTGAGCCGTTGAAATTCCTTGATGAGGTAGATTTTGAATTCAGCACTGATCCACATGCCGAACTCAAAAGCAATATCCTTGTGGGCGTAGGTACCGCCATATCTGCCCGCTGTCGCCTTGATCCCGATGGCGTTGGTCTTTTCAACCCACTCCTTTACGCTGATCTTGTAGCTGTTCAAACCCGCCTGACTTTTAATTGTGGCGAATTCGCCGTAATTAAAATGCGGGTTATAAATTTTCTCCCAGATACCAAGAAACTCGACAGTATTCCGGTTCCGCAGCCAGTCCGAAATAAAAAAATCTCCGTCCTTGGCCTTCAACATATCGGTCAGAGAGATATAGGGTGGGCTCAGGGTCAGGCCTGCAAGGTTGCAACTCGCAAGCGCTCCGGTGGCAGAGATGCCATTCTGGCCGGAATTAGTTTTCCCCACTTCCTTCATTCCCCTTCACTCACCCTCCACCCCTTGCCATGCGCTTCCGTGTCACGGCGATGGGCGGAGAGTTCGACGGCGACAGCGTCGAGCTTAGCGGACAGCTTCTGCTCGACACCGTCGATCTTCTGATCGAGCCGATGCTCGATTCCGTCGATCTTCTGATCGAGCCGATGCTCGACACCGTCGATCTTCTGATTCAGGGTGTCAATCTTGAAATCGACCAAGTCGAACCGCTCCTCCGTTTTGCGGCCCAGTTCACGGATCTCCCCGGCCAACACCTCCTGCCCTTCGAGCACCAGATCGAACTTGCCGTGGATGTTTTCCAACAGAACCTCCAAATGATCCTTCTCCATGACGTCCCTCCCAATCGATAAAATCACAACCCCCAGGGTGCGGGTCTGGAGCGATCACACAAAAGCCGCCTCGTCAGCATCCTGCTGACAACCGCGGCTCGCGTTCAGGCACTCCCTCGGGCATGCCCCTCGCTCCTGATGGATAGCGTATTGGTGATGGGCCGTTGGTGACCGGTGGCGGCATCCTCGGAAAAAATATTGGCAGAATTAAGGCATCTTCAGGCAAGGATGTCAAACCCAAAATCGGTCCATCAAATGTCAGGAAAAGGCTCACCAAGAGGGCAGGCGTCAGGTCTTTCCTTGCCACTTTATTGTTTGCGGCGGGGGCAGTCCAACGTCTGAGTGGCCTTTCATGCTTTTATCAAGCCGTTCAGCAGGACGACGACCTTGTTGGTTCTGCTCAAAAGGGCTTCTCACCGCCCACCCCATACCACCAAAGCCAACCCGGGGATATCGGCAAAATCCTGCCGATTGTGGGTCAGGAAATGGTAGCCGTATTGAATCGCCTGGCTGGCCAGCCACAGGTCCTGGACCCGGTGGCGGTGCTGGGCTCCGCTCTTTTGGACCTGCGCTGCCAGATCGCCAAAGATTTCCCCTGTCGTCTCGTCGATCGTCAGGAGCGGCTTCCGCTTCAGGCGGGCGAGAGCAGCCAAGCGCTTCTGCCGCAGATCGGAGTTGGCGGCATTCTCCGCGCCGAACTTGAGTTCGGCGATGGTGACCGGCGAGAGGAAGACCGGCTCGGAACCGGTCACGGCCGCTACGTCGGCCGGCGCCAGGGCGCCCCGCTCCACGTCGATCCAGATGCAGGTGTCGATCAGGTAGCCCACGGGTCGCGCACCTCATCCTGCAACCAGCCCTCTGCCGGGCGGGAATCCTTGAGCCAGTCCGCGGCGGCCTCTTCGGGAAGGGTGCGGTATAAATCCGCCATCGCTTCCAGCGCGGTCATGGTGGCCGGGCCGGGGATGATCCGCGCCACTTCGTGGTTGTTGCGGACGACCCGCAGCTCTTCCTGCCTGAACTCGACCGAATCCAGCATCGCCCGGAAATTTCGGGCCAATTCGGTAGCGGTAACAGTGCGCACGGCAACCTCCCTTCTCAGACAATCTGATCAAATCATACAATCTGATACAAGGATAGTCAACAGGGATGACGACTTATGAGGAGCACGGGGGCAGGTCTTTCCGTGCCTCTATTTCTGGAGGGTGGTTTCCGGGCAAGGCCCGCCCTTATCCTTCCCGCGCGCCTCACCCCTCCCGGTGTCCCTTGGTATCCCGCCGATGCCTTCCGAACTGGGCGGCAATCCCGTCGATCTTCTTCCCCAGCACGCCGACCCGCTCACCAACCCTCGCTTCGGCAACCGTCAACCAATGTTCCACGCGGGCGACTTCCGCCTCGGGGTCGGCGCGGGCTTATCCACCGTCCCACCAATCAGGCTAATGCGGAAAAAGCCGCCTCGTCAGCTCCCTGCTGACAACCGCGGCTTTCGTCCATGCCCTCCCCCCGGCCGCCCCCCTCCCCAGAGGCGCGCGGCGGGAGGGCGGATGCCTCAGCCCTTGAAGTGCCGCTCGACAATCTCCTCCACCGCCGAATAGGGATCGAGCTCGCGGCGGGCGATGGCGCGGACCGTTTCGGCCAGGCGGCCGCCGGCGCTGATCCGCTCATGGACCTGCCGAAAGAGCTGGTCGCGGAGCAATTCCTCGAAGCGCAGGGCGCTCTTGTTCTCCTCGAAGCGGCTGAGTTTGCCGGAGCTGTCCAGAAAAGCCCGGTGGGCGTCGATCTTCTCCACCAGTTCGGCGATCCCCTCGCTGCGGGAGGCGACGGTCCGCAGCACCGGCGGCCACCAGTCATCGACCCCCGGGTGGTTCATCTCGATCATCATTTCCAGGTCGCGGACGGCGCGGTCGGCGCCTTCCCGATCGGCTTTGTTGACGACGAAGACGTCGCCGATCTCGAGAATACCGGCCTTGATCGCCTGGATGTCGTCGCCGAGTCCCGGCACCATCACCACCAGCGAGGTGTGGGCGGTCCGCACGATGTCGACCTCGTCCTGGCCGACGCCGACGGTCTCGACAATGATGATCTCCCAGCCCATGGCGTCAAAAACGGTGACGATATCGTTGGTGGAGCGGGAAAGGCCGCCGAGGTGGCCGCGGGTGCCGAGAGAGCGGATGAAGACCCCCTCGTCGACGGCGTGGCGGTTCATGCGGATGCGGTCACCGAGGATGGCGCCGCCGGTGAAGGGGCTGGTCGGGTCAATGGCGACGACCGCCACCGTCTTTCCCTGCGCCCGGTAGGCGGCGATGAGCTTGTCGGTGAGGGTCGACTTGCCGGCCCCCGGGGGTCCGGTGACGCCGATGATGGTGGCCTTGCCGCTGTGCGGGTAGAGCTCTTTCAGTTCGGTGCGGGCCGAGGCGATGCCATCGTCGATGTCACGCATCAGCCGCGCCGCGGCGCGGATTTCGCCGCCGAGAATTCGTTCAGCAAGGGACATTTGAGGAAACTCGGTGAGAGGTGGGCGGGTCAGGGCGAAGAGGGAAACCTCACATGCAATGCCTCAGCCGGACGGTTCTTCCCCGGCCAGAAAGGCCTCGGCCCGCCGGCGCGCCACACCGCTGGAGAAGAGCGTCGAGAAGGCGCCGAGTTCCATGAGCTGGCCGTTTTTGAGGTCGACATCGCCGGCCGCGTTGACCAGCTTCTTGGCGTAGGCGAGGGCGGCCGGGTGCATGCCAGCGATGCGCCGCGCCAGGGTCTCGACCGCCGCCGGGAATTCGGCGTGGGGGTGGACCTGGTCGACCAGCCCCATGCGCAGCGCTTCGGCCGCGTGGTAGGCCTCGGAGGTCATGAAGATCTCCCGGGCGAAGTTGCGCCCCACCAGGCGCGGCAGCTTCTGGGTGCCGCAGAAGCCGGTGATGATGCCGAGTTTGGCGCCGGGGTGGGCGATGCGCAGCCGGTCGCTGGCGATGCGCAGATCGCAGGCCAGGGCCAGATCGCAGCCGCCGCCCATGGTGATGCCGTTGAGGGCGCCGATGATCGGCTTGTCAGACCCTTCCATCTGCTCGAAGAGCCCCTGCCCCAACTCGGAAAAGCGCAGCCCGTCCAAGGGGGTGAACTCCTTCATCTCGGCGATGTTGGCGCCGACCGCGAAACTCTCTCCGGCCCCCCCGGTGAGGACCACGCAGATCACCGCCGGGTCGGCCTCCAGCTCCGCCAAAGCGGCGCGCAACTCAGCAATGCAGCCGCTGTGCAGGGTATTGAAACGACTGCCGTTATCGAGGGTCAGGGTGCCGACCCCTTTCGCAACGGCAGACCGGAGGGTCCGGTAGGCCATGGCTGCTCCGTTCCTCAAGCCCGGGGGTGGATGTTCTCCCGCACCCAGGTGTTGATTTCCTCGGTGCTGGCGCCGGGGGTGAAGATCTCCTTGACGCCGGCGGCCTTCAACCCCGGGATATCGTCTTCAGGAATGATGCCGCCGCCGAAGACCGGCATCTCGCCCGCCCCTTTGGCCTTGAGAAGTTCGATGACCTTGGGAAACAGGGTGTTGTGGGCGCCGGAGAGGATCGACAGGCTGACCGCGTCGACGTCCTCCTGGATGGCGGTGTTGACGATCTGTTCCGGGGTCTGGCGCAGGCCGGTGTAAATGACCTCGAAGCCCGCGTCGCGGAAGGACCGCGCTACAATTTTGGCGCCACGGTCATGACCGTCGAGACCGGGCTTGGCGACCAGCAGTCGCAGCTTTCTTTCTGCCATGGGGTACTCCTTCCAGCTGAAAATCAGGGGAAAACTCTGGTCTCAAATCAAAGCTTCAAGGTCTTTGGGGCCAAGGACGGGACCGCTTTTTCAGGATTCTATCCCTTGCCGGGCCTCCTGCCCCGCATGGTAGTAGTGCTTGATTTCCCGCATCTCCGTCACCAGATCGGCGGCATCCATGAGTTCCTGCGGGGCTCCTCGCCCGGTCAGGACCAGTTCGACCCGCGGCGGCCGCGCGGCAATCAGAGCGAGGACTTCGCTTAAGGGGATCATGCCGAAGAGGACGGCGCAGTTGAGCTCGTCGAGGATCACCAGGTCGTAGTCCCCCGAAGTCACCAGGACCCGGGCGCGGGCGAAGGCCTCGCGGGCCAACCGCAGATCTTCCTCAGCGGGACGGGTCGGGGAGACGAAAGCCTCCCGGCCGACCTGCTCGATGGTCAGCTCCGGAGCCAGGCGCCGGGCCGTCTCGAGTTCGCCGTAGACGGTCTGCCCTTTCAAAAACTGCATGACGTAGACCCGCAGGCCGTGACCGACGGCGCGCAGGGCCAGGCCGAGAGCCGCCGTGGTCTTCCCCTTGCCGTTGCCGGTGTAGAGCTGCACCCGGCCCCGCTGCAGATAAAAGTCGTCTTTTGCCATCGGCTAACCCTCCCCTTCGGCGGCCGGCAACTCACCGCCGGCAATGCGCTCGGCCCAGACCGCCGGCAACGTCGCCGGTTTCCGGTCGGGGCCGAGGACGAAATGGAGCGTCCGCCCTTCGGCGAGCAGCTCCCCGCCCTCCCCCAGGGCCCGGTAACTGAATTCGATGAACTTGCCGCGCTGCCGCTCCAGGGTCGTATTGATCGTCACCCGGTCTTCATAACGGGCCGGGGCGCGGAATCTGACCTGCGCCTCGGCGACCACGATGAAGTAGCCGGCCGCTTCGAAATCCCGGTAATGGAGGCCCTGCTGGCGGAGAAAATCGGAGCGCCCTTCCTCGAACCAGATCAGATAGCGGGAGTGGTGGACGATCCCCTGGGCGTCGGTCTCCGCATAGCGGACGGTGAGGGTCAGGGAGTGGGTCATGGCCGGCGCCGGTCTACTTCCCCTTGAAGCGGGCGGGCCGCTTCTCGACGAAGGCGCCCATCCCTTCCTTCTGGTCTTCCGTCGAGAAACAGACGGCGAAGGCGTCCCGTTCCATCAGCGAGGCGGCGGCGAGGTTGACATCGCAGCCGGCATCGATGACTTCCTTGGCGAGTTTGAGGGAGAGCAGACCGCGGCTGCAAATCAGATCGAGGAGGGTCAGCGCCTCCTCGCGCAGGGCGACATCGGGGTAGACCCGGTTGACGAGGCGAATCCGCAGTGCCTCGGCGGCATCGATGACGCAGCCGGTGAAGATCAGCTCTTTGGCCTTGGCCTTGCCGACCAGGCGCGGCAGCCGCTGGGTGCCGCCGAAACCGGGGATAATGCCGTATTCGATCTCCTTGCAGCCGAAGCGGGCGCCCTCTCCGGCAACGATGAAGTCGCAGGCCAGCGCCAGCTCCAATCCGGCCCCCAGGACATAGCCCTGGGCCGCGGCCAGGAGCGGCTTGCCGAGGCGTTCCATGGCGCTGCCGACGCTCTGGCCGAGTTCGGCGAAGGCGGTCGCCTCGAGGGGCGAGAGGTCGCGCAGTTCCTGCAGATCGGCCCCGGCGGCGAACTGCCCTCCGGTCCCGGTCAGCAGCACTCCGTCAATTTCGGGCGCCTCCCGCAGTTGTCTCAGCAGGCCGAGTAGTTCTTCGAGGGTCCGCCGGCGCAGGGCGTTGCAGACCGCCGGGCGGTCGATCTCCACCAGGGCCAGACGCCCCCTGCGGTTCACTCGGATATCCTGGTAGTGCATAGTCCTCTCGGCGGCAAACGACGGTTGGCCGGAGCCGACCGCAATTTCAATTTGGATAAAAAGATTTAGCAGGCCGAAAATATAGCAACGGGCTGGCTCGGGTGTCAAGGAGCTTGGTCACCGTTCAGAACGATTTTTGAAAGTACCCGCACGACCTTGGCTTCGGCCTCGGCGTAAAGGGTGTCGTCGATTTCCAAGCGGGAACGGACCAGGAGGACCCGGCGGCGATTCTCGATGATCTCGCCGGTGACCGTCACTTCGGTGCCGACCGGCACCGGCAGTTTGAAACGGACCTGCAGCTCCGCAGTGACGAAGTGGTCCCCCACCGTCCGGCAGGCATAGATGGCGGCTTCGTCGAGGAGCGCACCGATGACCCCGCCATGGACGACGTTTTTCCAGCCCTGGAAAGCGACGGGGATCACCAGGCGGCAAGAGGCGCGGCCCTCTCCGGGAAAACGCTGAAAGCGGGCGTGCAGCCCCCCGGGGTTCAGCCGCCCGCAGACAAAACAGTGGTCGTCCTCCACGATCTCCATGCCCGCACTCCTTGTCTTTGGCGCGATCTCTGGCAACGGCCTAAATTACTTCAGGGATGCGGAGCGGTCAACCCTTCCCTGACGACCCGGCAGGCGCTCCGGCCTCGCCTCCAATCGTCACCCGGACGGTCCTGAGGGGCACCTCCTTGCCGCTGGCGGCGAGGGCCTGGCGAGCCAGAACGATCAGCCCCGAGCAGCAGGGGACTTCCATGTGGGCGACGGTCAGGGAGCGGATATCGTTGGCCTGCAGGATGGCGGTCAGCTTGACGAGATAGGCCTGGCCGTCATCAAGCTTGGGACAGCCGATCAAAAGCGCCTTGCCGCCCAGCAGGTCGCGGTGGAAATCGGCATGGGCAAAAGCGACGCAGTCGGCGGCGAGGAGCAGATCGGCGCCCTTTAAAAAGGGCGCGGTCGGAGGCACCAGATGCATCTGCACCGGCCACTGCCGCAATTCCGAACTCCGCGGGCCGACCGTCGCAGCCGCCACTGCCACCGGTCGCTCGAGCTGTTGAACCCGCGTCGACGGGCAGCCGCTGCCGCCGGCCGGCGCCGCGCCGCGCACCTGGAGCGACGGGCAGCCATGGTTCGCCGGGGGGGCGTCCTGCAGATGGACATGGACCGCCGCTTCGTCGAAGGCGACAGCGGGACGCTTTTCAACGATGATGGCGTCCTGGGGACAGTGGCCCAGGCAGGCACCGAGGCCGTCGCAAAGGTTGTCGGCGAGGAGCCGGGCCTTGCCGTCGATGATTCGGATCGCCCCTTCGGCGCAGGCCGGGACGCAGAGGCCGCAACCGTTACATTTGTCTTCGTCGATTCGTACGATGTCACGCAGCATGCTAGATGACTCCTTGGCTCGGCCGGTTGGTGGCTAAGAGGTTCGTTTGATTTCGGGAAGAGCTTAGCAGGTCCGGTCGCCGCGGGCCTTGACCCGCATCAAGTCCTAGAAAAGGTAGTGCCAGAGGAGATCGAGGCGGCCTCGCAGCAGCAGATGCCGGCCGGAAAAGCGCATGATCTCCCGGACCTGTTGCCGGTGCCCGGCGCGGTAACAGTGAACCGGGCAATGTTTGCAGGTCGGCTTGGGGTCGAGGGGACAGTGCCGGCGGCGGGCAAAGGCATAGGCCAGGAAGTCCCGGCAGGCCGGGCAGAGCGGATAACGGTGCAGGCCGAGGGCTTCCAGTTCCGGTGCCGCCGGTTGCAGCGGCGCCCGCGGCTCCTGGTGCCGGCGGCGGCACCAGGTCGAGGTGAAGAGCGCCAGAATCTTCAGATCCTGGATTTCCCGGCGGGTCAGACGGCGGAGTGGAAAGGTCGATTCCATGAAGCGAGTTTAGTCGCCTTGGGCCGACAGGTCATTGACAAAAGTCAAGATCGGCCGGTTCCCTTCAGCCGGGGACGGTCGGGTCTTCGCAGGAGGGCTGGGACAATGGCAGGGAGATGATGAAGGTGGCGCCCTCCCCGGGCCGGCTTTGGGCGCTCAGGACGCCGCGATGGCGCTTGACGATCTTGTTGCAGATCGCCAGGCCGATCCCCGATCCCTCGTAGCGGTCCCGGCCATGGAGGCGCTGGAAGACCCCGGATATCCGCTCCAGGTATTGCTCTTCGAAACCAATGCCGTTGTCGCTGACGCTGAGCCAGCAAAAGGTTCCGCTGCACCCCTCGGGAGTCGGTGCCGGCACGGTGCCGCTGATCCGGATGACCGGCGCCACCCCCTCGCGGTGGAACTTGAGGGCATTGTCGATCAGGTTCAGCAGCAGTTGCCGTATCTGCCGGGGATCGGCCGCCAAACGCGGCAGACGCGCCACGCTGATCTGCGCTCCGAGGTCAGCGATGCGCCCCGACAGGTCTCTCAGGACCTGGTCGACAATCTCACCCACCTCGACCTCCTTGAAGGGTTGCGCCTTGGTGTCGACCTCCGAGTAGAGGAGCAGGTCCTGCATCAAGGATTGCAGGCGGCGCGCGGCGCCGAGCATCCGTCCCAGATAGTCGAGGCCCTGGTCGTTGGGCTGTCCCTTCAAGTGGCTCTGTAGCCGTTCACCGAAGCTCATGATTTTGCGCAGCGGTTCCTGCAGGTCATGGGCGGCGATGAAGGCAAAATCCTCAAGATCCCGGCGACTCTGCTCCAGTTTGGCGGCAACCCGCTGCATTTCGCGTTCGGCGGCTTTGCGGGCACTGACATCCAGCGCCACGCAGACCACCCCTTCGGTTCGGCCTTTCGGTCCCTCGAGAATGGCGCTGGAGAAGGAAACAGGGATCTGCCGGCCGTCCCGGGCCAGGTAGAACTTTTCGATGTGACCGCCGTCCCGGGTGTCGATCAGGTAGTCGAACCAGGTCTCGATCCCCTTGTTTTCCTCGGCAAAGAGGTCGATCACCGGCCGGCCGATGAGTTCTTCCCGGGTATAGCCGAGGAGCCGCGTGGTGGCATCGTTGCTCAGGCCGATCGTCCCGTCGAGGGCGACGACCAGTAACGAGTCGTTCATGGAGCGCAGGATGTTGTCAAGGGCATCGCGGGAGACGGTGGTCCGTTCCAGATCTTTGGTCATGCTGCCGAAAGCCCTGGCCAGGGTGCCGATCTCGTCCCCGCGATCGATGTCGGGGAGTGGCGGTCGCTCTCCCCTGGCGAGTCCTTCGGCGGCGGCGGTCAGCCGGTGCAGCGGCTCGGCGATCCCCGCTGCGAGGAAATAGGCGCCGAGCAGACCGCCGACGCAAATCAGAGCGAAGACCGCCACCGCCATGTCCCGCAACCGGTTGGGGCCGGCCGTGAACTGGTCGTGGGGCAACCCGGCGACCACCGTCCAACCGATCCTTGACACCGGAGCGAAGGCGACGAAGCTGTCCGTCCCCATCAGGGTGGCTCGTTCCAGGCCATTCTGGAGGCCCAAAATCCTTGAGAGCAGGTCGCTCCCGTCGCTGTCGATCAGAACGAAGGGGGCGAATACCTCATTGGGGTTGGGGGCGAGGAGGACGGTGCCCTCGGCGTTGACAAGATAAACCATCAGTTGATGGTCCTCGTCGACGGCGGGGAGGAATTCCGCCAGTTCCCGGATCGGGAACCCCCCGAGCAGAACCCCGCCGCGGTCGCCGCCGGAATCTGGTTTGAGCCCAATCACGAGTTGCAGGACCGGCAGCTTCAGCTCCGGCGACCAGACCATCGGGCCGACCAGCACCCGGCCGGGGTTGTCGACTGCAGCCTGAAGAAATGGTTCCTGCAACCGGTTGTTCTGATCGCTGGAAACCTGCCCCCGAACCACCCTGGCCCGCTCCCTGCCGTTGGGATCGGAATAGCTCAGGATCGGAAAATCCTGCTGGAATCGGCCCAAAAACCGGCCCAGGACCACCTCGCTTTTGGTCGTCGGAAGATCCTCCACCGCGTGACCGGTTCCGATCTCTGCCAGAAGCATTTCCCGGCTTTTGAGGAAGGCTTCCACCTGGTGGGCGACATTTTTGGCATTGAAGTCGAGGCTGGCGGTCAACGCGTCTTCGAGCTGATTCTTCATCACCACGTAACTGATAATCCCCAAAGCCAGGGTCACGGCGAGAATCACCCCGAAATGGGACAGCAGCAATCGTTGGCGGATCGACAAGGTCATGGTCGGCCGTAGCGAGGCGAAAGGATGGCGAAAATGTCAGGGGGAACTGGGTTCAATGTTCGCGGCAGCTCTCGGCGAGGGCCGCGAGCCGCTCACCGTCAAGAATTTCGATGGTCTTTCCCCGGACCCGGATCATATCGTCGTCGGAAAGCTTTCGCAGGGTGCGGGAGAGGGTTTCACTGACAGTCCCGAGGTTGGAGGCCAGCTGGGATTTGGAAATCGGCAGAATGACCACCGCCCGAGCGTTGTCGCCGGCCAGCTCGAGGAGGAACCGCGCCAGCCGCGCCGGGACATCCTTGAAGGTCAATTCCTCGACCTGGGTGGCAAACTGCCTGAGGAAACGGGACAATCCGGCGATCATGTTGATGGCGATGCGGCCCCGCTCCTGAAGCAGGGCCAGAAATTCCTTCTTCGGGAAAAAAATCAGCGAGGACTTTTCCAGCGGTTCAGCATAAGCGGGGTAGAGACCATCAGCGAAGATAGCGGCCTCGGCGAAGGTGGCGACGGGATGCACGATGTGCAGAATCCGCTCCTTCCCCTCGGGGGAAAGTTTGTAGATCTTGACCTTGCCGGCGGCCAATACGTAAAACCCGCTGGCCGGATCGCCCTCGGCGAAAAGGAGTTCCCCCTTTCCACCGTCCCGGCTGCGAGCCACCCGCAGCAACTGATCGAGGTCGGCGTCGGTGACTCCGGCAAACATCGGGCAGCTTTTGATGACCTGGCGAATATCCATGGGAACGAGGGTAACAGAAGCGCCACCGGCAGGCAAGGAGCCGGCGAGCCGGTTGAGGCCGAAACCGCCGAAAAAAAGCTTCCTGCGCCCTGGATTCGGCGATGGTCCGGAAAGGATGGGAAGAAGAGCGGCCGGAAGCGATCCGTCAAGGCTGGATGGGGATCATTCCTTTTCCCCCCGGGACAAAGCCTCC
>JBBQBQ010000062.1:0-15865 GCA_038317685.1 Desulfuromonadales bacterium | reverse complement strand
AGACCTGGCCGAACCGGCGCTGGCGACGAAGCTGGCCGCAGCCGGCTGCACCATGCTCCAGCTCGGGCTGGAGAGCGGGTCCCAGGAGGTCCTCGACCGTCTGCACAAGGGGACCGAGCTGGCGACGGCGGCACGGATTCTGGGACAGCTCCACCGGGCCGGTATCGCCACCTACGTCTATGTCCTCCTCGGAACCCCGGCGGAGAGCGAGGCGGAGGCGGAGGCGACGCTGGCCTTTCTCGAAGAACACGCCGACCACATCGATTTCCTCAACCTGGCGCTAATGAACCTGCCGCGGGGCGCCGATTTCGCCGGCGACCTCCCCGGAGGGGAATGGGAGGAGGAATCACTCGGTCTTTATCGGCCGCTTGAGGACCATGGCCAGGGCCGGGCGGCGGCGCGGCGTTTTCTGTCGCGACGCCTCCTGGCTTCGCCGCAGGTACGGACGATCGTCAACCGCACCCCCCCCACCTTCACCTCCAATCACGCGTCGTTCTTTGCCCCCGGTCGACTTTGAGGAGGGGGCTGTGGTAAGGTCCTCAGGTCTTGATAGGTACCATGGGACTTATGGGACCTATAACGGCTCTTCAGGATTTTTCATGGAACTTTGGCAGCAGAGTCTGAAAAACAGCCTCACCGACCCCCGGCAGCTGGCGGCGCGCTTCGGCATCGACCCGGCGCCGCTGGCGGCGGTGGCGGCGCGCTACCCGCTGCGCATTACCCCCCACTACCTGGGGCTGCTGCAGGGTCCGGGCGATCCCCTCTGGCGGCAGTGCGTCCCCGACCCCCGGGAGCTCGACGGCGCCGGTCTGGCGGAGGACCCCCTGGCCGAGGAGGCCCATGCTCCGACTCCGGCGGTGGTTCATCGCTATCCCGACCGGGTGCTGCTGCTGGCCGGGACCAGCTGCGCCCTTTACTGCCGCTTCTGCACCCGCAAGCGCAAGGTCGGCTGCGCCGGCGAGCAGCTGTCCTTCGGCGCCCTCCTCGACGGCATCGCCTACATCGAGCGCACTCCGGCGGTTCGCGATGTTCTCCTCTCCGGCGGCGATCCGCTCCTGCTGAGCGACAGCTTGCTTGGCGAGGTGCTGGAAAGGCTGCACAAAATTCCTCACGTCGAGACGATCCGCATCGGCAGCCGGGTGCCGGTAACGTTGCCGGAGCGGATCACCGAGGGGCTCTGCGCGGTTCTGCGTCGACACCATCCCCTTTACCTCAACACCCACTTCAACCATCCCCGCGAGCTTACTGTTGAAGCGGCCGAGGCCTGCCGCCGGCTTGCCGATGCCGGCCTTCCCCTCGGCAACCAGACGGTCCTTTTGCGCGGGGTCAACGACGACCCGGCGACGATGCTGGAGCTGGTGCGCGGTCTGCTGAGAATCCGGGTCCGTCCTTACTACCTCCACCAGATGGATCTGGTCGCCGGCGGTAACCATTTCCGGACCCGGGTCGAGACCGGCCTGGCGATTCTTCAAGCGCTGCGCGGCCAGGTTTCCGGACTCGCCATCCCCCATTACGTCATCGATCTTCCCGGCGGCAAGGGGAAGGTGTCGCTGCTGCCGGAGACGATCGAACGCCTCGGCGACACCCTGGTCCTGCGCACCCCGGGCGGGGAACGGGTGGAGTATCCGAATGGCGGATGAGGAGGCGGAGTGCCCATGACCCGTCCGCAACCCGCCGAGATCCTCCGGTCGGTCTTCGGCTACGGCACTTATCGCCCCTACCAGGAGGAGATCATCGCCACCCTGGTCGGCGGCGACGATGCCTTCGTGCTGATGCCGACCGGCGGCGGCAAGTCCCTCTGCTACCAGGTGCCGGCCCTCTGCCGCCCCGGGGTGGGGATTATCGTCTCCCCCTTGATCTCGCTGATGAAGGACCAGGTCGACGCCCTCCTCGCCAACGGTGTCATCGCCGCTTTCTACAACTCCTCGCTGAAGAGCGTCGAAGCCCGCCGGGTCCTGGCTCGTCTCCACGCCGGGGATCTCGATCTGCTTTACCTCGCCCCGGAACGGCTGATGAGCGAGGAGTTCCTGGCGCGGCTGGCGGAGATCCCCATCGCCCTCTTCGCCATCGACGAGGCCCACTGCGTCTCCCAGTGGGGGCACGATTTCCGCCCCGAATATATCCAGCTCGGGCGCCTGCGCCAGACTTTTCCCGACGTTCCCCTGATCGCCCTGACCGCCACCGCCGACCCCCAGACCCGCGCCGACATCCTGGTTCGCCTCCATCTGCGGCAGGCGCAGGTCTTCGTCGCGGGCTTCGACCGGCCGAACATCCGCTACACCGTCGTCGACAAGCTGAAGCCGCAAGCGCAGCTCCTCGCCTTTCTCAAGACCCGCCCCAAACAGTCCGGGATCGTCTACGCACTCTCCCGCAAGCGGGTCGAGGAGGTGGCGGGGCGTCTCGCTGCCGCCGGCTTCAGCGCCGCCGCCTACCACGCCGGCCTTCCCGACGACGAACGGCGGCGGGTGCAGGAGGCCTTCCTGCGCGACGACCTCCAGATCGTGGTAGCGACGGTCGCCTTCGGCATGGGGATCGACAAGCCGAACGTGCGGTTCGTGGTCCACTACGATCTGCCGAAGAACATCGAGAGTTACTATCAGGAAACCGGCCGGGCCGGGCGCGACGGCCTGCCGAGCGAAGCCCTCCTGCTCTTCGGTTACGGTGATATCGTCATCGCCCGGGGTCTCATCGAACTGGGGGAGAACCCCGAGCAGAAGCGCATCGAACTGCACAAGCTGAATGCCATGGTGAGCTTCGCCGAGGCCCGTAACTGTCGGCGCCGAATCCTCCTCGGCTACTTCGGCGAGCGCCTCGCCGTCGATTGCGGTAACTGCGACGTCTGCCTCGACCCGCCGGCGACCTACGATGCCACCGTCGACGCCCAGAAGGCCCTTTCCTGCGTCTACCGGGTCGGCCAGCGTTACGGTCTCGGCCATGTCCTCGACGTGCTGCGCGGGGCCCGTACCCAGCGGGTTCTGGAACTGGGGCACGACAAACTCTCCACCTACGGCCTCGGCGCCATGCAGAGTGCCGAGGCCTGGGCCAGCCTCTTCCGGCAGCTGGTCCACCTCGGCTACCTGACCCAGGACGTCGCCAACTACTCGGTCCTCAAGCTCACCGAAGCGGCTCGGCCCCTGCTGCGCGGCGAGGAGAAGCTGACTCTGGCGCAGCCGCGGCTGCGGGTGGCGACGGCGAAGAAGGCAACCCGCAAAAAGGTCGGGGAACTCGACTACGACGAGGCCCTCTTCGAGAGTTTGCGAACCCTGCGCAAACGCCTTGCCGACGACGCCGGGGTGCCGCCCTACGTGATCTTCGGCGATGCCACCCTGGCGGAGATGGCCGCCTTCCTCCCCGCCGACCGCCAGGCGCTCCTCGCCATCAACGGGGTTGGCAAGCTCAAGCTACAGAAGTACGGAGCGGAGTTTTTGGAGGAGATCAAGAGTTATCTGGCAGGACGGGGGTAAGGGCGGGAGACGCTTTGAGCGGGTGAGCGACGCCTTGGTATAATTGCTGCCGAGGTGATTTTTTATGCGCGGGATTACCGGCAACGTACTGATTCTCGGTCTCGTCAGTCTTCTGACCGACGTCTCCAGCGAGATGATCTATCCGCTCCTGCCCCTCTTCCTCACCGCGGTGCTGGGAGCGGGGCCGGCCTTTCTCGGCATCATCGAGGGGGTGGCGGAGTCGACGGCCTCCCTCCTCAAACTCCTCTCCGGCCTCTGGTCCGACCGAGTACGGCGTCGCAAGGGCCTGGTCCTCGGCGGCTACGGCCTCTCCGCTCTGGCCCGGCCGTTGGTGGCGATTGCCACCGGACCGCTGGGGGTCCTCGCCATCCGCTTCGCCGACCGCGTCGGCAAGGGGCTGCGCACCTCCCCCCGCGACGCCCTGATTGCTGACTCGGTCCCCCCGGAACTGCGCGGCCGGGCTTACGGCTTTCACCGCTCCATGGACCATGCCGGCGCACTCATCGGCCCCCTGCTGGCGACGCTCCTCCTGGCGACCTGGACCACCGACCTGCGGACCGTCTTCGCCCTCGCCGCCATCCCGGGGCTGTTGGCGGTGGTGCTGATCGTCTGGAAGGTGCGCGAGACGGCCTCCCGGGAGGTCGCGCCGCGTCCTGCCGGTTCGGTTCTGGGACGACGACCGCGGGGGCGCCTGGGCCGCTTCCTCCTGATCCTCCTCCTCTTCACCCTCGGCAACTCCACCGATGCTTTCCTGCTGCTGCGGGCCAGCAACCTCGGTGTCGCCGCCGCCCACATTCCCCTCCTCTGGGCCTTCTTCCACCTCGTCAAGATGACCGCGGTCTTCCCCTTAAGCGCCCTCTCCGACCGCCTCGGGCGGCGGGGGATGATCGTCGCCGGCTGGGGGATCTATGCCCTCGCCTACCTCGGCTTCGGCCAGGCGCAGAACGCCTGGCAGATCTGGGCCCTCTTCGCCTTCTACGGGCTCTTCTACGGTTTCACGGAAGGGACGGAGAAGGCCCTCCTCGCCGACCTGGCCGATCCGGCCGAGCGCGGCGCCGCCTTCGGCTGGTACCACGCCGCCATCGGCATCGGCGCCCTGCCGGCCAGTCTCCTCTTCGGCTGGCTCTGGCAACAGGCCGGGGCCGCCGCCGCTTTCGGCTTCGGTGCGGCCCTGGCGGCGGTGGCGGCACTGCTCTTGCTGATGCTGGTGCGGGAGGGCGCCGTTCCGGCAGGGGAAGGCTAAAGAGGGGAGCGGATTACAGGTAGTGAGCCAGGGTATTGCCGAGGGCCGCGAGGATTTCGGCGTCGCTGACGGTGAAATCCCGTAATTCCTCCGCCACCTCGCCTTTGCGCGAGACCTGAAGGACGCCGATGACCTGGCCATCGCGGCTCATCGGCACACTGACCAGCTTCTGGATCGGCCGGGGACGGCCCAGGTTCCCCGATTCGAGGCGGAGTTTTTCAAAGGCGGAGGCATGGGGCTGGGCGGCGAAGTTGTTTTCCACGGCGAGGGTGTTGCTGCGGGCGGTCTCGGCGGCGAGGGAGTCAAGGGAGGAGAGGGGGATGAAGCCGATCGGCTTGAGGCGCAGCGGCCAAACGAAATGCAGCCCGGTCCGGCGCTCATCGACAGTCAGGATCGCCACCTCGTTGTTGGTGATGCCGAAGAGGGCGCTGACCAGGTTGACGGTCAGGCTGAGCTTCTCCTCGGGGTCGGCGGCCGTGGCCAGTCCGTCGTTGAGCTTTTTGGAAAGCCGTTCGATGATTGTCGGGTCGAAGATCGCCATGGTGCCCACCCCTTTGGAATTGATGATGAATGGACCCTTTGTAGCACAGTTGACGGTCCTTGCGTAGCCGATTTTGCAGCTGGGAGCACCTGCGCACCACAGGTGAGCACTGGCACTTCAAACCCCCGAAAAAGTCCGGCATCCGCACCAGTGAAAAATTCAGCCCCTGTGATCGGTTACATTTCATCCTTATGATTTTCTTCCTCCTAACGGGGCCACACTTGACATGCCGTGCAGCTTTATAACCCAGACACGGTCCAAGTGCATGTTGGGACATTACTTTTCCTCAAATGTGAATATGCGAAGGGCGTCCCCAAAGGTTCCCCCTTTTAGGGGAAACAACAAAAGCGCGCTCCTGTTCTCAAGGAGGCGCGCCTTTGCCGGGGGACGGTTCAAAAAGAAGCCCCGCGCGGATTATCTCCGGCGGGGCGTCATTGCCTGTCGTGGTCGATACGTCGTCGTATCCTTCGCTTATTCATTAAGCATCGGCTATGCCAACATCTGAACGCCCGTCCGGTGCGGTTTTGCCAGTTTTGTTTGTGCAGGATGCGCAAGGATTGGGCAGTTGGGCGTGGGAGGGATGGGAATTTTGGCAGGGGGTAACGGCTCGGGGGCGCACCGGCTTGACCGGTGTTCCGCATCGTAGGACTGTCTCAATAAATTTCAGGTTGACTTTATACGTCAATGCCGTATATCTATTGCTATGGCCACCTTCGTCGAATCACCGCAATTTACCAAAGAGGTTTATGATTATCTGACTGAAGACGAATATCGGGTCTTTCAGGCGTTTCTTGCTGTCACCCCAGACGCAGGCGATGTGGTCCGCGGCTCTGGCGGAGTCCGCAAGGTTCGTTGGACTCGCCGTGGAACCGGCAAAAGTGGCGGTGTCAGGGTCCTGTATTTTGCCCGTTCAGAAGCTGGCGAAATATGGTTGCTCCTGATTTACGCTAAAAGTGCGGTTGACAGCATTCCCGGCCACATTCTCAAAGCACTCAAAGAGGAGATTGAACATGGCACTCGATAAAAAAGAACTGCTTGCACGCGATGCAAAGAGAAACATAGGCGAAGAACTACTCCAAGCGGTGCGGGATATCAAGTCCGGCAAGGTCGGCCGTGTTTCTACCTTGGAAGTTTCTCCTATAGCTACGGCCCGTCAAAAGATCGGTCTTTCGCAGAGCGAGTTCGCCAAAATGCTTGGTGTATCGCTTCGCACTCTTCAAGAGTGGGAACAGGGGCGGCGTACTCCATCAGGTGCGGCAAAGTCCCTTATCACCATTGCCATTAAGAAGCCGGAGCTTATTAAGGAATTGCTCGCTGCCTAAGCATCCTTCTTCGGTCGTTTTCTGGAAACTGGTCAGGGGTCAGGCCTCAACCGACGACAAAATCACATTTGTAGTCGGTTGAGACCTGACTCCTTCAGCTATTTCCAAATGTGAATATGTGAAGGGCGTCCCCAAAGGTCCCTGTGGTGAAAAATTCAGCCCCTGTGATCGGTTACATTTCATCCTTATGATTTTCTTCCTCCTAACGGGGCCACACTTGACCTGCCGTGCAGCTTTATTACCCGGACAAGGTCCAAGTGCATGTTGGGACATTACTTTTCCTCAAATGTGAATATGTGAAGGGCGTCCCCAAAGGTTCCCGGAAGCGTTGAAACTGCCGCGACCAGTTGGCGTATGTTTTCAGTGTCTTTCGCGAATAATGGCGAACCTTGATTTCATTGGCCATTGCTTCCATCACGGCATCCCATTCCGCTGAATCGGATTTTTCCTGATAACCGGTATCGTTAAATTGGGACTTACGTTGAGAAACCGTTGATGGCAATGATTCTCTTGACGGCATGGCGATTAAATGCGGTGGTGTATCAGGCGTATCGGCTTGCAGCGCACTATCCGCACCCTGCCCTTGCATCTCAAAGTAGAGGGTTACAGCATGAGCGGCTCGCTGGCACTTCTCTGGACTCTGTTTCTTTTCGTTGAGTTTTTCCTGAAACAGACGTAGCCGCTCAGATCTATCGGGGGTTATCACATGCCGGTCACAGAAATCGAGAAAATAGCGCAGCCACTTCAAATACTCCTGAAACTGGTCAGCAGCAATGTGATTTTTATTCAAGAAGTTCAGGTATTGGGCATACGTTATCTTGGGGACGAGGATCATGGTCTGTACCTTGGAAAAATAGCGATTTTGGCTTACAATGCGATAATTTTAATTGATTGAGCCTAAAAGTAAAGCTATTGTACGTAAACTTACGGCTGTATGGAGTCCTACATGATAACCCGCCTTAAATTGAAGCCTGGCCAAAAGGGAACCAAAGCCTTGACCGAAAAATATGGCGAGGATTTTTTCTGTGTTCGCTATCGCTATGATGAGTCAAGCCGTACTCGGATAAAAACAGTTGAAATTATTGTGGAAAGAAAGCAGTTGCCCCCATCGGCAAAGAATCAGAGAGATGAAACGCTCGTACCGGTGCAGATTGCCTATGGAGAAAACAGACTTGGAAAAATGGCCAGATCTGCTGGCGGAACATGGGACGCCGATGTAAAACTCTGGTTCATCAGGTATGGCAACATTAAAGATACGGAGTTGGAAAAGCATATAATATTAGATAAGAAGACTATTCGAAAAGCATCTAATATTATATAACACATGGCATCTAATATTGTATGCCAGCATCTAATAGTAGATACCGGCATATAATATTAGATAAGTTGCTAAGTGGTAGATAACCGAGTTATACAACCCTATATAAAGGCTATAGGAGACAGAATATGAACAAAGAGGAATGGGAAGCAAAGCAAAAGGAGCGAGAGCAGAAACAAAAGGAATGGGACGAGCGCCAACGGGAGCGCGAGAAAAAACAGAAAGAATATGAAGAACGCCTTAAATTAAGAGAGCAAAAAGAGAAAGAGTGGGAAAAAAGAGTCAATTCTTCAAAATCACACCTTGACACTATCATGAGCATGGCAAGAGTTGCTGAACCCTATTCACAAAGCAGTTCAGCTTTTGCAGATGTAATACTTGCTGTTGCAACAGGTGGCCTTACCTCAATACTCCAGAGCTTATTAGGCGAACGAGATTCTCTAAATCAGAGATCAAGCTATTTAAGCTCATGCGCAAATAAATTAAAACAAGCGATAGAATATCTCAACAAACATAAAGACGCATTGATAGGTGAAGACAGAGCACAGGCATATGCAGGCGTTTCTTCTATACAAGAGAAATTGAATGCAGAGTGGGCAGAATTAAAAGATAAAAAACAAAAAGTAAATGAATCTCTTAAACGTGCAAGAGAAGAAAAAGAGAAAGAGAAGGCAGCAAAACAGGCTGCTTGGGAAGAACGACAGCGTGTTAATGCCGAAAAACAGCGCCTTTGGGAAGAGAAGAAGAAAGCTAACGAGGAACGTCAAAAAATAAAGGATCAAAAGCAAAAAGAATGGGAAGCAAGACAGAAGGAAAAAGACGCAAAACAAAAAGAGTGGGAATCAAGGCAGAAAGAACGAGAAGCAAGACAGAAGGAGTATGATGCAAGGCAAAGAGAGCGTGAACGAGAAAAAGAACAGAAGCAAAGAGAATATGAAGAGCGGCAGCGGGAAAGGGAAAGAAGACAGTCAGAACGGCAAAGTAGACCAAGCTATGGCGGCGGAAGATCTGGCGGCGGTAGCAGGTCAGGTGGCGGAGGCAAGGGTAAAGGGGGCTGCTATCTGACGACTGCTTGCGTTACTGCAAACGGTTTGTCTGATGACTGTTACGAACTTAAGTTGTTAAGATCATTTAGAGACAATTATCTGCTTCAGTTCCGTATCGGGAAGAATGCTGTAGCAGAATATTATAAATTGGCACCTTTCCTAGTCGATAAAATCAATAAACGAAAAGATGCTGACACAGTATGGGATGCCGTATATCAAGACATTATTGTAGCTGTGCAACTGATAGAAGAGGGAAACTGGAATGCTGCTTTTGCTCATTATAAGCAAATGACTTATGATCTGGCAAAGAAATGAGAGTATAACCACGTCCTTGGACGCCGAACGCCCGAAAAAGCTGGGCGGGCGGGTCAAGGCCGGCCCCGTTGGGGCAAGAAAATGATAACGATCTAACAGGAAACAACATGGCAAACAATAATCTTACAAACGCAAAAAGAGCAAAGAATGACGAGTTTTACACTCAGTACGGCGATATTCAGAAAGAGATTGAAGCGTACTTGGAATACGACTCCGACACCTTCCGCGGCAAGGTCGTCTACTGCAACTGCGACGACCCCTTCGAGAGCAACTTCTTCAAGTACTTCGCCGCCAACTTCAACAAGCTCGGGCTGAAAAAGCTCGGCACCACCAGCTACGACGGCTCCCCAATTGCTGGCGCGCAACTCACGTTCGGTGAATACGACGAGGGCAATGGCAAGCGCCAAAAGCCCAAGGCGATCGCCGTCGAGATCGAGGAAGTGAAGGATGTCAACGGAGACGGCGCGACCGGCATCGAAGACGTCAAGCTCTTCCTGAAGCGGAACCCACACACCCGCACACGCCTCGCGGGAGGCGGCGACTTCCGCAGCCCCGAGTGCATCGCGCTCCTGAAAGAGGCGGACATCGTGGTCACCAACCCGCCGTTCTCCCTATTCCGCGAATATGTCGCCCAGCTCGTCGAGCACGGCAAGAAGTTCCTTATCATCGGCAACGTGCAGGCGATCACCTACAAGGAGGTCTTTCCGCCCATTAAGGCCGACAAGCTGTGGATGGGCGTCACCATCCACAGTGGAGACCGCGAGTTCCGCGTTCCCGACCACTATCCGCTCAACGCGGCCGGCTCGCGCGTTGACGAGAACGGCGTCAAGTACATCCGAGTCAAGGGCGTCCGCTGGTGGACGAATCTGGATCATGGCCACCGACACCAGAAGTTGCCCCTGATGACCATGGAGGACAACCTGCGGTTCAGCAAACACAAGGAGATCAAGGGCAAGGCGGCATACGACCGGTACGACAACTACGACGCGATCGAAGTGCCGTTCACCGACGCGATCCCCAGCGACTACGACGGCGTCATGGGTGTGCCGATCACCTTCCTCGACAAGTACAACCCCGAACAGTTTGAGATAGTCGGACTAGCGGCTGGAAACATACGCGGGCTTGCGGGCATTCCGACTACAACTGGCAAAGATGGGCCATACATGAACGGAAAACTGAAGTACGGGCGCATTCTCATCCGCCGCCGCAGTGCCCAGCCTGCAAGAGGGAGGAAAAAGTGAATACTTCGCTGAGAACCGACATCACCGTCGCCGACATCTGCAACGGGTTTGTGTACAACCAACTGGAGGGCAAGGGCCTCTTCGGGCTGGGCGGGAAGTTAACCATCCAGCCGGAGTACCAGCGCAACTACATCTATGCGGATGGCGGAGGCAAGAAAGAAGCGGCGGTCATCGAATCGCTGCTCAAGGGGTATCCGCTGGGACTGATCTATTTCAACAAGGTCGCAAAGGACAAGTTCGAGGTACTGGACGGCCAGCAGCGGATCACCAGTATCGGGCGGTTCGTCACGAACAAGTTCGCGATCATGGATAACGGCAATCCGAAGAACTTCGACAGCCTGCCCGCCGACCAACAAGACAAGATTCGAGACTCGAAATTACTGATCTACGAGTGTGAGGGCACTGAGACCGAGATTAAGCAATGGTTTGAAACTATCAACATCGCAGGTGTGCCTCTCAACTCCCAAGAGCTCTTGAACGCCATCTATTCCGGGCCGTTCGTGACGCTTGCGAAAGCCGAATTCAGCAACAGCCAGAACGCGAACATCCAGAAATGGAGCGCATACGTCAAGGGCAGCGCCAACCGGCAGGAGTTTTTAGAATGTGCACTGGATTGGGTAAGCAAGGGCAACATCGGCGATTACATGAGCCGTCATCGCAGTGACAAAAATATCGATGAATTAAAAAGATATTTCAGCAGCGTAATCGACTGGGTTTCTACTGTATTTACGGATGTAGAAAGCGAAATGCGTGGGCTTGAGTGGGGACGGTTGTATGAAGAGTATCATACGAAAGCCTATAGTCCCGCGAAGGTATCAGCCGAAGTGCAAAAGCTCTACGGTGATCCATATATCAAAAACCGGAAGGGCATTTTTGAGTACATCCTTGGCGGTTCAACAGATACGAAATTACTGGATGTCCGAGTTTTTGATGATGCAACAAAGAAATTTGTTTATGCGTCACAGACTAAAAAAGCTGAAGCGAAAAGTGAATCCAACTGTCCGCTTTGCGCCCTTGGACATGATGCCAACAAGACTAAGATATGGAAGTTGCCCGAAATGGATGCCGACCACGTAGCAGCCTGGAGCAAAGGTGGCGCATCAGAGGCCAAGAACTGTCAGATGTTGTGTAAGACGCATAATCGCGCAAAAGGAAATCGGTGAAAGAATTAAAGAGCCCCAACAATCGAATTCAGGCGACAGCCTAAAGGCCGCGCCTGATTCGTAACGTTGGCCTACAAAAAAAGGAGAGCACAATGGAAAACAATAACGGTTCCAGAGGAGATCTTTCGTGATTGAAATACTACTGCTCATGGCGTTGGCTCTACTGGTCGTTGTGGTTATTGTCCAGTTCATAATACTGAAAAAAACATCACAAGCCGATGCTTCCGTGCTGACTCCACGTCTTGATGCATTTGAAAAGGCACAGGAACGTTCAGAACGCGCAGTAAGAGAGGAAGTTACTCTGAACAGAGACGAACAGTCTAAGGCTGCAAAAGAACAGCGACAGGAACTTACGGAAGCATTTAAAACATTTGGTGATTTCGTGGCACAACGAATGACAGATGCGGCCAATACACAAAAAGGACAACTTGATACCTTCTCCGGTCAACTTGCCTCCTTTGCGAAGGCGAGCGGTGAACGCTTAGACGCTGTCCGTGCCGAGTCAGCCACTACAGCAAAGCAGTTACGCGCGGGGACTTTGGGGACGCCCTTTAGATATTTACATTTGAGGCAAAGCCATTACACACGGGTCCGGGGTCGGACCAGACCAACATGCCGAATTTAAACAGAAAAGTTGTCAAAAAACCTTGAATATTTAGCCTATGGGCCGATATTTACCCCCAAAAACGGGGCCATAATCCTCTTCGGTCTCCCGCACCACGAACCCGCCATCCATCGCAACAATTCCGCGGCTGCGACCTCGAATTCCGAGCGCTTTTCGGGTTTTCCTGGCGAACTCGGTACTGCCGACGGCAAGACTTTCCGACCAGTTCACGTCGCGTCGAGAGCTTCCATCTCGAAGGGCTTCTGCTATCCATCCCCCGTGAGCTGTTCTCAATGCCTCCACTCTGTCCAAGTCCAGCGCGTTCGCCAGTGCATTCAGATTAAGAATGGTATTGCGGCGCCGGGACATTTTCGGGTCAGGTTTGCAAGCTTGCAAAGTCATGTTGTGTCGGTCTAAGTTTGCAACTTTGCAATCCTGACCCCACTTGGTCCTTCAAAAAATCGGCCTATGCGGCAATTTTCGGGGGTCAAAAACAAGTATTTATCCATGGTTTAAACCACTTATCTTGGTCTGGCCCCGATGATGGGCGGTCCCAAGTGATATGTCAAGAATGGCTCGACGCTTCTTCCTCCGAAAGCAATTCATTCATCGCATGTTCGAACAAACTGCGGGACATGGCATTGCCGCAGGCAGGACAGAAGGCGAGGATGGTTTCCCCGTAAATCGGCACATGCTGTACCCCGTCGCTGCTTTCAGCATACTCTTCAACCTGCGAAATCATCAGATCGATGGTGACGCGGGCACCTTCCTCCGGCATGCGGCACTGGCACTTGTCGCAGGTCTCTTCCTGGCTGTCTGAGACGGATTGCTCTTTCAGGCCAAGTTCCTCCTGCAGCCGTTTACGCCAAGTTCCTACATTGGAGTGGCGGTTCCCGCATTCTGCACAGAAAGTTGCCAGCACATCGTCATCGATAACGGTGACAAACGGTTTGCCGTTATTCAGCTCCTGCTGTTCGACCCTGCGGGAAATGTCAATGCAGGCATTGCCGTAGCGGATTACGCGAGCACATGTTACGCAAGCGCCCTCATAGTCCGCCGGTTCTTTGATAGTCGCATGGATGGCGATGGACAAATTGTCGAGTCGGGTTGCCACACTGTTCATGGCGTCGAGAAGTCGGTCAAGTTTGTGGTTGGTTGTGGCGGGCAGATGATGAATCGACATGGCTGTTCTCCTTTGAATATTCTGTTGAATTGACAGTGAGGTGGTATTCGTCAGGCAGGTTCTCTGCCGATGGTGCCGTCAGGGAAGACGATAATCAGCGGTCTCCCGACGTTGCGCGCGTGGCGGATCGTGGCCCAGGTGCCCGACTGCCGAACCTCCTTGAAACCGGCGGGGGCCGCCAACAGCAGATCGCAAGCCACAACGATCGCCTTGTTGCGCGTCAAAAACGGCCGCACGGAGTGGACGGTACAGGGCGCGATGCTGTTGCGCCAGGCCCGTTGCCGAGGATCGTCGGGCGGATGGATGTGAATGGCGATGCCGAGGGGGCGGCACAACTCGTCGAATTCGGCATCCGCCCCGAGGCAATCCCCGTGGTGTGCCTCGGAAGGTGCCAACTCGTGAAGAACCTTTGTCAGCGTGTCCCGCTGCGCCGTCGTCAATCCCTGGCGGCTGCCTGTGAAGCCGATTTTCATGCGAAACTCCCTTGTCTGAGGTGGGGACCATTCCGCACCAACAGAGAAAAGATTCCCCCCGTAACTGGTACGACAAAAAACCTCTATCAATTTGAAATTATTTAAGAAAAACTATTAAAGTCGGGAAAATACGTGGATTTTTGGGAAGGATGGACAGGCCGGAAGGAGCGGAGATTCGTTGGCGGCAAGTGTGGCGATGAGAGTGCTGGACAGCGGGACTGGGGCGGGTGGACCCTACAACTCCTCCGGCGCAAACGCCACGACCTCGTCGATCGTCGCGGCGCCGGTGAGGAGCATCACCAGCCGGTCGAGGCCGAGGGCGATGCCGGCCGAGGGGGGCATGGCGGCGAGTTCGCGCAGGAACGGCTCGGGGGTGGGGCAGGGGGGCTTGCCGGCGGCGCAGCGCAGCGCCTCGTCGCGCGCGAAGCGGGAGCGCTGCTCGGCAGCGTCGGTCAGCTCGGAGAAGGCATTGGCCAGCTCCACCCCGGCGATGTAGAGCTCGAAACGCTCGGCGACGGCCGGGTTTCCCGGTTTGCGGCGGGCGAGGGCGGCGAGTTCCGCCGGGTAGTCGGTGAGGAAGGTCGGCGTCTCCCAGCCGAGCCGGGGTTCGATCTCGGTGGTGAGGATCTCGTCGAAACGTTCGCCGGCGAGGGCTTCGGCGAGGGGCAGCGAGGCGTGACGGGCGAAGGCGTCGGCGACGGTGAGCCGTTCCCAGGGCCGGGTCAGATCGACCCGGCGGTCGCCGACGCTCAGCGCAGCGGCCGGCACCAGGTTCGCCAGCAGCGTTTCGCAGTCGGTCATCAGGGCCGTATAGTCGCACCCGGATCGGTACCATTCGAGGAGGGTGAACTCGGGGAGGTGGCGGCGACCCCGCTCCCCCTGGCGCCAAACCCGGCAGAGCTGAAAGAGGCGCGGATAACCGGCGGCGAGGAGCCGCTTCATGGCGAGTTCAGGGGATGTGTGCAGGGACCAGCCGCCGCTGGGGACGGCGTCGATGTGGATTTCGGGGGCATTGGCCGGGATGCGGTGGGGGGTTTCCACCTCCAGGAAGTCGCCGCCGACGAAGAAGGCCCGGATCGTCTGGACGATCCGGGCCCGTGCTTCGAGGGCCGGCCGTTTTCTTGCCAGTGCCCAGTTCGGTTCCATCGCTTGCCTATTCCTTGACGCGGGTCACATACTGGCCGGTGCGGGTGTCGATCTGGATCAGATCGTCGGTTTCGACGAAAGACGGCACCGCCAGGGCGTAGCCGGTCTCGACCCGGGCCGGCTTGTTGTTGCCGGCCGCCGTGTCCCCCTTGACCCAGGGATCGGCCTGGACGACGCGCAGGTTGACGAAGTTGGGGAGGGTGATGCCGATGCCGCGGCCGTTGAAGAGGAGGATCTTCACGTCCATGTTGTCCTTGAGCAGGAGCCGGTCGTCGCCGAGGGTCTCTTCAGAAAGAGTCACCTGCTCATAGGTCTTGTTGTCCATGAAGACGTAGCCCGACTCGTCCCGGTAGAGGAACTGCATCTCCCGGTCTTCCAGCGCCGCCGGTTCGAAGGATTCGCCGGAGCGGTAGGTCCGGTCGAAGAGCGAGCCGGTGATCATGTTGCGCAGTTTGCACTTGTAGAGGGCCTGGCCTTTGCCGGGCTTGGTGAATTCGAACTGGGAGAGGACGTGGGGCTCGCCGTCGATCATCAGCTTGAGCCCTTTTTTCAGATCGGCACAGGTGTACATGGGGTGTTCTCCTTGAACGGACTCTGCCCGGGCAGGGAGGCTGCCGAGGTTTTGAAACGCCGCATTTAAGCATGAAGCGATGGCCTTTGTCATTGAAAAAGTCGTTTACCGGCGATTGTTTCGGGTTGGTTTTCGTGGTAAAGTCCCGCCGTCGTTCCCCTATCAACCGCCCAAGGAGCCCGTCATGATCACCACCGCCGATTTCAAGCGCGGCCTTGTCATCAAGCTCGACACC
>JBBQBQ010000061.1:0-16005 GCA_038317685.1 Desulfuromonadales bacterium | reverse complement strand
CCAGACCGCCGTAGGTTTTTCCGGCCGGTTCGTCAAGGACGACCAGGATGACCAGCTTCGGGTCGTCCGCCGGCACGAAGCCGACAAAGGAAGCAACACTCTTGTCAACCGAATAGGTTCCCGTCACCGGGTCGACCTTCTGCGCCGTGCCGGTCTTGCCCGCCACCCGGAACCCGGGAACCTCAGCCAGGGTCCCGGTCCCGCCCTCCTCGGTCACAGATACCAGCATCTCCTTGACCTGGTTGGCGACTGCCGCCGAAGTCACCTGCTTGCGCAGCCGGGGCCGATGTTCTTCGGACACCTCGCCATAGGGATTGACAACCTTCTGCACCACATAGGGGGTCATCAGGGCTCCGCCATTGGCGATCGCCGCCGTCGCCATCACCACCTGCAGCGGCGTCACCGTCAACCCCTGGCCAAAGCTGATCGCCGCCAGATCAATTTCAAACCATTGGGAAGGCTGCCGCAACAGCCCCGACAGCTCCCCCGGCAGCTCGATTCCGGAGGGCGCGCCGAAGCCGAAATCATGCAGGTACCGGTAAAACCTTTGGCGTTCCAGGGCCTTGCCGATCTTGGCCGCGCCGATATTGGAGCTGACCTTGAGAATATCAGGGAGCTGCAACCGGCCATAGCCCTTGTGGTCGTGGATCACCTTGCCGCCAACCCGCCAGGAGCCATTCTCGCAATCGATGGAGTCGCTGCGCTTTACCACCCCTTCGTTGAGCGCTGCGGCGATGAGGAACATTTTGATGGTGGAGCCCGGCTCGTAAGAGTCGCAGAGGGCCCGGTTGCGCCACTGGGCGGGGCGGTATCGAAACACCGCATTGGGATTGAAGTCCGGCTGGCTGGCCATGGCGAGAATTTCGCCGCTTCTGGGATCGACCATGATCACCGTGCCCGCCTTGGCGCCACTCCCCTCAACCCCGGCCGCCAGCTCCTTCTCGGCGATGAACTGCAAATTCTTGTCGAGGGTCAACTGCAGATCGCTCCCCCGTTCGGCCCCCTCGACCACCTGGTCGCCGGCGCTGATCCCCCGCCCAAGAGCGTCCCGTTCCATCAACAGGAATCCACCCTGCCCGAGGATCACCGAATCGTATTTGAGCTCCAACCCCTCCAACCCTTCAGGATCGAGGCCGGTGAAACCGAGGACCTGGGCTCCCAGTTCCGAATTGGGGTAAAAACGCTGATGTTCCTTGATGAAGCCGACGCCCGGGAGCTTGAGGGCCTTGACCTGCTCGCTTTCCCGGGGAGAGACCTGGCGTTTGAGCCACAGAAAACTTTTGGAGGAGGCGAGTTTGCCCTGGATTCCCGAGGTCTTGAGATTCAGGACGACGGCCAACTGGCGGGCGGTCTGAGCCGGATCGATGATCTTCTGCGGTTCGATGTAGATCGAATCGACTTCCAGGCTCTGGGCCAGCGTCTCGCCGTTCCGGTCATAGATCGATCCCCGTTGAGGAATCAGGGGGATGACTTTCTGATGCTGGCGTTCGGCGCGTTTTTGCCAATCATCCCGGCACAGCACCTGGAGATGGAAACCGCGAGCCACAATGAACCCGAAGACCACCAGAAAACAGAGGCCGACCAGTCGAATGCGTAAGCGGACCCACTTCTCCAGTTTGTCCATCAGTCGACGGTGATCACCTGTTCGGGAGAGGGCAGATGCAGACCCAGAGCGGTACGGGCCGCCTGTTCGATGCGGGCCGGATTTCTAAGGCTCGCCACCTCGATCTGGAGGCGCCGGGATTCCTCCTGAAGGGAGCGAAGACGCCCTTCACCACTGGAAATCTGGTACTCGAGGTTGACGACCTGCAGCCGCGACCAGACGTGATAGAGAGCCACGCTCAGCATCAGGACCATGAAGACCATGACCGGCAAGAGCCGGGGCCGCTGCAGGGAAAATCCGTTGATCTTGGGGATGGGTCTGATGACGGTTTCAGACATGGTACCCTCCGCATCCGGTTCAGGCCCCTGACGGAGCCCAAGGCAGTGTTAATAACAACGACGAACCGCCCGCAGGACAGCACTGCGGGCCCGCGGGTTGGTCTCGATCTCCTCCGGACCGGAGCGCACCCCCTTGCGGGTCAAGGTTTCGACCCGGGGGATATGCCCGCAGTTGCAGACCGGCAGCCGCGGCGGACAGATACAGTCTTTGGCCTCATCCAAAAAGAGGTGCTTGACGATACGGTCTTCCAGCGAGTGGAAACTGATGACCGCCAGCCTCCCGCCAGGCTTCAACAATCCGATGGCCCGGCTCACCCCCTCGGCCACATGCTCGAGTTCACCGTTCACGGCGATGCGCAGCGCCTGGAAGATCCGGGTGGCCGGATGGATGCGGGCCGGCACGTGACCTCCGGGGACCGTATCCCGGACCAGGTCGGCGAGTTCCAGGGTCCGTTCGATGGGGCGGGTGGCCCGCACCTTGACGATTTTACGGGCAATCCGGCCGGCCCAGCGCTCTTCCCCGTAGTCCCGGAAGATGCGGGCCAATTCTTCACTGTCGACGGTCGCCAGGATCTCGGCGGCCGTCGTCCCGGTCGTCGTATCCATCCGCATGTCGAGGGGCGCGTCGCTGCGGAAGGAGAAACCCCGGGTCGCTTCGTCGAGTTGATGGGACGAAACCCCCAGATCGAAGAGGATGCCGTCGACCGGACCGAGCCCGAGGCGTTCCAGCACGTCCCCGGCCTCGGCGAAATTCGCGTGTTCAAGGATCACCCGGTCCCCATAGGGGGCCAGGACCTCCGCGGCCCGCCGCAGTGCCGCCGGGTCCCGGTCGAGACCGACCAGTCGCCCATCGGGGCCTGAAGCCTCCAGAATCAGCCGCGCATGGCCGCCGCCACCGATCGTGCCGTCGAGATAGAGTCCGCCGGGGGTCGGCTGCAACAGCTCCAGAACTTCCGCCGCCAGAACCGATAGGTGGTGAAAGTCCCCCGCCACCGATCAGAATCCGAAGTCGGCGACGGTCTGCGGATCTGACTGGAGGAGGGCCTGGGAGCGGCGACTGACCTCCGCGTGGCGCATCTGGCTGTGGATCTCGATCTTGTCGATCAACCCGACCACGACAAGTTCCTTCTCCAGACCGGCAAAGGTCCGCAACGCCTGGGGAATCTGGATCCGCCCCTGCTTGTCGAAGCAGCACTCGGCGGCCGGGGCCAGGATCACCCGGATCATGGCGTTCTTGTTGGGGCTCGGCGGACTCTGCTCGACCCGTTCCCGGATCAGGTTCCAGACCGGAACCGGATAGGCGGTGAGACCGTCTTCCAGATTCTTCGTCACCACCACCCGCTCGTCGCCGTAACTGGAGACGAGAATCTCCCGGAAACGTGCCGGAATGCTGGCGCGCCCCTTGGGATCGATGCTGTTGTGGTATTCGCCCTGGAAAGTCATATCCGCGCCTTTTTGGGCCGTTTTGACACCGTTCCCCACTGTTTGGGAAAATATAGACCCCACCCCCCACCTTGTCAAGGGAATTTTCCCTTTTTCAAAGACCTTCCGGAGGGGCGGGATGCGCGAAAAACGGTCGTTTTTTGGGCAATCGACGAGGAGAAGACGCAGTCTTGGCAGGGGCTTTGGCCGCCGGAGAAAAAGGCCGGTCTTACCGTAACGGGAACAATCGCAGGAGGGGAGTGAAGGGGGCGCTGGACGGGCCATCCGCGAGGGCATTTTTTTCTTTATCTTGTTCCGGGAAAGAGTGCAGACTGCCCATCAGCAACAGTTCCCACTCTGCCCTGAAAGGCTCTTTCATGGTCCCCAGCGAGCAGCGGCCGATGCTGCGCTTTTTAATCGTCCAAACCGCCGCCTCGGTCATCGGCCTGCAGGGTTGGTCGATCCTCTTCAACAATTTCGCGGTCGAGGTCGCCGGCCTCGACGGACTGCAGATCGGGGCTCTCGGCTCGGTTCGCGAGATTCCGGGATTCCTGGCACTGCTGGCGGTCTTCGTCATGCTGATCGTCCGGGAGCATCGGCTCTCGGCATTTTCCATCGTGCTGCTCGGCATCGGCACCGGGCTGACCGGCCTGTTTCCGAGCTTCTCCGGATTGGTGGTGACGACCTTGATCATGAGTTTCGGATTTCACTACTTCGAGACGACCAATCAGTCCCTGGTCCTGCAGTATTTCAGTACCGCCCATTCTCCCCTCGTCTTCGGCCGGCTGCGCAGCCTGGCCGCCGCCGCGAGCATCGTCACCGGGCTCCTGATCTTCCTGATGGGCCTGGTGATCAGCTACCGGGCGATGTTTCTGGCGATCGGCGGCCTCGTCGTCGCGGCCGGGGTCTGGGGACTGCTGCAGGACCCGACCCACCAGCAGATCACTCCGCAGCACCGCAAAATGATCTTCCGACGCAAATATTCACTGTTTTACTTTCTCACCTTCATGGCCGGTGCCCGCCGCCAGATTTTCATCGCCTTCTCGGTCTTCCTGCTGGTCAAGGTCTTCGGCTGCAGCGTCACCGAAATCACCCTCCTGTTCGTCGCCAACAACGCCGTCAACTATGTGCTGAGTCCCGCCATCGGCCGCGCTATCGTTCGTTTCGGCGAACGCCGGGTTCTCTCCCTGGAGTACGGCGGCCTGATCGCCGTCTTCCTGACTTATGCCTACAGCGGCTCGAAGGCGGTGGTGATCGCCATGTACATCCTTGACCACATCCTCTTCAACTTCGCCATCGCCATCCGCACCTACTTCCAGAAGGTGGCCGACCCCCAGGATATCGCCCCGAGCATGGCCGTCGGTTTCACCATCAACCACATCGCCGCCGTGGTGATCCCGGTCATGGGCGGAGCGCTCTGGATGGTCGACCACCGCATCCCCTTCGTCGCCGGGGCTGTTCTCAGCCTGGTCTCCCTGCTGGCGGTGCAGCGCATCCCCCGTCACGCCCAACCGGGAACGCCGGCCAAGGCCGGCAGCTGAACATTTGCAACTACGACAGATGGGGGGGGAGCGGGGGGGGACGGGCAGGAGGAGATTAGTCGCGGGATTCGGGGAGGGAGAACCAGATACGGACGCCGTCGGCATCGCTCGCCGCCCCCACCTCCCCGCCATGGGCCGCGATCAGCGATTTGACGATGGCCAGGCCGATGCCGGCGCCGCCGGCTTCCCCGTCGCGACGGGTGCGGGAGCGATCGGCGCGAAAAAAGCGCTCGAAGATGAACGGGAGATCCGCCGGTGGAATCGTCGCACCGCTGTTGGCAAAGACGGTGCGGACACCGACGCTGTCGGCTTCGGCATGAATGGCGACGGTGCCGCCGGGCTGGGTGTATTTGACGGCGTTATCGACCAGGTTGCGAATCGCCTGCAGGAGCCGCTCGCGATCCCCCTGCACCCGGTCGAGGGCTGGGGGGATGGCGAGCGTCGGCGTCAGCCCCCGGGCCTCGCAGGCCGGGCGATAAAGGGCGAGGACCTGGCTCACCAGTTCGGTGAGGGAGAGCGGCTCGAGAACCAGATAGCTGCCGGCGGCGTCGGCCCGCGCCAGCTGCTGCATCTCCTCCACCAGGTGGACCAGCCGCAGGACTTCCTCCTCCAGCATGACGAAGGTCGCCGACCGGGGCGGGATAACCCCGTCGCTCAAACCCTCGAAGTAGCCGCGCAGGTTGGTCAACGGGGTCCGCAGTTCATGGGCCACGTCGGCCACCAGCGAGCGCCGCAGCTGGTCGAGGCGGGCCATGGCGTCGGCCATGTGATTGAAGGCCCGCCCCAGCTGGCCGACTTCGTCGCTGGTCGTCACCTCCACCCGCTGGGTGAAATCGCCGGCGGCGAAACGGTCGGTCAGCCGTGCCATCTGCGCCAGCGGCCGCAGCAGGCGACGGGTGAGGAGGTAGCTGAGGAGCAAGGCCACGGCCAGCGCCGCCAGTGCCGCCCAGACCAGGTAGCGGTGGATCGCCGCCAGGAACATGCGGTGGGTCTCGGTCGGCACCACCATGTACTTTTTCATCAGCACCATGAAGTAATCGGCGGCAAGCATGTCGATCGCCACCCAGATCACCAGGACGATGACCCCGATCACCGGCAGGACGTTGACCAGCAGCAGCTTCCATAGCAATCGCCCCTTCATCCCCTCCCCTCCCCCGCATCTTCGGCGAAGCGGTAGCCGAAGCCGCGCACCGTCTGCAGATCGCGCGGCCGCGCCGGATCGTCCTCAAGCTTCTGCCGCAGCTTGCCGATATGGACGTCGACCACCCGGTCGACCACCAGTTCGCCGTGGGGATAAAGCCGATCGAGTAGTTCGGCGCGGGTCAATACCCGCCCCGCCGCCGCCATCAGCGCCTGCAGCAGTTTGAATTCGGCCGCCGTCAGGGCCACCGGTCGCCCGGCCCGGGTGAGGAGATGGCGCTCGGCATCGAGGACCAGAGCGCCGCAACGCAGCATCGTATCGTCCCCGGCGGGCCGGGAGGGGCGAGCCCGGCGCAGAATCGCCTTCACCCGCTCGACCAGCTCCCGGGGGCTGAAGGGCTTGACCACGTAGTCGTCCGCCCCCAGGGAAAGCCCCAGCACCCTGTCGATCTCCTCTTCCCGAGCCGACAGGAAGAGGATCGGCACCTCCGACCCTTTGCGCAGTTGGCGGCAGACCTCCCAACCGTCGATGCCGGGGATCATCACGTCGAGGATCACCAGCACCGGCACCCGCTGCCGGAAGAGGGCCAGCGCCGTCGTTCCGTCCTCGGCCGTCGCGGTGGCGAAGCCTTCCCGTTCGAGATAGGCGCAGACCAGCGCCGCCGTATTGCGGTCGTCTTCGACGATGAGAATGGTCTCGGGGGGCGTCGGCATGGGGGGAATCCTTCCTCCAAAGGGAGATTCTCCTCCCCGTTCAGCAGGCGGTCAGGATTTCAGGCGGGGGCGGGCTGGAGGCACTCCCAGATAAGTTTTATCGGTCACCTATGACCTATAAAAACCTGTCCGGAAACAACCCTCCGGAATTGTCAGCTGACCGGTTTCTGCCCGAAGCGGGCCAGCAGCCGGTTGACCGCCTCGCGGGCACGGCGCTTCGGGACCGCGGCGATCAGCCCGCCTGAATCGATCGCCGTTTCAGGTTTCTTCCCGGCCAGGAGGCTGAGCAGCAGGAAAGAGTCGGCCTTGACCCAGGCCTCGAGGATCACCTGCTTCCCTTCCTGGCGAAGCTCCACCCAGGCCGGCGCCATCAACAGCCAATGCCCCTTGCGGTAAGCACGGCGGGTGCCCTCCTGACGGGCCAGGATGAATCCGGTTTCGGCCGCCCAGGCTTCAACCTGGGGCCAGAGGTCCCTGGGGCAGGGAAATTCCAGGACAGTCCGTCCTTTCATAGTAAATTCCTTGGAGGGAGGATAGGTGAACGCGGGTCGCTGCTAGGCACCTGCCCCGGCAGGGAGCTTCATCTCGATCATCTCGACGCGACGATCGACAACCTTGCAGGCGATGAGGATGACCCCGTCGACCTGGCATTGCTCCCCTTCCTGAGGGATGGCCCCGAGGGTACGCAGCAGCAGGCCGGCAAGGGTGAGGGCGTGTTCCTCTGAAAAATGGAGTTTGAAGCGACGGTTGACGGAGCGCAGGGGAGCACTGCCGTCGATGAGGAAGCGGCCCGGCTCCAGCTCCCGGATCAGGACCTCCTCGTCGTCGTACTCGTCCTGGATCTCGCCGACGATCTCTTCGAAGATGTCCTCCAGGGTGACGATCCCCTCGACCCCGCCATATTCATCGACGACGACCGCCAGGTGCAGATGTTTCCTGCGGAACGACTGGAGCAAGGCTTCGATCGGCTTCGATTCGGGGACGAAATAGGGGGGACGGGCGATCTCCCTCAGGGCGAAGTCTTCAGCCCGGCCGATGAAATTGAGGATGTCCTTGGAATGGGTGACGCCGACGACGTTGTCGAGGCTTCCGGCATAGACCGGGAACCGCGAGTGGTGTGCCTGCTGAACGGTCCGCAGCACCGTCTCGAAGGGGGTATCGACCTCCAGCCCGACGACCTCGGTGCGGGGGATCATCACATCCCGCACCCGGATATGGGAGAGCTCGATGATCCCGTGCAGCATCCGCCGCTTCTCTTTGGCGACGACGCCGGTCTGTTCGCCGACGGTGATGATCGAACGGATTTCGTCCTCGGAGATGATCGGTCGCTGGGCCTCCCCCTGGAAGACGCGGGTCAGCAGGCGCGACACGCCGGTCACCAGCCAGACGACCGGGGTGAGCAGCCACATGATGACGAGGATCGGCCGCAGCACCAAAAAAGAGACCTTTTCCGGATAGCTGGCGGCGTAGGTTTTGGGGGCGACTTCGGAGAAGATCAGCAGGAGCGGGGTCAGAATCAGGATGGTCAGCAGCTGGCCGCGATCGCCGTAAAGATGGACGAGTAAGGTCGTGGCAAAGACCGACGCTGCGATATTGACCAGATTGTTGCCGACCAGAATGGCGCTGAGGAGCCGGTCGGGACGGGCCAGGAGTCCCTCGAGCCGGTCGGCGCCGCGCCGCTGTTTCTGCACCAGATACTTCAGGCGCAGCTTATCCAGTGACATCAGGGCGGTTTCCGACCCGGAAAAGAAGGCCGACCCGACAAACAACAGAAATAGGACCCCCAGGTGAAGCCAATGATCTTGGAACATGCCAGTCCCTTCGCCAGATTGCTGCCGACGCTGCGGCTGCGGGGATTTTAACCGATGCGGCCCAGGATGCAAAGGGGTTTGTGCATCGGGGGGTTCAGCCCAGGAGATTGCATGGGAAGCGACCCTGTGTTATGAAGAGACCACCCGGCCCGCCGGCCCCCGCATTCCACCGAAAGGTACCGTCATGGTCGACCCGTCCGCCCGGCACCGCCACCGGGAGCTCTCCACCGTGCTCCACCACCACAATTACTGTTATTACGTCCTCGATAGACCGGAGATTACTGACGCCGAATATGATCGCCTGTTCCGCGAACTGCAGGAGCTGGAAAGGGCGCACCCGGAACTCCTCAGCCCTGACTCCCCCTCCCAGCGGGTCGGCGCTGCGCCCTTGGACCGATTCGAACCGCTACGCCATTCCCTGCCGATGCTGTCGCTCGAGAACGCCTTTTCCGCCGATGAGATACGGGAGTTCGATGCCCGGGTCAAGCGCTTCCTGGCTCGAGACAGCGACCTTCACTACGTCTGCGAAATGAAGCTCGACGGGGTGGCGGTGGAACTGGTCTACCGGGACGGACGGCTGGTCGCCGGGGCGACGCGGGGCGACGGCAGCACCGGCGAAACCATCACCGCCAATCTCCGGACCATTCCTTCCCTCCCCCTGGTGCTGCGTTGCCCGGCCCCCGCCCTGCTCGAAGTCCGGGGCGAAGTTTTCATGGAGAAGAAGGAATTTCAGGACTTCAACCGCGAACGGGAAGAAGAGGGTCAGACGACCTTCGCCAATCCCCGCAACGCCACTGCCGGCAGCCTGCGCCAGCTCGATTCCCGGATCACCGCCCGCCGGCCGCTGCAGATCTTCTGCTACGGGGTCGGGTTGATCGAGGGGGCGGCGCCGACCAGCCACCTGGAGATGCTGGAAGGACTCCAGTCCTGGGGCTTGCGCGTCAATCTCACGGAGACCAGACGGACCGCCGGCATCAAGGAGGTCATCGACTATTATCAGGACCTGGCCCAGCGGCGCGAGGAGCTTCCCTACGAGATCGACGGGGTGGTCGTCAAGGTCGATGATCTCTTCCTGCAACGGGAGCTGGGGGAGAAGACCCGCACCCCGCGTTGGGCCATCGCCTGGAAATTCCCCCCCCGCCAGGCCGTCACCGTCATTGAGGCAATCGCCCTGCAGGTCGGCCGCACCGGCGCCATTACCCCGGTCGCCCATCTGCGCCCGGTGGAGGTGAGCGGCGTCACCGTGGCCCGGGCGAGTCTCCACAACTGGGACGAGATCGCCCGCCTCGACGTGCGCATCGGCGACCAAGTGGTGGTGGAACGGGCCGGAGACGTCATCCCCGATGTGGTGGAGGTTTTGAAAGAGCGCCGCCGGGGGGATGAACGGGCGGTGGCGCTGCCGGAGAGCTGCCCGGCCTGCGGTTCACCGATCAATTGCCTGGCCGGAGAGGTCGTCCCCCGCTGCCAGGGGCTGGCCTGCCCCGCCCAGCTCCGGGAATCGCTGCGGCACTTCGGATCCCGCGGGGCCATGGACATCGACGGACTCGGCGAGCGCTACGTCGACCAATTGCTGCGCCTCCAACTGGTATCGAGCGTCGCCGATCTTTACCGGCTGACCCGCGAGGATCTGTTTCGCTTCGACCGGATGGGGGAAAAGCTGGCGGAGAACCTGCTTGAGGCCATCCGGAAAAGCCGGCGGCGGCCCCTCGCCCGTTTCCTCTACGCACTCGGCATTCGCCACGTCGGCGAACATCTCGCCAAGGTCCTGGCCCGCCAGTTCGGATCTCTCGCCGACCTGGCGCGGGCCAGCCGGGAGGAATTGCTGGCGATCCATGAAATCGGCCCCCAGGTCGCCGACAGTGTCGTCAACTTTTTTGCCGCGCCGCGCAACCGTCAGGTGCTCGAGCAGCTCGCCGGCGCCGGGGTCATCCCGGAGGCCGAAGCCCGCCGCGCCGGGGGACCCCTCTCCGGCAAAACCTTCGTCTTTACCGGCGGCCTCCCTGGTCTCGGCCGCAAGGATGCGCAAGACCTGGTCGAAAAACTCGGCGGCCGGGCCGCCGGTTCGGTAAGTAAAAAGACCGATTACGTGGTGGCCGGGGCCGAGGCGGGGAGCAAGCTGGAAAAAGCCCGGGAGCTGGGGGTGCCGATCCTGAGCGAAGCAGACTTTTTCGCGCTGCTGGAAAGGACTGGAAGCGATGGGGCCGATTAGAGCGACGATCCGGTTCCGCGGCTTGGTCCAGGGGGTCGGCTTCCGTTACTTTACCGAACGCTCCGCCCGGCGCCTCGGCCTGGTCGGATGGGTTCGCAACCTCCCCGACGGCGATGTTGAAGCCCTTCTCGAAGGGCCGGAGAATTTGGTGCGAGAGGCCATAGAAAGCTGTCGCCAAGGGCCGGCGGGAGCCCGGGTGGCGAATCTTGAAGTCGATTGGCAGCCGGCGGGGGGGGATCTCGAAGGGTTTACCGTGCGCTACTGAGGCAGGGGCTCGGGACCGAGATAGCGGTCGAGAATGGCGATAATGTGCTGGCTTTTGAAGGGCTTGCTGACAAAGTCGGCGGCGCCGGCGCGGCGGGCGGTTTCAACATCGGCCCCCTCGCAACGGGCGGTCAGAAAGATCACCGGAATATTCCGGGTCTGGGGATCCTCCTTGAGGATCCGGCAGATTTTGAAACCGTCGAGTCCCGGCATCGTCACGTCAAGGAGGATCAGATCGGGGAGTTCGCGGCACGCCGCCTCCACCCCTTCGGCCCCGTCGCTGACCGCCACCACCTCGTAGCCGCGCACCCGCAGAATCGTTTCCAGCAGCCGCAGTACCGAGTGGTGATCGTCTATCAGCAGAATCTTTCGGTTCGCAGTTATCATCCCTCCTCCTGCAATCTCAGCCACTCCTGATAAACCTCGCTCCCTGCCACCTTGAGCTCCCTCGCCACCGCCTTGACAATCTGGCGGGGCGCCAGATTGCTCCCCCGGCGCTGACGCAGCAGTGCTTCCCGGACCGTTTCCGTCGGCGCCGCGAGCGGCCCCGGTGCGAGGATGAGGACCAGCTCCCCGCGCACCGGGGTTGCGCCGAAATGCACCTGAGCCGCCGCCACCGTCCCGCGAAAGAGCTCTTCATGAAGCTTGGTCAGCTCCCTTGCCACGGTCAGGGACCGTCCGGCACCGCAGAGTTCGGCCAGGTCCCGCAGCGTCGCCGCCAGCCGGTGGGGGGCCTCGTAATAGACGATGGTGCGTGCTTCGCCGCAGAGCTGTTGCAGCACCCGGCGGCGGGCGGCGGCCCGGCTGGGGAGAAACCCTTCGAAGGCAAAACGATCGACCGGTTGTCCGGCCACCGACAAGGCCGTGATGACTGCCGCAGGCCCCGGCACCGGGACCACCGGGATTCCCGATTCGTGGCACAGGCGCACCAGCAGATAGCCCGGATCGGCGATCCCCGGCGTCCCCGCGTCGCTGATCAGGGCCACGGTCCCACCAGCCCGCAGTCGCACCAGGAGCAGGTCGGCCTTGGTCAGCTCGTTATGGGCAAAGCATGAGGTTAATGGCGTACCGATCCCGTAATGGGCCAGGAGCTTGCGGCTGTGGCGGGTATCCTCCGCGGCCACCAGATCGACCTCGTGCAGCACCCGCACCGCCCTGAAGGTGATGTCTTCCAAGTTGCCGATCGGCGTCGCCACCACGTAGAGAGTACCGGGCACAACCCCCCTGGTTTCAGCCACCGTCCCCCTCTTCCAAGACCCCCAACTCGTTCAGCCAGAGAGTGGCGCAGGCATCGCTCGGCATCCGCCAGTCCCCCCGCGGGGAGAGTGCCACGCTGCCGACCTTGGGTCCGTCGGGGAGGCAGGAACGTTTGAACTGCTGGGCGAAGAAGCGGCGGTAGAAGACCAAGAGCCAGCGGCGAATCTCTTCTTCCGGGTAGCGGTCGCCAAAGGCTCGCCGGGCCAGAAAGAGGATTTTGCGCGGCGGAAACTGCAGACGCAGGGCGTGATACAGGAAAAAATCGTGGAGCAGGTAGGGGCCGACCTGGTCCTCGGTATGCTGGCTGATTTCATCGTTGGGAGCCGGCGGCAACAGCTCCGGAGAGACCGGGGTGGCACCGATATCGTGGAGGATCTGCGCGGCCTGCCCCGAGAACTCTTCCTCGGCGCACCACTCAATCAGGTAGCGGACCAAGGTCTTGGGAACCCCGCAATTGACGGCGTACATCGACATGTGGTCGCCGTTGTAAGTGCACCAGCCGAGGGCCAGTTCTGAAAGGTCGCCGGTGCCGATCACCAGGCCACCAACCTGGTTGGCAAGGTCCATGAGAATCTGGGTGCGCTCTCGCGCCTGAGCATTCTCGAAGGTGATATCGTGGCATTTTGGGTCATGGCCGATATCGACGAAGTGCCCCCGCACCGCGTTATCGATGGAAATGATCCGCAACGTCACACCGAGGAGTTCGGCCAGCCCCTCGGCGTTGCCGCGGGTCCGGGCAGTGGTGCCGAAACCGGGCATGGTGACGGCGAGGATCCCTTCGCGCGGCAGTTCCAGGCGGTCGAAGGCACGACAGGTCACCAACAGCGCCAGGGTCGAATCGAGGCCACCGGAAATGCCGATGACAACCTGCCGGGAGCCGGTGTGCAAAAGGCGTTTGGCGAGGCCGGTCGTCTGCAGGGCGAAAACTTCGCGGCAGCGTTCCGCCCGCTCTCGGTTCCCGGTCGGCACGAAAGGGGTCTGGGGCACCAAGCGGCTGAAGACCTCCGCCGGGATGTCGCCGAGATGGAAGGGAATGACGCGGGGAGGACTCGGCGCCAGGCCGTCGCCGAAGGAACTGCTGCGCAGTCGCTCGGCTGTGAGCCGGGCAACGTCGATGTCGGCGCGGGCGATGCGGGTGGTGAAGGAAAAAAGCTCGCTCTCGGCCAGAATTTGGCCGTTTTCCGCAATCAGGGAATGCCCGGAAAAGACCAGGTCGGTGGTCGACTCGCCGGGTCCGGCCGAGGCGTAGGCATAGGCGGCCAGGCAACGCGCCGACTGGGCCCGCACCAGGTCACGGCGGTAACTGCCCTTGCCGAGAGTCTCCGGACTGGCCGACAAATTGAGAAGGACCGTCGCTCCCCGGATCGCCAGCAGGCCACTCGGCGGGTTGGCAACCCAGGCGTCTTCGCAGATTTCGATGCCGATCCGGCAATCGGGGAGGAGATCGGCCTGAAACAGCAGGTCGGTGCCGATCGGCACCGCCTGACCGCCCCAGTCGACCGTCACCACCGGCACTGAACCGCCAGGGGTAAACCAGCGCCTTTCGTAGAATTCCTGGCTGTTTGGCAGATACTGTTTAGGGACGAGGCCGAGGAGCCGGCCTCCGGCGAGAAAGGCCGCGCAGTTGAAGAGCCGGCCCCGGATCGCCAACGGCAGTCCGACGGCCAGGGCGACCTTCTCGCGGCCGCTCAGCGCGGCCAACTCTTCCAGAGCCTGCCAGGCTGCACCGAGAAGGGTCGGCTGGAGGAAGAGATCGGCACAGCTGTAGCCGGTGATACAGAGTTCCGGAAAGACCAGGAGCCGGCAATGGTCCTGACTGGCGGTGAGGACCGCCGCCCGGATCTGCTCCAGGTTATAGGGAACGTCGGCAACCTTCAGCGCCGGGGTGACGACGGCGATGCGCAGGTAACCGAAGCTGGATAAGGTTTGCGACATGAATCTGCCCCTGGGATGGCGGCTGCTGTTTTGGCCTTTGAAGCATCAATCTAACTGCTCCGGCGGCGAATTGCAAATGCTTCAACCGCTTTCAGCGGGAAGGCAGGGCAATTCTAAAGGCCAAAGGCGTTGACGATATGTTCGAGGAGCATTTCCCCTCCCGGCGGGGCAAGAATGGCGATCACGTCGAAACGCGGCTGCAATCGGCCGCCGGGAGCCCCCTGTCCGGTCAGATACCATTGGGCGGCGCGCAGGATCTGCCGCTGTTTACGGGGGCCGACCGCTTCCTGGGGGGTCCCGAAGGCGGTACTGCGACGGGTCTTGACTTCGACAAAGACCAAGGTATTGCTCTGGCGGGCGATGATGTCGACTTCTCCCACCGGGGTGCCAAGGTTACGTTCGACGATCGTCCAACCTTTCCGACGCAGGTAAAGAACGGCCTGCTCCTCCCCCCAGCGTCCCAGGCTCTGCCGCTCCTCGCTCATGGTTCGGGCAGATGTTCTCGCACCCCGGCGAAGGTCCGGCGGTGGAGTAGGGTCGGCCCTAGGCGGGCGATGGCTTCAAGGTGCTGGGCACTACCGTAGCCCTTGTGGCGGGCAAAGCCGTAACCGGGGAAGCGGCGGTCCCAGGCAACCATGATCCGGTCCCGCACGACCTTGGCGATGATCGAGGCGGCGGCGATGGAAAGGGAACGGCTGTCCCCCTGCTTCAGGGTCTGTTGCGGCAGGGCCAGCGGCACCGGGCTGATGCCGTCGACAAGGAGAAAATCGGCGGGATGGCGCAGTCGTTCGACGGCCAGGCGCATCCCTTTGAGGGTCGCCTGGAGGATATTGATCTCCTCGATCTCCCGGGGGGAGGCGATCCCCAGGCCGATGGCAAGGGCCTGGGTGCGGATCAGAGGGAAGAGGACCTCCCGCTGCCGTTCGCTGAGTTGTTTGGAGTCGTTGAGACCGGGGAGGTTGAAGGTCGCCGGAAGGATCACCGCCGCGGCGACGACCGGCCCGGCCAGGGGACCACGCCCGGCCTCGTCGATGCCGGCGACGGCCCGAAAGCCGCGAGCCTGGGCCTGCCGCTCGAAGTGAAGTGGGGAGAATTCTGTGAGCTCGAAGAGGGGAAGGGTCATGGTGCGCTCCCCGAAAGGGTCCGGAAGGGGCGGGGTGCGCCCGATATACGCGAACGGCCCCGGTCAAGCAACCGGGGCCGTTCGCATCTTACCGGATCAGGCGAACCGTTTTTCGCGGATGCGGGCGGCCTTGCCGTGGAGATTGCGCAGGTAGTAGAGCTTGGCGCGGCGCACATCGCCGATGGTGACGACTTCGATCTTGTCGACCGCCGGGGAATGCAGGGAGAAGACCCTTTCCACCCCGAAACCATTGGAGATTTTGCGCACTGTGAAGGTGGAGCCGACCCCGCGATTAACACGCTTGATGCAGACCCCCTGGTAGATCTGGATGCGCTGTTTGTCGCCCTCGGTGATCTTCACATGGACCCGCACAGTGTCGCCGCCCTTGAAGATCGGAATATTTTTCTTGATGTGTTCCATGCTGATGCGGTCGATGGTATTCATGACGTCCTCCTCTATCCTCGATTCTTGGTTATCCAGTGGTTCGGTACGAATCAAATCCGTGTTCAGGTGCCGTTCCCGCCAAGGAGAGAACGGCGTAGGTCTTCATCTCAGCACTCGGTCCTGGCGAGCCGGTCGAGCATGATGGCTGCCGCGGCCCGCACCGGCAGATGGTTGTAATCTCCGGCACCGCGCAGCGCTTCCAGG
>JBBQBQ010000060.1:0-16117 GCA_038317685.1 Desulfuromonadales bacterium | reverse complement strand
CGGGGGAGAAGAACGGTTCAGCCGACCGGCCTCAGATCGTCGATGACCTTGCCGTCGTTGGCGAGGCTCCCCGGAGCGACGAAGCGCACCTCGCCGCGCAGTTTGCAGACCTCACGCAGGCTGGTGGCGACCGCGGCGCCGAGGCCCTTCGGTTCGGTCTGGGCCAGTTCGGCCATGAGGAGCATGCGATCCTGCTCGGCTTCCCGATCGACCACCAGGCGGCCGCGGCCGAGTTCGGGGTGACGCCGGAGGACCGCCGCCACCTGGGAAGGGTGGACGAACATGCCGCGCACCTTGGTGGTCTGATCGGCGCGACCGAGCCAACCGCGAAGCAGCCGGTTGGTGCGGCCGCAAGGGCTCCCCCCGGGGAGCAGCGCCGAAAGGTCGCCGGTGGCGAAGCGAATCAGGGGATAGTCGGGGTTGAGGGTGGTCACCACCACCTCGCCGACCTCGCCGTCCGGAACCGGGTCGCCGCTCCCGGGGCGGACGATTTCGAGGACGATCCCCTCGTCGATGATGAGCCCCTCGCGGGAGGATGACTCGTAGGCGATCAGCCCCAGGTCGGCGGTGGCGTAGCACTGCAGCACCGCGATGCCGCGCTTTTCAAACCAGGCCCGCAGGGCCTCGGGCAAGGCTTCACCGGAGACCAGCGCCTTGCGCAGACTGGGAAGGTCAATCCCCAGTTCGTCAGCCTTCTCCAGGATCAGTTTGAGGAACGACGGGGTGCCGACGTAGCCGTGGGGGCACAGGTCGGCAATCGTCTGCACCTGCAGTTCGGTCTGCCCGGGGCCAGCCGGAATGACGGCGCAGCCGAGGGCATGGGCGCCCGACTCGAACATGGAGCCGGCCGGGGTAAAGTGGTAGGAGTAACAGTTGTGAATCAGCTCCCCGGCCCGGAACCCGGCGGCGAACAGAGCCCGGGCGAAGCGCCAGTAATCGCGCCGTCCGCACCCCGGCTCGTAGATCGGTCCGGGGGAGGCGAAGATTTGGGTCAAGGCCGGCGGTGCGACCGAGCTGAGGCCGCCGAAGGGAGGGGACTGGCGCTGGATTTCCAACAGCTCCGATTTGCGCACCAGCGGCAGGGCCGCCAGGGCGGCGCGGCTCGTCACCCGTTCGGCCGTGATTCCGGCCAGGCGTTTGGCGAAGGCGGGCGCCCGCCGTTGGGCATGGACGACCTGCGCCGTCAGGGCGGTCATCAATTCGGCCTCTCGCTGCACCGCGGAACGGGTTTCGAGAGCGTCGTAAAATTTGTTCACTGCCGCCTCCTGGGCTACATCCAGCGCTTGCGCCGTTTGTACGACTTGATGTTCTTGAAGGATTTGCGGTCCTTGCCGCCGCCGGCGAGGTAGAACTCCTTCATGTCCTCGTTACTCAGGAGTTCCTCGCGGGTGCCGTCGAGGACGATCTTCCCCGATTCCATGACATACCCGTAGGTGGCGCTGTGGAGAGCCATGTTGGCATTCTGCTCAACGAGGAGCATGGTGATCTTCTGCTCCCGGTTGATGGTCCGGATGATGTTGAAGACCTCCTTCACCAACAGCGGCGAAAGCCCCATCGACGGCTCGTCAAGGAGGATCATCTTCGGCCGCGCCATCAGCGACCGGCCGATAGCGAGCATCTGCTGTTCCCCGCCGGAGAGATAACCGGCGAGGCCAGTGCGTTCCTTAAGGCGCGGAAAGTAGTCGAAGACCATGTCGATGTCCTTGCGGATGCCGCCATCCTTGCGGGTGTAGGCGCCGAGCCGCAGATTCTCCACCACGGTCATGTCCTCGATGATGCGGCGCCCCTCCATGACCTGGAAGATGCCGCGGCGCACGATCTCCTCCGGGGCGCGGTTGCCGATGTTCTCGCCCATGAAATTGATGGTGCCGCGGGTGACCTTGCCGTCCTCGGTCTTCAGGAGGCCGGAGATCGCCTTGAGGGTCGTTGATTTGCCGGCGCCATTGGCGCCGAGGAGCGTCACGATCTCCCCTTCCGGGACCTCCAGGCTGATGCCGCGCAGCACCAGGATGACGTCGTTGTAAACGACCTCGATATTGTTGACTGAGAGCAGCGATTCCTGGGGAACGGTCTCTTTGGCCGGTTCAGCCATGGTGCCTTCTCCTGGTTGCGGATTGCCGTTCACCGGAGAGCCCGACGCGGGAGCGGCCCGTTTCGGACCACCCCCGCGCCGGGTTTCCTTCCTTTGTTACCAGCCGATCCAGTCGGCGCGGCGGGGCACCTCGACGGTCGCCAGCGGCTTCATGGTGAATTTGCCGCCATTGAAGGCACTAGTGTAGACGGAAACCTTGGTGGTCCCGCGATGGTCTTCGCCGGTCCAGGTGGAGGGGGTACAGACCCCCTTCATGCCGGTCGGCACGTAATCCTTCATCTGCTCCATCGCATGCTTGATGTTCGGTCCGGTGATGCCGCCCTGCTTGTCGGCGGAAAGCATCGCGTCACGCATGAACATGACGCCGCAGACGCCCCGGATGTAATGGAGGGAGCGGTAGGTCTGGCCGCCCGAATCGGACATCTTCGAGATCGCCATCAGGGTCTTCATCCCCTCGGCGTCGGTGCTCTGCCAGGGCGGCGCGCCGACGACCCAGGCGAGGCCATCGCCGGCCCCTTCGGTCGCCTTGATGGAATTCTCGTCCCAGCCCCAGATATTGGAAAGGAACTGGGTCTTGACGCCGACGGTGGAGCAGGATTTGAGGAGGGAAATGTTGGAGCCGGAGGTATTGCCGAGATAGGCGTAGTTGGCCCCCGATTCCTGCAGGGAGAGGCACTGGGCCTTGGCGTCAGCCGGCTTCAGGGAATAGACGATCGGGTTGAGAACGTCGAAGCCGAGTTCGGTGGCGTAGGCGCCGCAGGCTTCCTTCGGTGCGTTCGGGTAGGGGTGGTTATCACCCATGTGGACGAACTTTGGTTTCGCCTTGTTTCCTTTGGTCTTCCAGTCATCCATCGCCCACTGCACCAGGCCGCGGCAGGCGTCGGAATAGGAGGGGCCATAGAAGAAGTTGTAGGGGGCCGGGGCCTTGGCGTGGCTCCCCTTTCCGGCCGGATCGGTCAGGTGCCCGGAATAGGACGCGGAGATGTAGGGGACCTGATCCTGGGCGACAAACTTCACCAGGGCTTCGGTGTCGGCCGTTCCCCACCCCTGGATTGCGACCGGTTTGGCGTCAGCCGACATCCATTTTTTGTAGGTGGCCACCGCTTCGGGGGCTTTGTACCCATAATCGACCGTCTCGAAGGAGATCTTCTTGCCGTTGATCCCCCCTTGGGCATTGATGTAGTTGAGAGCGTCGGCGACGCCGTTGCCGTAGGGGACGCCGACGTCCGAGGTGGGGCCGGTATAGCAGGCGAGGTGCCCGACCGGGATGGTGTCAGCGGCCGGGGCGAGACTGGCCAAGCCCAGGATAGCCAAGGCTACGGTAGTGCTGATGAGTCCTGTGCGCATGTGTGTTCCTCCTTGCGTGCGGGTGGCTCGTGGGGCCGCCGGGAAATCCGGATCCGGCGGCGTTTCAGTAGGAGAAGGGGTAGAGCTTCCAGTAGGCCTTGATCAGGCGCCAGCGATGGGCCAGACCGTCCGGTTCGAAGATCAGAAAGAGAATGATGGCCAGACCGATCGACATCTGCTTGATGTAAGCCAGCGCCTGGGCCATCCCTTGGCTGGCCCCGCCGGCGTGGCTCACGACCGCCTCCATGACTTCGGGCAGCAGGACCATGAAGGCGGTACCGAGCATCGCCCCCATCACCGAGCCAAGACCGCCGATGATGACCATCGCCAGAAACTGGATGGAGACGATGATGGTGAAGCCCTCGGTGGAGACGAAGCCGAGATAGTGACCGAAGAGGGCGCCGCCGATCCCTGCGTAGAAGGAGGAGATGCCGAAGGAGAGGATCCGGTACCAGGTCAGGTTGATCCCCATGATCTCGGCCGACAGGTAATGGTCGCGGACCGCCACGAAGGCCCGGCCGTCCCGGGTCCGCAGCAGGTTGGAGCCAAGCAGATACATGACCACGACGTAGAAGAGGACGACGTAGAAGTAAGTCTTGTCGGTGTTCAACATCCAGCCGAAGAAGGAGACGGGTGCCGCCATCGCCCCGGACGAGCCGCCGGTGAACCAGTCGGCCCGGGCAAAGAAGTCCTCGAGGATGTACTGGGAGGCCAGAGTGGCGATGGCCAGGTACAGCCCCTTGATGCGTCCCGCCGGGATGCCGACGACCAATCCCAGGAGCATGGTCAGGACCCCCGCCATGGGGATGCAGAAGAAGACCGGGATGCCGAAGCGATTGTTGAGATAGGCGGAGGCAAAGGCGCCGAAGCCGAAGAAGGCCGAATGCCCGAGGGAGATCTGGCCGGTAAAGCCGACGACGATGTTGAGCCCCAGAGCGGCGATGCCGTAGTAGCCGATCTGGATCAGCAGGTTGAGGAAGTAGGCGTTCAGCACCAGCGGTGCCAGGATCAGAATCACCACGGCGCCGATGGCGAAATTGCGCGACATCGGAGTCGGGAAGATGGTGGTGTCGGCTTCGTAGGTGGTGCGGAATTGCCCGCAGCGCATCAGGGTGTGACCGGTCGCCATGGGGTCAGATCCTCTCGATGTCTTTTTGGCCGAAGAGGCCGTAGGGTTTGATCATCAAAATCAGCACCAGGGCGTAGAAGGGGGCGATGGTGTACATGTTGCCGATGTGCAGCCACTGAGCGTCGAAGAACTCGGCGAGGTTCTCCAGTACGCCGATGATCAGGCCGCCGACAATGGCGCCGACGATGGAATCGAGACCGCCGAGGATGACGACGGGGAAGACTTTGATGCCGAAGAAAGAAAGGGCCGAGGAAACCCCGTTGACCATGCCGACCACCACCCCCGCCATGGCCGAAACCAGCGCCGAGATCGCCCAGGCGGTGGCGAAGACCTGTTTGACGGAAATCCCGAGGCTCTGGGCCACCTGTTGATTGAATGCGGTGGCGCGCATCGCCAGCCCCATCCGCGAGTGTTTGAAAAAAAAGTAGAAGCCGACCATGATCACCACCGAGATGCAGAGACTCATCAGATAGGCTGGCTGAATCTGCATCCCGAGGATGTCGACGCTGTTGCTGGCAAAGACCCTCGGAAAGGGCTGGGCGAAGCCGCCGAAGATCCAGCTCATCAGTGACTGAAAGAACATCGACAGGCCGATAGTGACCATGATCACCGAGATAATCGGCTCGCCGATCAAAGGTTTCAGCACCACCACCTGCAAGAGGATACCGAAGATCAGCATGAAGACCAGGGTGACCGGAAACCCGAGCCAGAACGGCAGCTGGAATTTCACCAGCAGCGCCCAGCAGACCCAGGCGCCGATCAGCAGGAATTCCCCTTGGGCGAAGTTGACCACCCGGGTCGACTTGTAGATGAGGACGAAGCACATCGCCACCACTCCGTAGAGGGTGCCGATGATGATGCCGTTGACCAGCAGCTGCAGCAGTAGATTGAAGTTCATATCGGGGTCTCCCGCTAGCCGACCATTTGCAGATCGAGCCTGGCCCGTGGTTCCGGGGTCGGTTCCAGGAGCAGATCGACGACCCTCAGGTCGGTCTGCACCCGCGATTTAGTGCCGTCCTGGAAGCTGATGACGGTGTCGATGTGCACCCGCTCCTCCCCCCCGTAGACGGCGTCGATAATCTCACCGTACTTTTCGCGGATCACCCCGCGGCGCACCTTGCGGGTACGGGTCAATTCGCCGTCGTCGGCATCGAGCTGTTTGTAGAGCAGGAGGAACTTGCGAACCTTGTGAGCCTCGGGGAGGGTGGCGTTGACGGTCTCCACCTCGCGCTGAATCATCTCGTAGATCCGGCTCTGGGCCGAGAGGTTGATGTAGTTGGTAAAGGCGATGTCCCGCTGCTCCGCCCACTTGGCGACGATATCGAAGCGGATGCAGATGATCGCCGCCAGATACGGCCGTTCGTGCCCCTGGATGACCGCCTCGGCGATGAAGGGGGAGAACTTGAGTTTGTTCTCGATGAACTGCGGAGAAAACCGCGCCCCCCCGGAGGTCGTCGCGATGTCGCTGATGCGGTCGATGACCACCAGTTGGCCGTTCTCCGGTTTGAAGTAACCGGCGTCGCCGGTGCGCATCCAGCCGTCGGGCATCGCCTCGCGGGTCGCCTGTTGGTTCTGGTAATAGCCGAGGAACATGCCGGGGGTGCGGGCCACGATCTCTCCGACCCCGTGTTCGTCGGGGTTGTCGATGCGCACCTCGGAGGTGCCGAAAGGAATCCCCACCGAATCGAAGTCGACATCGTGGGCCTGGTGGATGGTGTAGGCACCGGCCAGTTCAGTCTGCCCGTAAAGCTGGCGCAGGGGGACCCCCATGGCCAGAAAGAATTTGAAGGTGTCGGGACCGAGGGCGGCGCCGCCGGTCGCCGCGGAGGTCAGATTGGTGAAACCGAGCCGGTCCTTGAGGGCGCGAAACAGGAGCCAGTAGGCAAATTTCGACTGCCGGCCGCGCTTGCGGATCGAGGCCCGCCAGGCGAGTTTCATGCCGATCTGGTACATCTTCTGCTTGAAGGGGCTGGCATCCATCATCCGCGCCTTGACGTCGGCGGCGATCGATTCCCAGACCCGGGGGGCGAGGAGGACGAAAGTCGGACCGATCTCCCGCAGATCGCTCATCATCGTCTCCGGCTCTTCGACGAAGTTGACGATGGCGCGGCAGATCAGCGCCTGGGCCACCGCATAGATCTGCTCCATGATCCACGGCAGGGGGAGGACCGAAACGTAGTTGTCGCCGGGAAGTTTGGGATCGGCCTCCAGATAGGAGACACAATGGGTGAGCATCGGTCCGGCCTGGAGCATTGCCAGCTTGGGGTTGGAGGTCGTTCCCGAAGTCGGGCAGAGGATCGCCACGTCGCTCCCCTGGCCCTTTTCCACCAACTCCATGTAGAACTGCGGCTGGTCGCGGTCGAGGGCGGCCCCCTGCTGGAGGAGATCTTCCATGGAGAGCAGGCGCGGGTCTTGGTACTTGCGCATGCCGCGCGGGTCGCAATAGACGATGTGTTTGACCCCCGGGCACTGCTCGGTGATCTCCAGGACCTTGTCGACCTGTTCCTCGTCCTCGGCGATGATGATCCGGGCGCCGGCGTAGTTGATCAGATAGGCGACTTCCTCATTGAGGGAATCCTGGTAGATACCGAAGATCATGGCCCCGAGGGCATGGGAGGCGATTTCCGCACAGACCCATTCCGGACGGTTTTCGCCGACAATGCCCACCGTGTGCCCGCGCTCGATACCGAGGGTATGCATGCCGAGGGCAAAGAGTTTGACCCGCTGGTTGTACTCCTCCCAGCTGAACTCGTTCCAGATTCCGAATTCCTTCTCCCGCAGCGCCACCGCCGTCGGCCAGTGCTCCGCGTTATAAGCGAGAACCTTGGGGAAGGTGTCGTAACGGGTAATGTCGGCGTACTCCGGGGCCCTCGCCATTACGCGACCGCTCCTTCCTGGCCCTCGGTCTCCGCGGAGTCCCCTTCACCAAGGTAGGCCGCCTTCACCTGTTCGTTGGCCATGACCTCCTCCGGGAGACCGGCAACGATCTTGCGCCCGAAATCGAGAACCATGACCCGGTGGGAGATATCCATGACCACCCCCATGTCGTGTTCGATCATCACCACCGTCATCCCCCACTCCTCGTTGAGATCGATGACGTAGCGGGCCATGTCTTCCTTCTCTTCCAGGTTCATCCCGGCCATCGGCTCGTCGAGAAGGATCAGGTCGGGCCGCAACGCCACCGCCCGCGCCAACTCGACCCGCTTGCGCAAACCGTAGGAGAGGGTGCCGGCAATCGCCTTGCGGATATGCGCGATCTCCAAAAAGTCGATGATGTCCTCGACCTCGCGGCGGTGCAGCAGTTCCTCTTTCCGAGCGCCGAAACCCCAGTAAAAAGACCCGGTGAGGAAGTTGTTCCTGAGCAGGTGATGGCGTCCGACCAGGATGTTGTCAAGGACGGTCATGTGACTGAAGAGGGCCAGGTTCTGGAAGGTACGGCCGATCCCGAGGCTGCACCGGTCGTTGGGGCGCAGCCCGGTGAGATCCCGCCCCTTGAAGACGATGCGCCCCTTGCTCGGCTGATAACGGCCCGAGATACAGTTGAGCATGGAGGTCTTGCCGGCGCCGTTGGGGCCGATGATCGAAAAGACCTCCCCCTTTTGAACGCTGAAGCTGACGTCGGTCAAGGCATGAACCCCGCCGAAGGAGAGAGAAACATCCTCCACCGCCAGCAGGTCGGTTGGTTCGCTCATGAACGGTGCTCCTCCCGGTTCAATCACCCCCGGCAAAACCGGTCTTGGGACTCGAGGGTGCTGCCATCAGCTAGATGCAAGGCAGATACCAAACATTGTTTTACAATAAAAATTGCCTCGGTCAAGCCCCAACGGTCTGATATTTCTCAAAAATTCACCGAGGACCCGGGGGCCGGCGCGGCCCGGATGCCTTGGGGGCGCTGTCACTTGCAGTTAACACTGTTTTACAGAATCCCGAACAATATCGCAATCCCCTTGCCGAAGGCCGCTGTGGGCCGGCCGTTTTACTTTGGTGACAGGTTATCCGGAAGTTTACAACGATTGCGCCGGCACGGCCAATTGTGACAGGAGGGAGCAACACGGGTGGATGAACCAGCCGCCACCCCGGGTAAGCCGGGTCCGGGGCGGCGGTGGCGTCAATGGAGGCGATATTTCTGAAGTTTTTTGTAGAGACCCGGCCGGGAAATCCCCAGGAGGTTGGCGGCACTGAGCTTGTTCCCCTCGACCATGACCAAGGCCTTTTCGATGAGGCTCTTCTCCAACTCTTCCATGATTTCCATTAACGGCTGTTTCCCCAGGCGCTCTTCGCTGGGATGACTGCCGGCGGCAACACCGGCGCCCCCGGAGCGTCCCGCAACTCCGGTCCCCGGCAAGACCGAATTCGGGAGGTCCTCCAGGCGGACGAAGGCCCCCTCGACCAGATTGAAGGCACTTTCGATGGCACTGCGCAGCTCCCGAACGTTCCCTGGAAAGGGGTAGCTGCGCAGGGCCGCCCAGGCCTGGGTCTCCAGGCCCTGCACGCTGAGACCGAACTCGCTATTGAACTGGTCGATGAAATGCTTGGCGAGGACATAGATATCCTCGGGCCGTTCCCGTAGCGCCGGGATGGTGAAGGTGACCACGTTCAGCCGGTAGAAAAGGTCGGGCCGGAACCGGTTGTCCTTGACCAGAGCACCGAGATCAGCATTGGTGGCGGCAATGACTCGAAAATCGACCCGGCGGATATTGCAGCTGCCGAGCGGGATCACTTCCTTTTCCTGAAGGACCCGCAGCAGTTTGGCCTGCATGGCGACCGACATATCGCTGATTTCGTCGAGGAAGATCGTCCCGCCATGGGCCTTTTCGAATTTCCCCACCTGCCCTCCCCGCTTGGCGCCGGTAAAGGCCCCTTCGACATAGCCAAAGAGCTCCGATTCGAGGAGGTGTTCGGGGATGGCGGCACAGTTGACCCGGATGAACGGCCCTTTCCTGCGGGGACTGGCGGCGTGAATGGCATGGGCGAAGAGTTCCTTGCCGGTGCCGCTTTCGCCGGTCAGCAGCACCGCCGAGGGACGAGCGGCAATGCGCAGCAACTTGGTTTTGAGGCTTTTGATGGCCGGGCTGTGGCCGATAATATCGGCGCTGGCATAGTTGGCTTCAGTCCCTTCGGCGCCGATGAGCCCGGTCCGTCCCGGCGGACCGGGCGGCGACCCCTCCGGCCGCAGACCGTCGCGCCCCTCGCGGACCGCGATCTTGCCGAGGGCGCCGATGGTCTTGCCGTTTTTGACGAGCGGCCAGCGACTGGCGATGACGTGACGTTCGTTCAGGACCTGGGGTTCGCCCACTTCCGCCTTGCCGGTCTCCATGACGCGGGGCAACAGTGACAGGTTGGAGTTCGGATAGGTCTCATGGACGTGCCGGCCGACCATCTCCCAGGCCTTTTGCCCGAGGATGTCCGCAAAGTTCTGGTTGACCAGGAGGATGATCCCCGCCCGGTCAACAACGATCATGCCGTCCCGGCTCAGGTCGTTGGCCGGATCGATCGCTTCGAGGAATTCTCGAATCTCGGCAAAACCTCCCGGAACCGCCGGGGCGGGGACAAAGGCCAAATGCCAGTCCTCCTTGCGCCCCCCGCCAGGCCCGTAGTCGGCGAGGAGACGGCGGCCCGCCAGCACCACCGGAAGTCGCCGGAAACTGAAATGATTCCGGATCAGATGGGACAGGTGACTGAGTTCCGGGAAGGTTTCAAGGGGCTGGCCCACCAAAACCTCCGGCGCGTTGTCGAGAAACCACCGGCAAACGTCGCTGCAGGCGACGATCGTCCCCTCCCGATCCAGTTTCAGGGTCCAACCGCTGCTATCGACATCGGCCGAGCCTCGTTTGGCATCGCCCTTTTTTGCCACCTGCCCGTATTTCATCGGCGTCCCCACGATTAAAGATAACGGTGTTTAAGTTTTTTTAACTTCCAGTCCTGCGCATTCCCCGAAAGACAACGGCCAGGGGATGAATCTGGCCGTCGCATTAAAAATTTTCAAGCTATGTGCCGACGACAATAACTTTACAACCACTCTCTAAACTGAGCAATTACAATACATCGTTTGAATTTTATTGTAAACAAAAGTTTCACACCACCAAACCCAAGGTTCCGGCCGTTCACCCCGCTCCCGGGTCGGTCCCGATGGTCCTGTCAACAACCGTATACAGGGCGACGTCGGGCCGGGACCGCGCCTGGCTCCGCAAGGGCGGAAGAGAGTCAAACAATCCCGGCCATTTGGAACCAAATTTCGAGTTTTGGCGAATCCTGCAGCGGGCTGGCACGAGGGTTGCTAAAACATCGTTATTCTTTCCCGGTCCCGGTTCCCGCCCTGCTGCCTGTCAAGGAGAGCGTCTCATGGAAGTCAGCGCCTACCGCCCGCAACATCCGGTCCGCTTCGTCACCGCCACCAGCCTCTACGATGGCCATGATGTCTCCATCAACATCATGCGCCGCATGCTGCAGGATTCGGGGGCGGAGGTGGTCCACCTCGGCCACAACCGCTCTGCCGCGGAGATCGTCACCGCGGCGGTCCAGGAAGACGTCCAAGGAATCGCGGTCAGCTCCTACCAGGGCGGACATCTGGAATTCTTCAAGTACATCCACGATCTGCTCCGTGACCAGGCGGCCGGTCACATCAAAATCTTTGGCGGCGGCGGAGGCGTGATCCTCCCCGACGAGATCGAAGAGCTGCACCGCTACGGCATCAGCAAGATCTTCTCGCCGGAGGACGGCCGGAAGATGGGGCTGCAGGGGATGATCGACTACCAGCTGCGCGCCTGCGATTTTCCGACCCCGAAACAGCTCCAGGACGATCTGGCCGCGGTGCGCCGGCGGGACTTCCCGGCCATCGCCCGGCTCATCACCGTCGCCGAACTGGCCGTTCAGGAGCAGAGTCCGGCGATGCTCCAGGCCCTGAGCGCGCTGCGGGAAGAAGCCCGACCGGTGCCGGTGGTCGGGATCACCGGCACCGGCGGCGCCGGCAAGAGTTCCCTCACGGACGAACTGGTGCGGCGTTTCCTGCGCGACTTTCCAGAGCGCCACCTGGCGATCCTCTCGGTCGACCCGACCCGGCAGCGGACCGGCGGCGCCCTCCTCGGCGACCGCATCCGCATGAACTCCATCAACGCACCGCAGGTGTTCATGCGTTCCCTGGCGACCCGCAAGGCCAAAGCGGAACTCTCGGCGGCGATTGTCGAGGCCCTCGACGTCCTCAAGGCCGCGGCCTTCGACCTGATCCTGGTGGAAACCAGCGGCATCGGCCAGGGAGACGCCGGAATCGTCCCGATCTGCGACGCCTCCCTGTATGTCATGACCGCCGAATTCGGCGCGCCGACCCAGCTGGAGAAGATCGACATGCTCGACTTCGCCGACCTGGTGGCCTTGAACAAGATGGAAAAGCGGGGCGCCGAAGACGCGCTGCGCAACGTCCGCAAGCAGGTGCGCCGCAACCGCAACCTCTGGGACGCTCCCGATGAAAAGATCCCGGTCTACGGCACCATCGCCAGCAAATTCAACGACCCCGGGACCACCATCCTTTACCTGGCGCTGCTGGAGACCCTCAACCGGAAGACCGGCAGCAGCTTCCTCTCGACCTTGGCACCCACCCCCGGAGAATCCCGCCGCCATCACATCATCCCCCCCGAGCAGGCCGGCTATCTCGGGGAGATCACCCGCAGCGTGCGTCGCTATCATGAACAGACCCGGCAGGAGACCGGGAAAGCCCGGCGCCTCTTCCAACTGCGCGGCGCGCGGGAAGTGCTGACCGATCAGCCGCAGACTGTCCTCGCCCTCGACTCGGCGGCGGCGGCAGTGGAGCAGACCCTGGCGCCGGTGACCCGTCAATTGCTGGCCGCCTGGCCCGAGCTGAAGCAGGCCTACCGCGCCCCGCGGATGGTGACCCGGGTGCGCGACAAGGAGATCCGCACCGAACTCTTCACCACGACCCTCTCCGGAACCCTGATCCCCCGCGTCTGCGTACCGGATTTTGAGGACCTCGGGGAGATCGTCAAATGGCAGTTGAAGGAAAATCTGCCGGGCTTTTTCCCCTACACCGCCGGGCTCTTCCCTTTCAAGCGTACCGCTGAGGATCCCAAACGCCAGTTCGCCGGTGAGGGGCCGCCGGAGCGGACCAACCGCCGGTTTCACTTTCTGACCGAGAACGACCCGGCCAAGCGCCTCTCCACCGCCTTCGACAGCATCACCCTCTACGGCGAGGACCCGGACGAACGCCCCGATATCTACGGCAAGATCGGCGAAAGCGGGGTCTCCATCTGCACCCAGGACGACATGGACAAGCTCTTCGCCGGCTTCGACCTCTGTGATCCGATGACCAGTGTCTCGATGACCGTCAACGGCCCGGCCCCGATGCTCCTCGCCATGTTCTTCAACACCGCCATCCGCCAGCAACTGGCAGCCTTCCGCCAGCGGGAAGGGCGGGCAGCGACCGGCCCGGAGGCGGCACAGATCCACGCCTGCACCCTGCAGACGGTGCGCGGCACGGTCCAGGCCGACATCCTCAAGGAGGACCAGGGGCAGAATACATGCATCTTCTCCACCGAGTTCGCCCTGAAAATGATGGGGGACATGCAGCAGTTCTTTATCGAGCAGCAGATACGCAACTATTATTCGGTCTCCATCAGCGGCTACCATATCGCCGAGGCCGGGGCCAATCCGATTTCGCAGCTGGCCTTCACCCTCGCCAACGGCTTCACCTACGTCGAGTACTACCTGTCACGGGGCATGAAGATCGACGATTTCGCCCCCAGCCTCTCGTTCTTCTTCTCCAACGGCCTCGACCCCGAGTACGCGGTGATCGGCCGGGTAGCCCGGCGGATCTGGGCGATCGTGCTGCGCGACAAATACGGCGCCAATCCCCGCAGCCAGATGCTCAAGTACCACATCCAGACCTCCGGGCGTTCTCTCCATGCCCAGGAGATGAATTTCAACGACATCCGCACCACCCTGCAGGCGCTCCTGGCCATCTACGACAACTGCAACTCCCTCCACACTAACGCTTATGACGAGGCAGTCACCACCCCCACCGAAGAATCGGTGCGGCGCGCCATGGCGATCCAGATGATCCTCGGCAAGGAATTCGGCCTGGCCAAGAATGAAAATCCGCTGCAGGGGGCCTATATCATCGAGGAGCTGACCGACCTGGTGGAGGCAGCGGTGCTCGCCGAGTTCGACCGGATCAATGAGCGCGGCGGCGTCCTCGGCGCCATGGAGACCCAGTACCAGCGCAGCAAGATCCAGGAAGAGTCGATGCTCTACGAACACCAGAAGCATACCGGCGAGCTGCCGATCATCGGCGTCAATACCTACCTCAATCCCCAGGCTGACGCCGAGGGCTACAAGATCCCGGACCAGCTGGCACGTGCCACCAAGGAGGAGAAGGATCAACAGATCGCCAACCTGCGAGCGTTCCAGTCGAGCCACGCGCAACCAAGGCCAGCCGCCCTGGAACGGCTGCAGAAAGTCGCGGCGGCGGGCGGAAATATCTTCGCCGAGCTGATGAATACGGTCCAGGTCGCCTCCCTTGGCCAGGTCAGCCGGGCCCTTTATGAAGTCGGCGGCCAATATCGCCGCAACATGTAAGGGAGTTCGGAGCGCTCCCTCCCCACCCCTGGACAATTCGCAAAGAAGACTGAAGAGCCGGCATCATTTGCCGACTCTTCAGTCTTTTCGGGGGCAATCCTTTCTTCGGAATGATTTTTGCGGTAAAGTTTGACGGAAGATATTCACTCCACTGGAGAGGATCATGATCCGGCAACGGCGAACCCCCATCCGCCTCATCATTCTCCTCCTTCTCGGCCTGGCGGGTCTGACCGCCTGCAGCGAACGCGAGCAGCCCGTCACCGTCAGCCTGGAGAAGCGCACCCCCCTGCCTGCCAAGCCGGTCGCCCCTGGCGAACGGGTCCTGACCCTCTGTGTCGGTTCGATGATCACCCCCCAGGACGGCTACGTCTATTACCGGCAACTGATCGATTATCTGGCGGAAAAACTGGAGATGCCGATTCAGGTCCGCGATCCGGGGAACTACCGGGAGGTCAATCGCCTGCTGGAAACCGGAGAGACGGATGTCGCCTTCGTCTGCGGCGGCCCCTATGTCGAAGGCCGCGCCCATTTCGGCCTGGAGCTGCTCGCCGCGCCGGTGGTTCACGGCGAGGCGGTCTACTACTCAAACCTGATCGTGCCGGCCGGCAGCCCGGCCAAAACGCTCAGCGATCTGCGCGGAAAGACCTTCGCCTTCACCGACCCCCAGTCCAACAGCGGCTACTTGGTGCCGGTCGCCGACCTGGCGGCGATGGATGAAAATCCCGAGTCGTTTTTCAACTCCCATCTCTTCACCTTCGGCCACGACCGTTCGATCCGGGCGGTCGCCGAGGGCCTGGTCGACGGTGCTGCGGTCGACAGCCTGATCTGGGATTTCTTGGCCTTCACCCAGCCGGCCCTGACCGTCCGGGCCAGGATCATCGCACGGCACGGTCCCTTCGGGACACCTCCGGTGGTGGCCAGCCCGCACCTCGATGCCGCCACCAGCCGCCGGGTCCGGGAGGTCCTTCTCACAATGCACCAGAACCCTCGGGGGCGGCAGATCCTGCTGGCGATGCGGATCGACCGGTTTGCCCTGATCGATGATGCCGCCTACGACTCCATCCGCCGCCTCCTTCCCGGGATGCCCTCCGGCGAAAGACCCACTCCATGAGCTTGCGTTTCGGCCTGCGGCAAAAAATCTTCCTGGCGCTGGCGAGTCTGGTCGTCTTTCTCGGCGGGGCCATCGGCCTCTTCGTAAAATTCGACTTCCCCCATCACCTGCGACGGGAGCTCGAAAAGCGCGGCGTTTCCATCGCTCGCCACATCGCCAACCAAAGCGTTTCTCCGATCCTCGCCCGGGACCTGCTGGCCCTCAAAATTACCGCCCATCAGCAACTGAAAACCGAAGAGGACCTCCTCTACATTTTTTTTCTCGGCCCCCGGCCCCAGGAGGTCCTGGCTCATACCTTCGGGGAAACCTTCCCCAGCGACCTTCTCGCCGCCAACCCGCTGCCTCCCGGTCAGGAATACAGTCTTCGCTACCTGCTGACGGAGAACGGCCCCATCTATGACGTGGCAGTCCCGGTGGCCAACGGCGGGCTGGGGCAGGTACGGCTCGGCATCTCCGCCGCGCCGGTGACGGAGACCCTCAACATCCTGACCGGAAAAATTATTCTCGTCACCCTCCTCCTCGTCGCCGTGGCCCTGGTTCTCGGACTCCCTCTAGCCGCGACCCTGACCCGGCCGCTGCGGGAGCTGACCCGTGCTGTCGCCGCAGTCGCTACCGGGGATTTGGGGCACCAGGTGCCGGAACGCAGCCATGATGAATTCGGGCAGTTGGCTCAAACCTTCAACGCCATGACCAGGCGACTTCACAGCGCCCAGACACAGCTGATGGAAAGCAATCGGGAACTGGCAACCGAGGTGGAGCGTCGCCTACAGGCCGAAGCGCGCCTGGCCGCCCAGCTCAATTTCCTCGCCACCCTGATGGACGAACTCCCCTGCCCGGTCTTCTACAAGAATCC
>JBBQBQ010000059.1:0-16150 GCA_038317685.1 Desulfuromonadales bacterium | reverse complement strand
GCCAATATATAGGGAAAACTTCCCGATTTGTCAATTTAAAACCCCCATATCTGGTAGGAACCCGGCATGCTCGAATCCGCTTCCCGACTGACCGTCAGCCGCCTCGTGGCGCTTCTTAAAGAGACGATCGAAGAGAACTTTGTCGAGGTCCTCGTCGAAGGGGAACTTTCCAATTTTGCTGCTCCGACCTCGGGACACTGGTATTTCTCTCTCAAGGATGATGGGGCCCAGCTGCGGGCCGTCATGTTCCGGGCGCAGAACCGGCTGCTGAGGTTCCAGCCGGAGAATGGCCTGAGGGCGGTTTGCCGGGGCCGGGTTTCGGTCTACAGCCAGCGCGGCGAACTCCAGTTCATCGTCGATGAGCTGGAGCCCCTCGGCACCGGCAGCCTGCAGCTGGCTTTTGAACAGCTCAAGGCCCGGCTCGCCGCCGAGGGGCTCTTCGCCGCCGAGCGCAAGCGCCCCCTGCCGCTCCATCCGACCACCGTCGGAGTGGTGACTTCGGCCACCGGTGCGGCGATTCACGATATCCTGAATGTTCTGGGCCGCCGGGCCGCCGGGCTGCGGGTCCAGCTGCGGCCGGTGCGGGTGCAGGGAGAAGGGGCGGCGGCGGAGATCGCCGAGGCCATCGCCGACTGCAACCGCCTGGGAGAAGCGCAGGTGCTGATCGTCGGGCGCGGCGGGGGGAGCCTCGAAGACCTTTGGGCATTCAACGAGGAAGTCGTCGCGCGTGCCATCGCCGCATCACGGATTCCGGTGATTTCCGCCGTCGGCCACGAAGTCGATTTCACCATCGCCGATTTCGTGGCCGATCTGCGGGCGCCGACCCCGAGCGCGGCGGCGGAGCTGGTTGTCAAAAGTCGTCTGGAACTCGAAGGGCATCTCGATCAGCTCCAGCTGCGTCTCGCCGGCCAGGTGCACCGCAGACTCGAACTCTGGCAAGAACGGGTGGACGGGCTGCGGCGGCGGCTGCGTTCGCCCCTCCAGGATCTGAAGATGGAGCGTCAGCGCTTCCAAGCCTTTGATGCCCGCCTGCTGCGGGCCATGGATGCTTGGCAGCGGCAGCGGCAGGGTCCCCTCGCCACCCTCTCGGGGCGCCTCGATTCCCTGTCGCCGCTACGGACTCTGGAGCGGGGCTATGCCATCGTCCTTTCGGAGCGGGAGGGCCGGGCCGTCCGGGACGGTCAAACCCTGGCCTGCGGGGAACGGTTGCGCCTGAGATTTGCCAAGGGCGGGGCCAGGGTCCAGGTCGAAGAGGTCGAGGAATGAGACGTTGCTGGTGGCTGGTCCTGCTCCTTTGGGGGACCGGCGCCGGCGCGGCCGAACTTTCCTTGTCCCCCGGGCGGATCGTGGCCGGCGGCCTGGCTTTGCTGCGTTTCCAGGGGGAGACGCCCGCCGCGGCGGAGGGGCTCTGTCATGGCAAGGTCTTTCAACTGACTCCGGTTGCCGACGGAGCGGTGACCCTGGTCGGCGCCGATCTCGATAGCGCGCCGGGAGCTTACCCGGTGCAGGTAAAACTGACCGATCGCCACGGCCGGACGCGCACCCTGGAAACCGTCCTCCAGGTGACCAAGGGGGGCTACCCCGAAGAGCGGTTGACCCTCCCCGAGGAGATGGTCACCCCGAGCAAACCAGCGACGCTGAAGCGAATCGACCGCGAGCAGCGGCTGGTGAAGCAGCTGCTGGCCCGGCAGAGCGCCGGATGGCCGGGTGCTGACTTTGCCCCTCCGGTCCCCGATGCGGTTGGGAGCCCCTTCGGGCTGCGGCGGATCCTCAACGGCAAAGCCCGTTCTCCCCATGGCGGGATCGATTTCCGCAGTCCGAATGGTCGCCCCGTGAAGGCCGCGGCTGCCGGCAGGGTAGTTTTTGCCGGGGAGCTTTACTTTACCGGGACGACGGTTATCCTCGACCATGGAGGAGGGCTCTTTTCCCTTTATGCCCATCTGCAGGCCAGCTCGTGCCAGGTCGGGCAAACCCTCGGCAAAGGGGCGCTCCTGGGACAGGTCGGCAGTACCGGCCGGTCCACCGGGCCGCATCTCCACTGGGGGATCAGGTTGCGGGGTGATCGCATTGACCCGATGGCGCTCCTCGGTCTGGGTGGGGAAAGGCCTTGACTCCCCGCCGGTGGCCCGCCGATAATGGAAGACCCGGCAGGAAAGGATGAAAATGGCGCGGAAAAAACCCGAGATGGAGACTTTCGAAGCGACCCTGAAGAGTTTGGAGGGGGCTGTGGAACGTTTGGAGCAGGGGGATCTTCCCCTGGAAGAGGCCTTGAGCTGTTTCGAAGAAGGGGTGAAGAGCGCCGGCCGCTGTCAAACCCTTCTCAAGGAGGTGGAAACCCGAGTGGAACTGCTCCTGAAGGACCGTAACGGCGACCTCCATCTTGAGCCTTTCAAGGAAGGCTGAGGCGATGGATTTGAAAGCCTACCTGGCAGATCGCCAGCTCCTGATCGATCAGGGCCTCGACCGCTTTCTCCCCGGCGAGGACCACCTCCCCGGCAGCCTGCACCAAGCCATGCGCTATTCGGTCTTCGCAGGCGGCAAACGGATTCGCCCGGTACTGATGATGGCCGCCTGCGAGGCGGTCGGCGGTGAGGCCGTTACGGCCCTGCCGGCGGCCTGTGCCATGGAGATGATCCACACCTACTCCCTTATCCACGATGATCTGCCGGCGATGGACGATGACGATTTCCGGCGCGGCCGGCCGACCAATCACAAGGTCTTTGGCGAGGCGACGGCGATCCTGGCCGGGGACGGCCTGCTGACCGAGGCCTTTGTCCTGCTCAGCCACCCGGATCGGCAAGGGGCGATTCCCCCCGCTGTCCAGTTGCAGGTCATGCACACCCTGGCCCGCTGTGCCGGGTCGATGGGGATGGTCGGGGGTCAGGTGGTCGACATGGAATCGGAAGGGAAAGAGATCGACCTGCCGACCCTCGAATATATTCACACCCACAAGACCGGCGCCTTGATTCTGGCCTCTATCCAGTGCGGCGCCCTCCTTGGCGGAGCCGACGAAGCAGCCTTCGCCGCTCTCAGCCGCTATGGCGAGGCGACCGGGCTGGCTTTCCAGGTGGCCGACGATATCCTCGACGTGGTCGGTGACCAGGCCGTCATCGGCAAGGATGTCGGCAGTGACCAGGCGCGGGGCAAAGCGACTTACGTCGCCCTCCTCGGTCTTGAGGAATCTCGCGGCCGAGCCCGCGAGCTGCGCGATCTGGCGGTCGGAGCCTTGAAGCCCCTGGGGGCCGCCGCCGAACCGCTCCGACAGATCGCCCATTTCATCATCGACCGCAGCTGCTGAAAGGCTGATCGACCATGAGCATACTTGAGAATCTCAAGGGACCGGCGGATCTCAAGACTTTGAGCAACGACCAACTTGTGGAGTTGGCTGAAGAGTTGCGGGATGCCATCCTCACCACCGTTGCCCACACCGGTGGCCACCTCGCCAGTTCTCTCGGCGTGGTGGAGCTGACCATCGCTCTCCACCGGGTCCTCGATTCCCCGACCGACAAGATCGTCTGGGATGTCGGTCATCAGGCGTATGCCCACAAGCTCCTCACCGGCCGCGGAGATCGTTTTGCCACTTTGCGCCAACTCGATGGACTCAGCGGTTTCCCCAAGCGTCAGGAAAGCCCCCATGACTGCTTCGATGTCGGTCATTCGAGCACCTCGATCTCGGCCGCCTTGGGGATGGCGGCAGCCCGGGATGCCTGCGGCGGCACTGAAAAGGTGGTGGCGGTCATCGGCGACGGGTCGCTGACCGCCGGACTCGCCTTCGAGGCCCTCAATCAGGCCGGCCATCTGAAGAAGGACCTGATTGTCATCCTCAACGACAACGATATGTCGATTGCACCCAATGTCGGGGCGATCTCCTCCTTTCTCAACCGCAAGATGACCTCGGACCTTTTCGTCCGCTTGCGGCGCGAGACGGAGCATTTCCTCGGCACCGTCCCGCGCATCGGGAAGGATCTGGTCTACCTGGCGCGGCGGGCCGAGGAATCGGTCAAGGGCTTTTTGACTCCGGGGATGCTCTTCGAAGCCTTCGGCTTCGATTACGTTGGTCCTCTCGACGGCCATCATCTCGACGACCTGATCGAGACCCTCGGCAATGTCATGCGCCTCAAAGGGCCGCGACTGGTCCATGTCGTCACCAAGAAGGGGAAGGGCTATCTCCCGGCCGAACGCTCCCCGTCTCTCTTTCACGGGGTCGGCCCCTTTGATCGGGCCAGTGGCCAGGTGGCAGAGGGCGCCAAGGGCGGGGCGGCCAGCTACACAACCATCTTCGGGCGCACCCTGGTTGAGCTGGCGGAGCAGGACCAACGGATCGTGGCGATCACCGCGGCCATGCCCGACGGGACCGGATTGAACCAGTTTGCCGAGCGTTTCCCGGGCCGTTTCTTCGACGTCGGTATCGCCGAGCAGCACGCCGTGACCTTCGCCGCCGGCCTCGCCTGTCGGGGGATGCGGCCGGTCGTCGCCCTCTACTCCACCTTTATGCAGCGCGCCTACGACAACGTTCTGCATGATGTTTGCCTGCAGAACCTGCCGGTCGTCCTAGCCATGGACCGGGGGGGGCTGGTCGGCGCCGACGGACCGACCCATCACGGGGTCTTCGACCTTTCCTATCTGCGCCACATCCCCAACCTGACCTTTGCGGTCCCCAGTGACGAAGCGTTGCTGCGGCGGGTCATGGTCACCGCCCTGCAAGCCGACGGGCCCTTCGCTTTTCGCTACCCGCGGGGGAACGGACTCGGCCTCGATCTGACGGCGCCGGCCGAACCGCTGCCGATCGGGCGCGGGGAGAAGCTGCGAGACGGTCAGGACGGAGTGATCTTCGCCATCGGCACCATGGTCGGCACGGCCCTTCAGGTTGCGGCCGAACTGGCAACCGAAGGAATCTTTCTGGCGGTCGTCGATCCCCGCTTTCTGAAGCCGCTCGACGAGGAACTCCTGGTCGCCGAGGCCCGGCGCACCGGCCTGGTCGTGACCATCGAAGAAAATGCCCTGCAGGGGGGATTCGGGTCGGCGGTCCTGGAACTCTTGGGTGATGCCGGAATCCTCTGCCCGATCTTGCGCCTCGGTCTCCCCGACGCCTTCGTGGAACAGGGGACTCAAGGGCAGCTCCTGGCCCGCTACGGCCTGGATGCACCCGGGATGGCCGCCCGGATCCGGAGCTTTGTCGGAACATCGTCGGCCCAGGTTCGGCGGCGGCCCGGGCTTGCCGCCGGGATTGGGTGAGGGCGGGCCTGATCCGGCCTTGGGGGCGGGAACATCTGGAAGAATGCGGGCGGGAGGCCATTACGGGCCTCCCGCCCTTGCTTTATCTAGCCGAAGGCCGCCTGACCGCCCCCCACCAGCAAGGCCAGCGCCAGGTAGCGGCCGAACTTGCCGGCGGCGGTCAAGGGGAGGAAATAACGGAAGGGAACGCGCAGCAGACCCCCGACCAGGCAAAGGGGGTCCCCGATGACCGGCAGCCAGGAGAGGAGGAGGGACCAGCAGCCGAAGCGGCGATAAAACCGTTCGGCCCGGGCCCGCTGAAGGTTGTCGATGCGCAGCACGCGTCGTTCCAGACAGTCGCTCCCCCAACGGCCGATGACATAGGTGGTACAGGCGCCGAGGGTGTTGCCGAGGGTGGCGACGGCGATCAGGGTCGGGGCCGGCAGACCCTTGAGGAGGAGGGTCACCAGCAGCCATTCGGACCCCAGCGGGAGGAGGGTCGCCGCCAGGAAGCTGAGGAGGTAGAGGCCGGTATAGGGGGCGGTCGCCAGGAACTCCATGCCCGGGATCAGGCCATGGACGCCTGGCTGGATGGCCGGCCGCGCTTGAGCTGGTGGATGATGCCGGCCTTTTCGAGGGCCAGCGCGGCGTGGTGGGACAGTTGAATGAGGAAGTGCATTTCGTGTTCGGTAAAGGGCTGGTCCTTGGGGCTTCCGGAGAGGACAACCAACCCGACGACCCGCTCTCCGAGGAGCAGGGGGGCGGCCAGGAGCCCGGGTGGTGCCAGCAGGCCATGCAGCTCGTCCGGATCGACCAGGGCCGCCAGCCTGGGCGGCAGGTCGCCGGAAATCAACAGCGGTTTGGCACGTTTGACAATGGCGGAGCAGAGCCCCTTGGGGAGCCCTGATGCATACTGGCGGCAGACCGAGGTGGGAATGCCGGCACCGACCTTGAGAGAGAGCTGGTCATTGCTGCGGTCGATCAGGGCCAAAAAGCCCCGCCGAATCTGCAGTTCGTTCATCGCCGAAGTCAGCAGCTCCATGAACAAGGTTTCGATATCACCGGCCGCCGTCACCCGCTCGATGGAAGCATTGAGAGCCTTGAACATCTTCAGGCTCTGCGAAAGGTCGCGGTTCCTCTGAGCCAGATCGGTGAGGAGTTGGCTGTTCTGACGGCGCAGCTGGATATGGCTGAAGGCCCGGTCGAGGGCGTTGTAGAGGATTTCACTGGTGTCAATAGGCCGCACGATGAAGTCGTAGGCCCCATTGCGCAGAGCCTGCAGCAGGTTGTAGGACGAGGCGTTGTGGGTGATGAGGATGACTTCGGTATCAGGGTGTTTCTGTTTGACCTTCTGCAACAGGAAGAGTCCGCTCTTGGTCGGCAGTTCGGTTTCGGTCAGGACCAGATGGATCGGCTCCCTCGCCAAAATGTCGAGGGCCTCTTCGCAGCTCTCCGCCTCCAGGGCGACGATCTGCCGGTCCCGAAGCAACTGTTGCAGAGCCAGGCGCCGATCTTCGGCATGATCGACGATCAGGAGGCGGTTGTCGTCCGGTCGTTCCGGGTCGGAGAGCTTGGCTTTTGCGTTCATAAGTCCAGCCCCTGGGATGGGTCGATACCCGCATCGACCGGCTTAAGAATACGGGCATTTACCATCAAGTAAAGGAAATTATAGACTTCAAAGTCGAGCATGGTCGACTCAATGCAGATCGCCTGGATGGAGCGATGTCCGTCGACCAGAGACAGGACCAGTTTCTGGTGAACGGTCACCCGGGCATTGTTGAGTTTTTCCCGGCCGCCGGCAGCGAATTCCAGGACCGTATCGAGGATCGGGATGGTGCGGCGAAGTTTCGCCCACTCGGCTTCGTGCCGGTTCGCTTCCTCCAGCAAGTCTTCGACGTCGATGCCGAGATCGTCGTCCCGCGCCAGGATCTTGTCTCCGGGGAGGAACTCGAATTGCCCCTCGGGGAAGATGAAGAGGGAAAAGATCACCCCTTCGGCCTGGCGTCGCAGGGCGTCCCGGAGTTCGCTGCGATTGATAATGCCGAGATCGATCAGCGCCTCTCCAATCCTTTTGGATGGGTTCAATTCGCAGAACTCCAGGGCCTGGTCACGTTCGGCCTCGCTGATTTTTCCCTGGCGGATGAGCAGGTAGCCGAGCTTGTTCATGAGGAAGCCCGAGGCCTCATGCCCGGCGCGGTTCAGGGAGACCGCCGAAGAAATCTTCCCGGTGCGGAAATGCAGGCGTTTTTCAGAATGGCTGCATTGGATGACCAGGGTTCCCGGGGCGTCCTGGGAGGCGATAAGCTGCAGCAGCAGCGGGACCCGGAAGGCATCCAGGTCTCCAGTCATGTTCAGTTGTGCCTGGGAAGGGTCAAGCTCTTCCGGGGAGGTTACGACCTCATCTAAAACGACCGGTTCCAGCGTCGGCGTTGGAGTCCTTGCCGGCTCCTCCGGTGGGAGCTGCGGTTCTGAAATCGGCTGGGAGTCAAGGCGGGCCGAAACCTGGACCGGAGTGGCCGGAATCGCTTCGCGATGTTTCCTCCGGAAAAGGAGCATGCCTTCGAGCAAGGCGACCAGGGCCATGGCTGCCGCCAGCCAGTATGGCCAAAGGGGCTCCGGCGTCGGCACAGGATGGTCCGTTGGCGGCGGGAGGGGAACCGGGGGACTTTTCACCACGGCCGGCGATTCGGCTGGTGGGACGACGGGCGCCTGAACCACGGGAGCCGGCGGTGGGGCCAAGTTGGGAGTTAAGGGTGCTGCTTGGGGGACCGCCTTGGCTGCCGAGCTGCGAACCGCTGAAGTCATGGCCGATGCGGCCGGTTTCGGTTTGGAAACCAGCCGTGCCCGAGGGTTTGAAGGGGGCGCCTCTGCCAGGCGTTCGGCGGGAGTCAAAGGGTCCTCTTCGGGGGCCGGTGCCGTCCTCTCCGGTGCTGCGGCGACCCGGTCCGCCGGGACCGGAGCTGGTGGTTCGGCGCTGCGCTCGGCGGCGGTCAGAATCTCGACTTCGGCCGGACCCGGACGAGGAGGGGGCGGGTTGGTCCAGGCCTGGCGGGCCAGCCACTGCCGGTAACTGTCTGTGGAAAGGGCGGCGGCGGCGGCCGGCGAGTCGACCCCGACCCGGACCGCGTCCAGAGCGGAGACCACGCCGAGAGTGAGTCCCGCCTCCACTCCGACCGGGAGGAGCAGCAACCCCAAAAAGACCAGGCACAGGCTGCGAATCTTCATGACAGGGATGTCGAAACAAGGGTGCATGACCGCTCGCAAAGAAGGAAAAACAACAATATACCAAATATATGAACAATCAGAAGCTTCGGCAAGCCGGAAGTTGCCGAAGCGAAGGATTTCCCTGGTTTTCTTCAGGTGATCGACGGGCGGTCTCCGAGCCGCCGCTTGCGGTAGAAGGAGACCAGCGCCAGGGTCGTCCCGAGCAGCATGGCTGCCGCTCCGCTTAAGGCCAGCCGCGCCCCCGGATCACGGTTGATGGTCAGGACCGTGAAGGTTTGGAAGAGCGGTTCCCGGGGCTGCAGGTCAAGGCCGAGACCGGCCAATTCGGCAGGGACCCCCGTCCTCAGCCGGTACCAGCCGGTCCATCGGGTTCCGTCGGCCTTGACCAGTGCCAGTCGCAAGGCCGGATCAACCAAGGTCTCGCCCCGCCGCAGGGTCCGTCCGGCACCATCGACGACGCTGTCGGGGTAAAAGTCCAGAACCTGCAACTCCACCCCGCGGGCGATCCTGGCGACGGTCCCGGGGCCAAGGTCGATGGAACGGCCCCCGGCGGCGAGGAATCGAAACCCGGAGGGTGACCGGCCGAAACTTTCCGGCAGAATCACCAGATCCTCCCAGAGCAGCGGGTGATTGATGCGAATCGTCGCGCTTTTTTCGGGCTGATCGCCATGGAGCAGGGTGACCGAACTGCGCATATCGACGGGGCGCCCCCCCGGGCCCGGGACCGCTTCGAAGCGGTCGAGCCGCAGATACCAGCCTGGTTTCCCGGACAGGGGGACGGTTTCGCCTTCGCGGAGTTGGTTGCCGCTGGAGCGGTCACCCGCCACGCTCCCCCACAGGTAACCCGTCACGATCAACAGAAAGCCGAGATGAAGGAGGTATTCGCCGAGTTTGCGCCAGCGCGCCCGCAGACGGAATAGCCAGTCGAAAAAACAGCACAAGGTGTTGCCGGCCAGAAGGACCATCAGCACGGTCAGCAGCACCAGCCAGCCGGCTCGGAACGGATGGCCGGGGAGGTTGGCGGCGAGCCAGCTGCCGAGGGTGCGCTGGTCGAGATCGCCGAAGAGTTGCGGATTGAAATGGATGACCAGCGAACCGCCCATGGCCAGCAGGGTCGCCAGGCTGGCAAGGACGATGGCCGCCTTCAGGGAGGTGCAGAGGGCCCAGAGCCTGGTTCTTAAGGGTGGAGGAGGGAGGGCGTTCATCGCTCAGTCCAGGGGGTGGTTGCTGGCCATCAGCAGGCCGATGCCGAGATAGGTGAAGAGGACCACGCCGAAGCCGGCGATCGACAGCCAGGCGTAGCCGGTTCCCTGCCAGCGGCGGACGAATTTGGCGTGGCACATCCCGGCGTAGAAGAGCCAGACGATAAACGACCAGAAGGCCTTGATGTTCCAGGAGAAATAAAAACCCCAGGCGAGGTAGGCCCACAGGCTCCCCCAGAGCATGCAGAAGCTGAAGAGGCAAAAGCCGAGGAAGATGGCTTCCTCATTCAACCTGCGCAGTTCCGCCAGGGGCGGGAGCAGCGGCGTGGGCCGCCGCTGCTGAATCAGGAACAGAACCCCCAGGGAAAAGGCCATGGCGAAGAAGGCGTAGCCGAAAAAGGAAAAGCCGATATGGAGGGTGAAGAGAGGAGTGTCGAGGCTCGGGATCAGCGGCGGGATCTTCGGATCGCGGGGCAGAGCGCTGCCGAGGAGCAGGAGGTTGAGGAGGATCACGAAGAGGCCGGCGGCCTTGATCCGATAGCGCAGTTCGAAGTAGAGGAAGGTCGCCGCCAGCGCCCAGCTGAAGAAAAACTGGGTGGCGAAGAGGTTGGTCACCGGCAGGTAGCCGGCGCTCCACCAGCGCTGTGCCAGGCAGGCGCTTTGCAGCAGAAAGCCGCCGGAGACCAGGACCAGGGCCGCTCTGCCGGTCGCCGGTCCGGTGCGCCCCAGGGCGAGGAGGTAGAGAAGCACCGCCAGCAGGTAGCAGCCAAAAACGCTGCCAAGGAGGATGCGGGTCAAGTCTGGCATCGCCGGCCGATCCTTTCGCCCCAGGAAGGCTGCGGGGTCGCGGGGGAGATTACCACAAGGGCGACGGCCCGCCAAGCCCGTTCACCGTTCAATTGGTTGATTGTTTTAGGAAGAAATCGTACCATCCCTAAATCTGAGCGATTCTACGAGTGCCCCCCAGGGATGGTGGGGCGCTTCCAACGACCAACCCAGGAGATCCCCATGGGCTACGCAGATATCACCGGCTGGGGCAAATGTCCCCCCCCGGCCATTTTGACCAATGCCGATCTGTCCACCTTCCTCGAGACCGATGATGACTGGATTTTCAGCCGGACCGGGATGAAGGAACGGCGGATCTCGCACGTGCCGGTCAGCGACCTGGCCCATGTCGCCTGCGCGCGGGCTTTGGCCTGCGCCGGAAAAACGGCGGACGAGGTCGAACTGATCATCTTCGGCAGCTGCACCTTCGATCAGATGGTGCCGAATGCAGCCTCCCGGGTGCAGCAGCTGTTGGGGGCGGACAACTGCGCCTGCATCGATTTGAACACTGCCTGCACCAGTGGCATGTATGGTCTGAGTGTGGCGACGGCGATGATCCGCTCCGGTTCCGTGAGCAATGCCCTGGTGATCGGGGCGGAAGTCTCTTCGGTCCTGATGGACTGGACCAATCGGGATGTCGCGGTCCTGTTCGGGGATGGCGCCGCCGCATTTTTCCTCGAGGCGAGTGACCACAAATCAGGGGTGGTGGCTGAGTCTCTCGGCTGTTTCGGCAAAAATCGCGATATCCTCGACGTAGTCGGCTGGGGGACGAAATACGCCAACCAGGGCCTGGTCCTCGGGAATACCGACTGGAAATTCGAAGGGCCGGAGATCTTCAAGCGGGCCGTGGTCGGCATGAGTAAAGCCTGTGACAAGGTCCTCGAAAAAGAGGGGATCGCCAAAGAAGCCATCGATCTGGTCGTTCCCCATCAGGCCAACCTGAGGATTATCGAGGCCCTGGCCAAGCGGATGGGAGCCGGGGACGAAAAGGTCTATATCAACATCCAGCGTTACGGCAACATGTCGGCCGCCACCGCCCCGATGGCCCTGGTCGAAGCCATCGAAGAAGGGCGGGTTGCGCCCGGAGCGACGCTGCTGATGCCGGCCTTCGGCGGCGGTCTCACCTGGAGCGCGCATCTGCTGCGCTGGGGAGGCAGGATCAAGCCGCTCGGGACCAGTGATGTCGAACTCCCCCCTTGCGAAAAAACCGGCCTGCAGCTGGTTCAGGAGATTATCGCGGCCAGGCAGGCTGGGAAGGTTTGATCAAAGAGTGAACCTTGGGGGACAGTCCTTGTCCCCTCGTGGATGTTCACGAACAGCGGCCCCATCCCCCCTCAAAATGTTGTCGCGGCCCGGTTTTGGCCTCTGCGATGGCTTGGTTTATCCTCTTCAATTGCTGCACCCCTCCGGACCTTGCCTGTGACAATCCAAAGCCCTGGACCTTGTTGAAGCCCCTCGACAACGCCATTTCAGGGAAATTTTTCAGGAGCGTCAACCTTGCGCGTCTGTCTGGTTGACAAGCCTCCTGCTCCATGCTAGTTTCCGCCGAACCGGCAGTCCCTTGAATTCAACCGGTTGGGAGGCGCTGGATGGAACGGTGGCGGAAGGAACTGGAGAGTTTAAGCGCGACCGGCATGCTGCGGTCGCTGCGCACCGTCGATGGGCCGCAGCGCAGCCGGGTGACGGTCGGCGGGCGGGAGCTGCTCCTGCTCTGCTCCAACAACTACCTGGGCCTCGCCGACCACCCGGCTCTGATCGAGGCGGCCTGCGCGGCGACGGCCCGCTACGGGGTCGGTTCCGGCGCGAGCCGGCTGGTCTCCGGTTCGATGCGGGCTCATGTCGACTGCGAGGAGGCCCTCGCGGCCTTCAAGGGGACCGAAAGCGCGCTCCTCTTCAACTCCGGCTTCGCCGCCAACTCCGGCATCCTCCAGGCTCTCTTCGGCCCCGACGACCTGATCTTCTCCGACGCCCTCAACCATGCCTCGATCATCGACGGCTGCCGCCTCACCGCGGCCCGGACCGTCGTCTACCCTCACAACGACATGGCGGCCCTTGAGGCGCAGCTGGCGGCTGAAAGGCCGAACCGGCGAGGGCGCTGGCTGATCGTCAGCGACGGGGTCTTCAGCATGGACGGCGATTTCGCCCACCTCTCCGAGCTGGTGCAGCTCAAGGAGCGCTATGAGGCGCTGCTGATGATCGACGACGCCCACGGCACCGGGGTCCTCGGCGCCGGCGGGCGCGGCACCGCCGAGCACTGCGGCTGCCAGTCCGGAGTCGATCTGCAGATGGGGACCCTCGGCAAGGCCCTCGGCGGCTTCGGCGCCTACCTGGCGGGCCCCCGGGCGGTGATCGACATTCTCATCAACCGCTGCCGCCCCTTCATCTTCTCCACCAGCCTGCCGCCGGCGGTGGCCGCGGCGGCTCAGGCGGCGCTGGTGATCGTGGCCGGCACCGAGGGGAGGGCGCTGCGGGAGCGGCTCGCCGCCAACCGCGCCCGCTTCGCCGGGGCCTTGAGCGCCGCCGGCCTCGATCTCCTCGGCAGCCAGACCCAGATCGTGCCGGTCCTGACCGGGGAGCCGGCGCCGACCATGGCGGCGACCGCACGGCTGCTGGAGACCGGGATTTTTCTGCAAGGCATCCGGCCGCCGACCGTCCCCGTCGGCCGCTGCCGGCTGCGGGCCACGGTCATGGCGACCCACACCCCCGCCGAGCTCGATGACGCGGCGGCGGCGATCGTGACGGTAGCGGGAGGGACGGTTTGAGCTCCTTTACCCTCCCTGACGGGCGGCGGCTGGCCTTCGTCAGCCGCGGCAGCGGGCGACCGCTGGTCCTGATTCACGGCTGGTCGATGTCCGCCGCGGTGTTTTCCGAAATCCTCGAGTCCCTGGCGGCGGAACGGCTGGTCCTGGTCCCCGACCTCCCCGGCCATGGGGCATCGGACCCGGGTCCGGCTTATGATGCGGCGGCCCTGGCCGGGGATCTGGAGGCCTGGCTGCTCGCTTCAGGGCACCGGGAGATCGACCTGATCGGCTGGTCGCTGGGGGGACAGGTGGCTCTGGAACTGGCGCGACTGGAGACGCTCCGGGTCCGCCGGCTGCTGCTGGTGGCGACAACCCCATGCTTCGTGACCAACGCCGATTGGCCCCACGGCCTCCCGGCGGGGCAGGTGCGGGCCATGGCCCGCGATCTGCGACGGGACTACCCAGGGACGCTGGAGGCCTTTTTCCACCTGCAATTTGGCGGCGACGATCTTGCCCCTGAGAGTCTGGAGTCGTTGTTGGCGTCGGCCTTTCATGCAGCGCCCCGGCCGCCCTTGGACGCGGCTCTGGCGGCCCTGGAGGCCCTGCGGCGCGCTGACCTGAGGGGACGGCTGACCGGGGTGGTCTGCCCGACCCTGGTCCACCAGGGGAGCCTCGACCGCATTACCATGCCGGCGGCCGCTCAGGCCCTGGCGGAGGGCCTCCCGGCCGGCCGCCTGCACCTCGTCCCCGGGGTCGGTCACGCCCCGTTTCTGAGCCGACCGGGGGAAACCTTGGAACTCTGGCGGGAGTTCCTGCGATGAAGGTCACCGTTGACAGTGGGGCGGTGCGCCGCAATTTCAGCCGTCAGGCCGGAGAATATGAACGTCACGCCGTGGTCCAACGGACTGCGGCGGAGCATTTGGCCGAGCTTCTCGACGCCGCCAGTTGGCCGGCCGCCCCCATCCTGGAAGTGGGGTGCGGTACCGGGCTCCTCTCCCGGCGCCTTCGTCCCCGCTCCCCCGCCCCCTTGATCCTTTCCGATCTGGCCCATGCCATGACCTGTCGGGCCGCGGCTGCCGCCGGGGCCGGGCTGGCCGTCGATGCCGACGCTGCGGCGCTCCCTTTCGCGGCTGCCAGCATCGGCCTTCTTGCCTCATCCTCGGTCTATCAGTGGGTCAACTGCTTGCCGTCGGCGTTTGCCGAAGCGGCCCGGGTCCTGGCCCCAGGCGGTCTGCTGGCGGTGGCCCTGTTCGGCGCTCGGACCCTGCATGAGCTGCGGGCTTCCCACCGCCGGGCGAGCGCCGCCTGCCGGACTCCCGATCCCTCTCACCTGCTGGAATTTGCCACCGAGGAGATGCTGCGGGGGGCCTTGAGTTCGGCCGGACTGCGTCTGGAGGTCTTCGAAAGTGCCGAGGAGATCGAACTGCATCCCGATGTCCCGGCGCTGCTGCGGGGGCTCAAAGGCCTGGGCGCCGCCAATGCGGCGACGGTTCGTCCGGCGGGTCTGGCGCGGCGTCAGGTCATGGAACGGATGCTGACTTTGTACCGTGAGGAGTTCGGGACCCCGACCGGGATTCCTGCCACCTACCAGATCTTCACCTTGCTGGCCCGGCGCTCCTGAATCAGGGCTGGCGAACCGCCCGGGAGCCTTGGGGCCGGAGCCCAACTCAGATGAGCAGAAATTCAGCGAGGGCCGGCCGGTGGTCGTCCCTCAGTCTTTTTTGGGGGTCAGAGGAGCTGCAGGACGGCGCACTTGAGATAGTCGGTCTCGGGGCAGGAGAGGAGGACCGGGTGATCATAGGCCTGGCCGCGCATCTCCAAAAGCCGGACTTCGCGTCCGGCCTGGCGGGCGGCCTGCCCGAGGGTGGCGAGAAAGGTCTCCCGGTCGAGGTGGTGGGAACAGGAACAGGTGATAAGATGACCTCCGGGGACGACCAGTTCCATGGCGCGGCGGTTGATGGTGAGGTAGCCTCGGACCCCCTCGGCGAACTTCTTGCGGTTTTTGATGAAGGCCGGGGGATCGAGGATCACGGTGTCGAAGTGCTGGCCATCGCGGCCGTAATTGCGCAGCAGATCGAAGACATCGGCCCGCCGGAAGGAACAGACCCCGGTCAGGTGGTTGCGGCGGGCATTCTCCGCCGCAAGGGCGACCGCCGTGGCGGAGATGTCGATGCCGGTGACGGTCGCGGCACCGAAGCGGGCCGCATGCAGGGACCACCCTCCGGCGTAGCAGAAGAGGTCGAGAACCCGGCCGCCCTCGACGCGTCCCTGCAGGGCCAGATGGTTTTCCTTCTGGTCGAGAAAGGCCCCGGTCTTCTGGCCGCCGGTGATGTCGACCTGAAATTGGAGGCCGTGTTCCAGGAACAGGACCGGATCGGGGAGGGTGCCGGCGAGGAGTTCGACCTGCTGGTCGAGCCCTTCGAGTTCCCGCACCGCGACATCGTTGCGCGCCACCACCGCCAGCGGTGAAAAGAGTTCCTGCAGGGCTGTCAGAACCGCCTGGCGGCGATGCTCGATTCCGAGGGTGAGAAATTGCACCGACAGGACCTCGCCGTACCGATCGACTACCAGTCCCGGTAGCCCGTCGGCCTCGCCGTAGACCAGGCGCACCCCGTCGTCGGGTCCGTAGAGTTGCCGGCGGTAGGCGGCGGCCTGTTCCAGGCGGCCTCTAAAAAAGGCCGGGGTGTCGATGTCGTCGCGGTCACGACTGAGGATGCGGGCGGCGATCAGAGAGTGGGGGTTGTAGTAGCCGGTGCCGAGGTATTCGCCCCGGGCGGAGAGGATGTCGAGGGCCTCGCCGGGGCCGGTATCGCCTAGAAGTTTCCCGATTTCATTGCTGAATATCCACGGGTGCCCGTCCCGGACGCGGCGCTCTTGGCCGGGGCGCAGAGTAAGCTCTTTCAAAGACAGACGCCGGGTTGGAACAGTGAACCGTTGATCTGG
>JBBQBQ010000058.1:0-16238 GCA_038317685.1 Desulfuromonadales bacterium | reverse complement strand
GGGAAGCAGGGGTCGAGGTGGTCCGCCGCATCACCGGCGGCCGAGCGGTTCTGCATGATCGGGAAGTGACCTACGCAGTCATCGCCTCCGAGCGCAGCAATCTCTTCCCCGGAGGGATCCTGGCCAACTACCGGGTCATTGCCGCCATCCTGCAGCGGACCCTGGCCGCTTTGGGTTTGCCGACCGACCTCGCCTCCAGTCGTCCCGCCCCCTCCCAAGGGGGTGTCATCGACAGTGCCTGCTTCACCGCACCCGCGACCTCCGAACTGCTCCACGCCGGATGCAAGGTCACCGGCAGCGCCCAGAAGCGCCACCGGGGCGCCTTCCTGCAGCACGGCTCCCTCCCCCTTGACCTCGACCTTGAACTCCTTTTTAAGCTCCTGAACACCTCGGGAAAGCTGCCTACCGCAACCGGTGTCAGGCTTTTGAATAACAAAGTCGGCTGGCTGAATCGCTGGCTTCCCCAACCGATCACCGCCAACACCCTGGAAGAGCAGCTGGTCAAGTCCTTCACCCAAGGTCTTGGGGTGCGCCTGGAGGCCGACGAACCGTCGTCCTCCGAATGGGCTGCTGCCCGGTTGCTGGTCCAGGAACGTTATACCAACCCGGCTTGGACTTGGCAGGAATTGCGGGTTGACAGGGCCGACCGCCGGGACTATGTTTATCGCACTTGCCCCCATGCTCTCGAACCCTAGATATTCCGGATGGTTTGCCCATGAAGCAACGCCTTCTTCTGGCCCTCGTCGCCTTGTTCCTCGGTCTATCTACCACCCCGGTTCAGGCTCTGACCTTGGGGCTGGCACCCGTGTCAGGGTCCCCTCCCTTGACCCTGCCTCAAGCGGAACTACTGGCCAAGGCGTTACGCAAGCCGGTCGGCGAGGCCATTCGGATTCGGCAATTCCAGGACCCCGCAATCCTCATCCAGTGGCTGAACCGTTATCGCGAGGTCGATTTCGCCTTTCTTGACCCGTCCCTGTTCCGGCAACGCCCCTGGGACTACCCGCTGATCGTCGAAGCTCTCCCTGCCGATCGGGCCGGTTCCTGGCCGATGGTGGCCCGTCAGGGCCTCGATCCTGCTCTCATGGTCCGTCTCCGGCAGGCCCTGACCAGTCTTTCCAGTGACGCCGAGGGCCGCCAACTGCTGGCCCAACTGGGCATTTCGGCCTTTGTTACCGGAACCCGGCAACCGGCTCCGGTCGCCACTCCGGTCGCCACTCCGGTCGCCACTCCGGCCGCCACTCCGGCCGCTACTCCGGTCGCCACTCCGGCCGCCACTTCGGCCGCCACTCCGGCCGCCACTCCGGTCGCCGCCGCCCCGACCCCGTCGGCTCCGGCTCCAGGGGGTTCCCTATTGAATCTTCGCCAGGCAGAACAAATCGGGCTGGAGCAGAACCTCAACCTCAAAGGACAAGGGTACGATCTCCTCGCCAGTGAGGCAACGGTTCGCGGAAGCTATGGACTCTACGATCCGCGTCTGGCCATCGGTCTCTCCCAGGCTTACAACAAGGAACGCCTCAATACCACCTATGAAAGTTTTCGCAGCAACGGCAACCGCCGACTATTTAATGCCTCACTGACGCAGCAACTCTCCAGCGGCGCACAAGTCGAATTGTCCTTCAGCAACCAGCGCCAGAGTTCCGATCCGTCGCCTCCGATCAATCCTTATTACGCCAGCGAACTCAAACTCGGTCTGGTCCAGCCGCTCCTCAAGAATTTCGGGAGGACGGTGACCGAACAGCCGATCCTCTTTGCCCTCAAAGACCGTCAGCGCTCTGTGCAGGATCTGCGCGAACAGGCCTTCACTCTTGTCGCGGGGATTCGCGACGCCTACTTCGAAGTCCTTCGCAGCCGGGATGAACTCGCCTACCGAGAGACCTCCCTGGGACTGGCCAACCGGATTCTGGTCGAGAACCGGGCTCGGGTTGAGGCTGGAGTCATGGCCCCGATCGACGTTCTGGAAGCAGAGGTGGGGGTGAAAACCCGGGAGCGGGAGCTCCTCGATGCCCAGCGCCAGCACCAGGATGCCCTGGATAATCTCGCGCTGCTACTGGGCCGAAACGACCCGTTGGCCGTTGGAGATGAGGCCTTGGCGGCCCCCCCCCTAACCACCAATGATGAGGAAGGGTTCCGGAGCGCTCTGGAGGGACGGCCGGACATCCAGCGGAGCCTGCGCGACATCGAACGGCTGCAGATCGAACAGGACGTGGCCCGTAGCCGAGCCCTCCCCGCCCTTGACCTCGTCGCTTCCTATTCGCAACTGGGACTCGCCAAGGACTACAGCAACGACCTGGAGGATATTACTGCCGCCCGCTTCCCCAACTGGCAGGTCGGTCTGAACCTCTCCTATCCCCTCGGCAACCGCGAGGCGCACCATGAGGTGCTGCGAAACCAGGTCCGGATGAAAGGGCTCACCGCTCGTCTCAGCCAACTGCACCAACAAGTTCGGACCGATATCCGTTCCGCAATCCGTCTTATCGAGGTGAGTCGGAAAAAGATCGAAGTCTCTTCCCGGGGCCGCGACCTGGCCCAGGAAAAGTTGAGGACTCTCCTGAAACGCAAGGAGGTCGGCCTGGCCACCACCCGTGACGTCCTCCAGGGAGAGGATGACCTGGCGCTGGCGCGGACCGATGAAATCGGGTCTCTGACCGCCTACAACCAGGCCGTGACCGCCTACCTGCGGGTGACGGGGCAGCTGCTGCGGCACGAGGGGGTCTTCTTTGTCAGCGGGCTTGACCCCGAAGCCGACACCGCCCTGTTGCAGATGAAAGCCGAATGACCCTGCGCGTCGGCCATATCACCTACGCCAACTGCGCCCCCTTCTTCCACTATCTGGAAGAGACCGGCTTTTCCGGCACCATCATTCCCGGGGTCCCGGCCCACCTCAATGAGTTGCTGGCCGCCGGCGAGATCGACGTCAGCCCTTCTTCCTCCTTTGAGTATGGGAGAAACTGGCGGAGCTACCTCCTCCTCCCCGGCCATTCGATCAGCTCCTTCGGGGCAGTCCGGAGTGTTCTGCTCTTTTCCCCGGTGCCGATCGAAGCACTGGATGGTACGACCATTTACCTGACCGGCGAATCGGCAACCTCCGTCAATCTCCTTAAAATCCTGTTGCGCGAGCGCTTTGGTCACCGCTCCTGTCAATTTGCGGTTCCGGAAGGCCCGGTTGAAGAGCTTCTGGCCAGGGGTCAGGCCGCCCTTCTGATCGGGGACCGGGCCTTGCGTGCCGGCCGGCAGCCGGAACGGTGGTCCTTCTGTTACGATCTCGGCGCGCTTTGGGTCGATTGGACCGGCCTCCCCTTCGTCTTCGCCCTTTGGATTCTGCGCCTCAGCGTGGGAGAGTCACAGCCGGATGCGGTTCGGGCCTTGGCTGACCAGTTAGCCGTCGCCCGGCGCCGCGCCTTTGGCTCCCTGGAACAACTGGCGGCGGTCAGCCCCGAGCGAACCTGGCTCCCCGAAGCAGAATTGGCGGCCTACTGGCGCAGCATGGACTACGATCTCGGTCCTCGCCACCTGGCCGGCCTGGAGCGGTATTTTTCTCTCTGTCACAGCCACGGGCTGTTGCCCGAGGTGCCGAGCCTGCGTTTTTTTGAATAGGCTCCAACGGCAACGGGCGCAACCTTTTCGGCCGCGCCCGTTGCCTTCCTGCCCCTGATCCAGGCTCCCCTCCCCTGGCCGTTTAGCGACCGGGTTCATCGACCGTCCTGCCTTCGGAGCCTCGCAGAAAGACCACAATTGCTCCTGCTCCCCCGTAGCGGGCTGGAGCCATGCCCCACTCGCCGACCAGGCCCTCGCCACCGCCGGCGAGATAGCTGCAGACGGCTTCGCGAAGGACCGGTCCCTGAGGCGAATTCCTCCCCTGGCCGGTGACGATCAGGACCGTTCTCAGCCCTTGAAATACCGCGTCTTTCAGGAACCAGCGCACCCGTTCCAGGGCCTGGGCGCGGATCATCCCGTGGAGATCCAACTGCGATTCAGGGGCCATCCGGCCCTGTTCGAGCTGACGCATCCGCCGCGGCAGAGCCCGGGGCGGAACGATCTCATCTGCTTCGGGGAGGTGATCCTGAAAAGGACTGTCGAGACGGCCCAGTGCTTCCAGGAAGAGGCTGGTCTCATCGTCGCAGGGCCCTGTCGGGTCGTCCTCAACGGGGGGCTTTGATGGAAGGAGGGGCCGATCTTGCGCGCCGGTCTGGCGCTGCACCCCCAGGCGTTCCATTTCGGCGGAGAAAAGATCCGGCGCATCACGATCCTCCGGAATCGACGCCTTCGGGGGAGGAAGCGGCGCAGCGGTCGGGGCCGGGCCGACGACGCTATCAACAGGCAACCCCTTCAGATTTTTGAAGGGGTTGTGTTTAAAATCTTTAGCAGGGGGTTTGTTGCCGGGCTTGCCCTTCATTGGCGGACGATCTTCCGGCGCCCCTGAATCGCCTTGGTCTGCTGCTTGATAATCGTCCCCGGGCTCTCAAGGTGGAACTGGAACCAGAGATCCCCAAAATCTTTCATCTTCATCCTCTTTCCCTCCTTGAGGAGATCGAGGTTTTCCTGCAGTCGGTCCTCGTCCTTGGTTCGCTTCAGCCCCCGTTGCAGGGCATCGATCGCCTTGGAGCGCTCCCCGATCTTGTCCAGGCAGTAGGCATAAAGAGCCCAAAGGAGCGGCTCCTTCTTGGTCGCGGTGGTCGCCTTCTCAAAGGTTTCGATCATTTTGGCGCTCTTGTTGCGCTTCATGTAGCAGACGGCGAGCATCCCCATTGCCATCCAATGCCGGACAAAGCCTTGCTGCAGATATTCGAAGGCCTCGGCGAAGTCGCGTTTAAGAAAGAGAATGGTACCGATCTGGGCCTTGAGCTGCGCCTTGATGTAGAACTGCCAGGGAGCGTAACGCATCCCGCTCTCCAGGACCTTGATCGCCTTGTCCCAACGCTGGGCCTGCAGGTCGCGCTGAGCGGTCTCCATCAGGCCGCTGATCTTTTTCATGACAAAGCGGGCCAGAAGCAGGAAGACGACTCCGAAGACCACCACCGCGACAATCCCGGAAATCCAGGGATTGACACCGGCGACAAGACCGAGAAGGAGTTGCACGACGAGGGAGAAAAACAGGGCTACCGCTAAGCTGAGCATGGGGGGAACAGGTCCTTTCCAGGGGATTGAGGCGCGAGGAGTCTAGCAACCTCCCCTGCAAAAGTCAAAGCAAATAGCCGGCTTGACGACCATGGAAGAGGCCCTGGCGGGAATCCTCCAAAGCGGGGAGAGGACCGGCCGAGGAGGGTGGGGCAGCCGGGAATTTTGCGGCCGGCAATCCAATGCCGGCGAGTTCGGAAACGGCGGAAGCCGTCCGTCGAAAGGTCGCCGGCCGGGAATTGTGAACCAGGAATCGTCCCCCGTCACCCCCGGCGGCCACTTTGAACCAGCAAAGTCAGGGTGTCGCCCGGTTGGAGGACCGGATCGTCGCCCAGGTTGTTCCAGCCGATGATCTGGGAGGTGGCGACATCGAACTGCCGGCTGATCCCCCACAGGGTGTCGCCGGCCCGGACCCGATAGGTGATCTTGCGGGTCGGGCCGCTCAGGACTTTGGCCTGTCTGGAGATGGGCTTGGCGTCGGTGTTCTTGTTTGCCGCGGAGGCGGAGATGACCAGCGTCTGGCCGACGCGCAGGACGCTCTTGCTGCTGAGCCGGTTCCGGGTCCGCAGATCGCTCTGGCTGATACCGAAACGTCGGGCAACCTTCCCAAGGTTGTCGCCGCTTTTGACGGTGTAGATCGTTCCTGGCCGCTTGGTCCGTACATAATCGTCGGCAAGTTCCTGCCGTGACGGGCCGCTCAGCCCTTTGCGCAAGGGGAGGATCAGGTCAGTGCCGATTTTGAGAGAACGGGGGTTCTTAATGGTATTGAGGGTGTGAATGTCAGCGACCCGAATCCCGTATTTCTTGGCGATGGCGAGCAGGGTGTCGCCGCTCTTGATCCGGTGGTGCTGATAATTGGCCCGTTCATTGGGGGGGATTTGCGAATACCCTGCGAGGAACTTCTCGCCAAGTCCCTGGGGAACACGCAGCGAATAATTACGGAGCGCCGGGGGTGTACACCAGCGTTTGAGCTCGGGGTTGAGCCGCTTGATCTCATCGTAGTCGATGCCGCACAGGCGGGCGACAATCTCAAGGTCGGTAGCCGTCGGGATCATGACCGTTTCGAAGGCCAGCGGAGGGAGGACCTCAACCGAGGTAAATCCGTACTTTTCCGGTTGTTTGGCGATGATCACCGCCGCCAGGAGCTTGGGAACGTAAGTCTTGGTTTCAGGCTGGAGAAGGTTGCCGTGAGTCAGGTCCCAGAAATCCCGGCTGTTGCCCTTTTCGATGGCTTTGAGAATTCTCCCCGGGCCGGCGTTATAGGACGCCAGGGTCAGATACCAGTCGCCGCCGAGTTGGACATTGAGTTCCCTCAGGTATCGGGCCGCAGCACGGGTGGACTTTTCGAAGTCCCGGCGTTCATCGTACCACCAGTCCCCCTTGAGGCCCATGATCCGACCGGTCCCTTCGATAAACTGCCAGGGGCCTGCGGCATGGGCCCAACTGTAAGCACGGTTATTGAATCCGGACTCGATCATCGCCAGGTAAGCCAGGTCCTGGGGGATCCCTTCCTCGGCAAAAATCGGCTGCATGACCGGCAGATAGCGCCCGGCTCGCGACAGCCAACGGCCGAAGACTTCACGCCCGGGACCATTGAAATAGTCGATGTAATAACGAACTTTTTCGTTCTCGACGACCGGGAAATCGAAGGTGACCTCATCGGCGGGGACGGTAACCCCTTCGTTCTCCGGCACCGCCTGATCGGCGTCAGCCAGGACCGCCTTCTCCTCGATGGTCTCCGGGTCAGCAGCTTCCGACTCCGAGGCGTCCTCATCCGCCGCGAGGAGTTCGGTCGTCTGGTCGCCCGCTCCGTGGTCCCCAATCGGTACCTCAGGGGAGAGCTCGGTCCCGTCCGTTGCGGCACCCATGACACCCGGCGCCGACGGGGAGACCGGGGACGATGCGGCAGCGGCAACCTCCGGGAGCGAAAGGACCATTCCCGGCTCACCGGCCGGCAATGCGGCGGCAGCCGGTGCCGGCGGCACGGCCGCCGGTTCTGGTGTCGGGACCCCGTCGAGTGCAGCCAGGCAGCCACAGAGCAGCAGCGTCAGCAACCCCGCGATAACCGTTTTAATCATCGCAATCCTCCTGAAAGAGGGCCTTAGATTATAAGTTTTCCCCTTAAGTGTCAAGGAGTTCGCTCTCCTCCGGCCAGAATCGGCGTTGCAGTTCGGCCAGCAGCGGCACAAAGCTTCCGCGCACCCGGGCCGAGATTGGAATGGCATCGAAACGTCGCGCGAGGGCAGCAGCCTCGTCCGGTGCCAGCAGATCGACTTTATTGAAGACCAAAAGCCGGGAAATGCGATCGAGGGCGAGGTCGGTCAAAATCTTTTCGACCGCAGTGATCTGCTCTTCGAATCGCGGGTTGGCCACATCGACGACATGCAACAGCAGGTCGGCGTCCTCCAACTCTTCCAGGGTCGCCTTGAAGGCACCGATCAGGTTCTTCGGCAGCTGCCGGATAAAACCGACGGTGTCGGTGATGATCACCTCGCGTTCCAGAGGAAAACGGAGCCGCCGTGTCGAAGTATCGAGGGTGGCGAAGAGAAGGTCCTCGGTGAAAACTTCACTCTGGGTCAGGGCGTTTAAGAGGGTCGATTTCCCGGCATTGGTATAGCCGACGATGGAGACGATCGGCACCCCGGCCCGGACCCGTTTCTGCCGCCGCTGGCGACGGCCCTTGGCCAGGTTCTCCAACTGTTTTTCCAGGCGGGAGATACGCTCGCGGATGCGCCGCCGATCGATTTCCAGTTTGGTTTCCCCCGGGCCGCGGCCGCCGATACCGCCCATCAGGCGGGACAAGGCCGTCCCCTTCCCCATTAACCGCGGCAGGATGTATTTTAACTGGGCAAGTTCGACCTGGACCTTGCCATCGAGGGTGTGGGCTCGCCGGGCGAAGATATCGAGGATCAACTGGGTTCGGTCAAGAGCCTTGAGGTCGGTAATGGCACCGATGGAGCGGGCCTGCACCGGAGAGAGTTCCTGATCGAAGATCAGCAGCGTGGCCCCCTGCTGCAAGGCGCGAATAATGACTTCCTTGACCTTCCCTTCCCCCATCAGATAGTTGGGGTTGAGCTGCCGCGGTCGCTGCACGATGCGGTCGAGAACCAACACATCGGCAGTCCGCGCCAGTTCCGCGAGTTCATCGAGGGAATCGTCAATGGCGTGGCGCGGGGCCTGACTAACCGAAATCAGCAGCGCCCGCTCGCGGGTATCGGAGAGATCGAGGGTCTCCGCCATCTTGCGCTCGAGCTCGGCGTCGAGTCCCGACAGGAAGGCGTCAAGCTGCAGTTCGAGGTCATGGAAGTTCGGAACCGAAGCGACTTCCACGTTACTGGCGCCTGGGCGCGGCGGGAGCAGGTAAGCGTAATCGGTTCGTCCCGGGAGACCGTCACTGGCGACGGCAATGGCCGCCAGCAAATCGAGACGCAGCAGCGCCAGGTCGGTCAGGTCATCCTGGGAAAGAGGCTCCCCTTTGAGGTGGGTGTGAATGCAGCGCAGACCGCGCAGACCACTGCGGCCGAGACCATAGGCAGAGAGATCGGGGATAATGATCTCGCGATCATCGCCGACGATGACATGAACGATCGTCCCTTGCCGATCGATGATCACTCCGAGCTGGCGACGCAGTTCCAGGGACCGTTCGCTGAGGTAGCGGGCGAGTTCCGGGGTAATCAGCTGGTCGGGGGGAATGCGGCGGCGGTAGATGCGCTCCAGAGCCTGGATCTGGCTCGGCTTGAGTCCGGCCAGGTTGCCGTGCAGGGTGCTGGCGGCCATGGTTCAAGCAACCGGAAACCCCGGAAGGGTCCCCGGTTGCCGCCAGGAAGGGGTGTAATGCATATCAGGCCGGAACCACAACGTTGAAGCCGGCATCGACAAAATGTATTTCGCCGGTCACGCCGCTCCCCAGATCGGAGAGGAAGTAGACCGCGGACTTGCCGACTTCTTCCTGGGTTACGGTCCGCCGCAAGGGCGCATGTTCGTCCATCAGGGCCATTTTCGATTTGAAGTTGGCAATCCCCGAGGCCGCCAGGGTCCTGATCGGTCCGGCGGAGATGGCATTGACCCGTATCCCCTTTTCGCCGAGTTCGGCGGCCAGGTAGCGGGTTGCTGCTTCAAGGGCCGCCTTGGCCACCCCCATCACGTTATAGTTGGGAACGACGCGGGTGGCGCCGAGATAGGTCAGGGTCAGGATGCTGCCGCCCTCCTGCATCAACGGGACCGCATAGCGGGTGACTGCCACCAGCGAGTAGGCGCTGATGTCCATCGCCAGCCTGAACCCGTCGCGCGTGGTCTGGCTGAACGGGTGTTTGAGATCCTCGCGGTTGGCGAAAGCCACCGCGTGGACGACGAAGTCGATCTTTCCCCAGGCCTTCTCCAGTTCGGCGAAGGTCCGTTCGATATCTGAATCGCTGGCCACGTCGCAGGGGAGGATCAGTTCGGCTCCGACACTTTCGGCCAGGGGCCGGACCCGCTTTTCGAGGGCCTCGTTAAGGTAGGTGAAGGCCAGCGTCGCCCCTTGGGCGCGCAACTGCTGGGCAATCCCCCAGGCAATGCTCATGTCATTGGCGACACCGAGGATGATGCCGCGCTTTCCTGTCATCAGACCCATCTGCCAATCCTCCCTGGGATCATCCGCTTCCCTTCCTGACAGGAAGGCAAAGGGGTGCTCATCGTTACCAATGAAATATATGGGGATATATGGTCCTCGGGTTCCCGGACCGAATCCAGGCCTTTGCCAAGCATCCCCAACGGAGTAGGCACTTCTAGCAGAATGTCATCGACAAATCAAGGTTTCTGTCCCACCTGAGGTCCCGTGGGAAGCGTCTTGCTGCTGCCGAGGAGGGTCAGCAGGTCGGCGGCGGATCGGTACCCTGGGAGGACCCTGCCGTCGGGGAGGACCAGAGTCGGCGTTCCGCGGATGCCGAGTTCGGCGGCGAGCGCAATATTGTCGTCGACCTGGCGAGTCTGGCAAAGCGGCGGGGGGAGCGGCTTGCCGGCGAAACTCGCCTCCAGCAACTCCAGCGATCGGGCACAGAGGATGGTCTTGGCGTCCTGATAGGCGTTGGGATGGATCGCCAGCGGGAAAAGCTTGATCAGAAAGGAAATCCCGGGGTCGGTCGCCACCACCTGCTGCAGCTCGGAATGGAGTTTGCGGCAATAGGGGCATTCCGGGTCGGTAAAGACGATGACCTTGGTGCGGGCGTCGGCCCGCCCGAGGCGGAGGGCGTCCTCAACGGGGATTTGCTTGACATCGACCTTGTTGAGACGATTTTGCCCCTCTTTGGCTGGGTTCTTCTTGTCGGCCAGACGGATGATGTTGCCGTTGACGACGAAGGTTTTGGAGTAGTCAAGATAAATGGGGAACTGCTTTTGATCCTTCTCCACCTCCACCGCCCACAGCCCGGGGAGTTCCGCTGCTTCGACCTTGAGAACCTTGTCGACGGCGGGGACGAGGAGACGCTCCGCTTCGGGGAGGGTCAGGCTATGGCATTCGGCGCATTTCCCGGGGGTGCATCCCCCTTCCATAAAGGCCTGGGCCGGCAGGGCCACGGCCAGTGCCAGCAGCGCCGGCACGATGATCCGTATCATGTTCCTATCCTTTCTTGAGTCCGAGGCCGGGAGCGGAGAGGTTTTCCGCAAACCAGGCCACCAAGCAAATGGGGAGTCATTGTACCGATTCCGGCGCGGTTGCGCAAGGGATGGCTTCGACCCTCCATCCAAAGGCGCCGGCGACGGTTGACATTCCCCGGCCACCGGGGCAGAATCGCGCCGTCGCCATCTCACCTCACTGCTGCAGGGAGTCAACCTTGGATCTGTTCAGTCTCCTGGCCCTGGCCCTGGCCCTGGCCATGGATGCCTTTGCCGTAGCCCTCGGCACCGGTGTGGCCCTGAAGCAGCTCAGCGGCCGTCACCTCTTCCGCCTCGGCTTTCACTTCGGCCTCTTTCAGGCGCTGATGCCAATCGTCGGCTGGCTCGCTGGGCGGACCCTACAACATTGGATCGCTGCCTACCAGCACTGGGTGGCTTTTGTCCTCCTGGCCTTCGTCGGCGGCAAGATGATCTGGGAGGCGTTCGCCAAAGTCGAGGATGGCTCGCCAGCTGGTGATCCGACGCGGGGGCTTACCTTGGTGGTCTTGTCGATCGCCACCAGTATCGACGCCCTGGCGGTCGGCCTGTCCCTGGCGATGCTTGGCGTCAGCATTTGGCTGCCAGCCCTGGTCATCGGCCTGGTGGCCGGGGTCCTGACGGTGGCCGGCATGCTCCTGGGACGGCGAGTCGGTACGGCCTGGGGCCCGCGGGTGGAAATCCTCGGCGGCCTGGTTCTGCTGGGGATCGGGGTCAAGATCCTGCTGGAGCACCTCTAGGTCGGACAGCCGGGCGGGTTACCGATTCATGGTTGGAACCAAGCCTGCGGTGGGGGAAACCGCTGGTATCAAATTGCCAGTCGCCGAAACCAAACATATATCCGTGATCGAGGTTGTTGAAGTGCCATTGGTTGCGGTGGTTAAAGCCTACCAGCCGATTCATGGCGGCCAGATCGAGCTGCCATCCCTCCTTGTGCCGGCGCAGAAAATAGGGGGAGTTCTGGTGACTTTCCAGGGGAAACCGAATGACCGCCAGCGGCCCGTTGACGATCACCTCAGCTTCTCCCCAAGCCTCCTCCAGACCACGCAGTTCGTTATCCTGCTGAACGTCGGTGACGAGCCAGCGATGGAAGAATTGCCGGGTCTCCTCCGTATAAAGCGGAAGTTCCGGGTCCTTGACATGCCCGCGCAGAACCTCCCGGTAGACTGCAAGGGTCAGCAGGGGCGTGGCCTGGGGCATGAAAACGGTCGACGGGACCGCATCCGGGGCAGTGGCACCGGCAGCGATGTCTCCGCTGGCGCGGGCTCCACTGCCGCGACCTCCGTGGCGTAAGCGCTGGGGGGGCGCAGCACGGTAAAGGGTCTCATCGATGGTACCGAGGGCCTTGCCGATGAGCAATTCAACGGTGGCCTCAATCCCGTTCGCCACCCGTCCGGAGGCAAAAAAGGGCTCCATCTGCCGCCCTTCGAGGTAACCGATGAAGTCGCCCGGGAAAATCTCCTCCAGATCGCTGCCGATCTCCATCCGCACCATCCCCCCTTGCGGATCGATCATCAGCATCAGCCCCCGAGCTCCGCGATTGAGGCTGTCGAAGGTGTAACTGGCGAAGAATTTGGCGGCAGTGTCGTCGAGGTCGGAAGGGTGCTGATCAAGCACGACGATTTTCAGATAGATATCGAGTTCCTTGAGAAAACGGTCGTGCAAAAGGGTCAACCGCCCCTCCTCCCGGGCCGAAAGGAGCCGCGACTGGTCTTCCAGGAAGGGCGGGGAGACGGGTCCCCGGTCACAGCCCATAACCAGAAATCCTGCCAGTAAACCCAACAGCACGGCTCGTTCCATCCTCATCGCCCGCCCCCCCCTCCGGGTTCCCCGGCCAACAACAATGACAGCTGCGGGCAATAGGTGATGATCAGCACACTCACCAGCAGGATCAGAAAAAAGGGGACCGTCGCGCGGACAATCTGGGTGATCGGCCGTTCAAAGCGGTAGCTGGCGATAAACAGATTGAGCCCCACCGGCGGAGTCAGGTAGCCGAGCTGCATGTTGGCCAGAAAGATGATGCCCAGGTGCAGGGGATCAACCTCGAAACCGGCCGCCACCGGCAGGATCAGCGGCACCACCAGCACCAGGGCGGAGAAGATGTCGAGGAGAGCGCCGAGAACCAGCAGGAAGAGGTTGAGGAGGATCAGGAAGGTCAATTGGCTGGTGACATGGGCCTTGACCAGGGCGAAGAGGTGGGCCGGCACCCCGGCATCGATCAGATAGTTGGTGGAGGCAAGCGACAGCCCGAGAATCAGCAGGATGCCGCCGACCAGGACCATCGACTGGCGCATGATGGCAGGCAGCCGGCTCAGAGGAATTTCCCGCAGCACCGCCATCTCGACCACCAGCACATAGAGGGCGGTCACCGCCGCTGCCTCGGAGACCGCGAAGATGCCCCCGTAAATCCCGCCGAGGATCACCAGGGGCAGCGGCAGTTCCCACTTGGCCTCCCAGAGCGCCCCCCTGACTTCCCGCCAGGACATCGTTGCCAAGGGCACCCGGCGGGTTCGATTCCTCCACAGGCTGTAACCGGCCAGCAACAGGACCATCAATAACCCAGGCAGCAGTCCGGCCCGGAACAGCCGATCGATCGAGACAGCGGCACCCGCATTACTTTGTTCGGCGACAATGGCATACAGGATCAGCGGCAGCGACGGCGCAAACAGCAGGCCAAGGCTCCCCGAGGTCGTCACCAGGCCGAGGCTGAACGACTCCTCGTAGCCATCCTCGCGCAACGCCGGGAAGAGGAGGGCGCCGAGCGCGATGATGGTCACCCCTGACGCCCCGGTAAAAGCGGTGAAGAGGGCGCAAGCGGCCAGCGCCACCACCGCCAGCCCGCCGGGTAGCCAGCCGATCAGAGCGCGGGTCACCCGAACCAGCCGCGAGGGCGCGCTGCTTTCGCTGAGGAGATACCCGGCAAAGGTAAAGAGTGGAATGGCCAGCAGCACCGGCATCTCAGCGATCCGGTAGAATTCGATGGACACCACCGACAGATCGACTCCGGCCTGCTGGAAACCCCACAGGGCGCTGGCGGCGATGACCACAAAGAGCGGGGCGCCGGCGATCGCCAGGAGAACCAGGGCCAAGCCGATCAGGATCATCGGTTTACGCTCCGTGCCAGGGACCGCAGATCGCGACCGAAAAAGACCGCATAACGCCAGGCCATCAAGCCGAAAGCAATGGGGATGACCATCTGCAGCAGCCAGACGGGGAGACCGTCGAGAGCGGTGCTGCCGAAGGCTCGCTCTCCGGCCACGAAACGTTCCCCGCACCAGGTGAGCACCCCGCAGATAATCGCGGTGACGGCATTGATCACGAGGCGCAGCCACCGGTTCACCCGCTCCGGCAGGATCCGGGAGAGGAGATCGATTTTGATATGATTGTCGTCCCGGCTCGCTGCCACCGCACCGAACAGGCCCACCCACAGCACCATGACCCGCAGCAGCTCGTCACTCCAGACAAACCCTCCCCCGCCGAAATTGCGCAGGGCAATCTGCAGGCTGGCCAGACCGATGAGGGCGCACAGCAGCACCATCAGCAGGGCGTTTTCCACCCCCCGGCCGAAACGGTCAAGGCGCTGCCAGAGGGTCTGGTCGGAAGGGGTCATGGGTGGCCGGGAACCGTTGCGGCGGGATGACCTCGGAGGCTTTCAAGAAGCTGCTGGAAACGATCGAGGAGCGGGACGGAGAAGGCCCCTTCGTCCCGGAGCTGGCGGGTGACCTCAGCCCCCTTATCCTGCCAGCGTTGGACTTCGGTCGGAGTTAAGGTGATGAATTTCAGCCCCTGCCCCGCCATGGCTTTGGTGGCCGCCGCGTTATCGAGCCGGTTCTGACGATCGAGGTCCCGGTAAATCCGCCCCATGACCTCCCGCATCACCTCGCGATCCGCCGGGTCCAGCCGTTGGAAGGCACCCCGGTCAATCACCAGGGTGGCGAAGAGATAGGAAAGAGGGGTGTCGGTCACGTACTTGAGACGGGTGTACCACTGGAAGGCGACGGCTCCGATCGGTGAAGAGGCGATGACCTCGATCAACCTCGCCTGCAGCCCGGTCATCACATCGCTGATCGGCAGCGTCACCGGCGCCAGGCCGAGAGATTCCATGGCCCGGTAACTGACCCTGTCCCCTTCCGGAACCCAGATCTTCCGTCCGCGGAGGTCGTCAAGGCTGAGCACCGGCACCTCGGACATGAGCAGGGCAAAGCCCCCTTCGGCAAAGCCGAAACTTACGAACCCGGCTTGTTCCAGCCCTTCCCTCAGCACCGGATCGAGGATAGGACGGACCGCATCGACTTCTTCCTGGGAGCGGAAGACCAGCGGCAGACTGTAGAGTCCGATATCGGGGTAGACGTCGGCCAGCCCCCCGGAGGTAAACGCTCCGCCTTGCAGTTGGCCGACGCGGATTTTGCGCAGCACACTCTTGTCATTCCCCATGACGCCGCCGGCATAGAACTTGAGAGTCACGCGACCGGCGGTTCGCCGGCTGATCTCCTCCCCACCCTGGCGCATGGCCCGCATCCAGGCCGAGCCATCGGGTGCGACGGTGGCGATCTTCAAGTCGACCGCCACAGCCGGGGCTCCACCCCCGAGGATCATCAACAACATGAGGATCAATCGCGTCCGCATCGCCCAGCAACCTCCCATAGCCTCGATCAGTCCCGAAGACCTTAAGTCGTCTCAACCCAGAACCCTTCGGCTAGAAATATCGATCCGCCGATTCCAGCAGTTCCCGCGCCTGGCGTTGAGCGAGGGTATTGGTCAAAGTCAGCCCCGGCGCCACCGGATCGGCCGCCAGGACTTCCCGCAGCAACCGGTCGTGCAGCTCCCGGTCATAGACCAGCCGGGCGTAGCTGCGGGCAAAATCGACCTTGATGCCCAGGTCGCGCCCCCCCGAAAGTTCCAGAGCCCGTTCAAAGTGGCGGCGGGCCTCCTCCGGCTTCCCTCCCAAAGCGGGAGGCCGCAAGGTCAGCAACCTCCCGAGCAGGGCATGGACGGACCCCTGACGAAACGACTCATCCAGCCAGAGGATCCGGGTCAGGACCGCTTCGACCTTGGGCAACTCCGCAATCGCCCCCCAGTCGTCGCCGTTGGCTTTGATCCAGGCCAGCCAGCCGACCGCCAGGGCATAGAGCGGAGGCGCCTGGGCGGGGTCCTTGATCCTGCCGAGTCCGGCCAGCAACTCCCCGTAGGGACGCTGGGGAAGCTCGCAAGCCTCTGGCTGCGCCGCGCACAGGGCCCGCAGGCCATAGCTGCGGGCACGACCGGCGAGACGTTGCTGGCGTCCCACATCGACAACGAAGGTGCTGGCGTAAAAAGCGTAGAGTTGCGCCCCGGCCTCCAGTCGCTCGACATCCTCGGGGCTGGCCGCGATCAACGTGTCCATCAGCACCAGATAAGCGGGCGCTCCGTCCCGCACCGTTTCCGGATCGGGTTGGTCCAGGAGGGCCTGGGAAAGGGCTTCGGGCAAACGTCCGACCCCGCAGCCGGCGAGAGCA
>JBBQBQ010000057.1:0-16356 GCA_038317685.1 Desulfuromonadales bacterium | reverse complement strand
GGCTTCGACCTTCGGGTTGTGTGGAACCTCTCAGGGACGTCGTCAATCTGTCAATTAAGGTCCCCTTGGGCATCCCTTGTCACAGCGAAGAACGCACCCGTTCCAAAATCGTACGTAATGCCGAATCAACGGCACCCCTGGCCTGCAAATATCGTGTTTCGTAGGGGACCAGGCATGCATGTGAACACTTTTCGTAGCAAACGACGATCGTATCGGTTGGAAGACAGCCGGCGGCAGACTGATCGGCCCGACTGAAGGAGCCATCGTAGCATAGATGATTCCCTGCGTTGGTATACTCAAGCCACGCATTCTTTTCCGCAATAACTGCACGCTTTAAATCCTCAAGAGCCGAGAGGACCGGGTCATAGATCGGGATCTGGTTCGAGCGTGTTTTTGTCTGGAGTTGAGTTCGCGGCGTTAAATAACCTTGCGGACGATTCAATATGGGGACGGGGGTGTACAGGTTTTTCACGCCAGGTGCGGAAACGTTGGTCGGTCCGTTTGATGGAGTATTCACCTGGGGAACAACTTTGGCCAGAATTTTATCGGCGGCCTGGGCTGTATCGGTCAAAGCCAATAAACAAAATGATAGTGCAAGGACGAAAAAAGAAGATTTTCTCATGGTAAGGCTCCAATACTAACAGTAATGGTTGGCGATCTATATACTCTAGTTGATATATCCCTGTTTCATATGAAGTGTTCGTATCGGAATCATTTCAAGCGTTACTTTATTATAGTCGCACTCATATCGATTGAAGTTCAAGCGATTAAATCAAACAATCATTAAAGGGGCCAAAGGTGACAGGATGTTGCTTTTGATATGCTGGTTCAAAACTTCACAAAAATCGCTTCTCCCACCAGACGAGCGGCCTGGAATTGACCGTTTCTTTTTTCTGCCGAAGGCCCTGCGTCAAGGGGGTAAAGAGGGCTACTTTTCTGAAACTGCTTTGAAAAGTATCCTGGCCCCTTTAGTTCATTTAATTGACTAATAAACAACGTCCCCTAGGTTCAATTGACTAATAAACAACGTCCCCTAGGTTCCAATTGACTAATAAACAACGTCCCCTAGGTTCGCCCTAGGTTCGCCTAGGTTCGCCCGACGTTGAAGATCTGGATGACCCCTTTGGCGTCGGTGGCGATACTGGAGAAGTTGGCACTGTTGAAGATCGCGCTCTGCAGGGCCTCGGCCGTGAGCAGGGCCTCTTGCCGTCGTCCTTCGTTAATGACATCCATGGTGCCGGCGCTCTTGTCGATTTGGCCTGAATCAGGCTTTATCGTGGACATGGTTTGTCTCCATAGGTGAGTCTGGTTAAAGGGGCTTGGCCCCTTTCGTCCATTTCAGGGGGAATCCAGCACCTTCCGCACTTTAGCGGTCAGTGTTTCAAACGAGAAGGGTTTCTGAAGGAAATGAACCCCTGCTTCGACAACACCTTTATCGGAGATAATGTCTGACGTATAGCCGGACACAAACAGGGTCTTCATCCCAGGCCGAAGATCTTTTAATGCTTCAGACAACTGCTTACCATTCATTGACGGCATGACCACATCGGAAATCAGCAGTTGAATCGGGCCTGGGTGTTCGCGTGCGAGACAGATGGCAAGGTCTGTCGTCGCGGCGGCCAAAACCGTATAGCCACTTTCTTCAAGCATGAACTTCTGAAGTTGGAGGAGCATAGCATCATCTTCAACAAGTAGAATTGATTCAGTGCCGTGACGAATAGCAATGTTCTCTGTCTCAATCACAGTTTGCGGGGTTGAGTCCACCCGGGGCAGATAGATGTTAAAGACCGTTCCCTGGCCGGATTCGCTGGTAAAGGTGATAAAGCCGTTGTTCTGCTTGACGGCTCCATAAACGGTTGCCAGTCCCAAGCCGGTTCCGGAACCGATTGCTTTGGTCGTGTAGAATGGCTCGAAGATACGAGCCTTAACGGCTTGATCCATGCCGCAGCCGTCGTCGCTAACGGAGAGGCAGGCATAATCTCCGGGTGAGACAACGAATGGACGAGAACCACAATACTTCTCGTCGAAGCTGCTGTTCCCCGTCTTGATGGTTATCTTGCCGGGACCTGAGATCGCGTCACGGGCATTGACACAGAGATTTGCGAGAATTTGATCGATCTGCGATGGATCGACTTTGACCGGCCAGAGATCCGTCGCCGGGGACCAAGAGAGTTGTATCTCCTCGCCGATGAGTCGCTGAAGCATCTTCAGCATGACCTCGACAGTCTCATTCAGATCAAGAAATATCGGGGAAATGACCTGTTTACGGGCAAAGGTCAGTAACTGCCGGGTCAGATCGGCAGAACGTTCGGCGGCATCACGGATTGCCTCTAAATCAGAATAGAACGGGTTGGAAGGGTTTGACTTGATCATGGCCAGTTCCGCATGGCCCAAAATGACACCCAGCATGTTGTTAAAATCGTGGGCAACGCCACCGGCCAGTTGGCCTATCGATTCGATTTTCTGGGCCTGGTGAAGCTGGCTTTCGAGTGTGCGCCTTTCTTCCTCACTCTGACGCAATACATCTTCCGCCAGTTTGCGCGCGGTGATGTCCTGATTGACACCGATCAGCCGGATGGTCCGCCCCTGTGCATCCTTCTCGATCCTGAAACGCACCTCTATCCAGACAATTTCTCCTTTCCCGGTCAATATCCGGGCCTCGACCATGGCAAAATAATCCGGGTCGGCAGATTCAAATGCCAGTTGAGCTTGTTGACCAACGATGGGCGCATCTTCCGGATGGACGTAGCGGCGGGCAAAATCGGCCGAGGACATCCGGTAGCCGCCTGCCTCTCCAGCCGTAATCTTGAGCAGTGCGTAATACTGATCGTTGAAGACGAATTCATCAGTGGCAAATTCATATTCCCAGTAACCTACTTTGGCAATTCTCAAGGCTTCAGACAGTTGCCTTTCGCTTTGCCGCAGCGAGGCAGTCTGCTCCGCAACTTTTTGTTCAAAAAAACGGTGCAACAGACTTAAGTCAAGGTGGGTGCGGATCCTGGCGCGCACTTCATCGATATCGAACGGCTTGGTGATGAAGTCGGCGGCCCCGATGGAAAATCCGCGGATTTTTTCCATCGGGGCATCGATCATGCTGAGGAAGATCACGGGAATATGGTTCCCCGCTTCGGTCGCCTTGATGCGGCGGCAGATCTCATAGCCATCCATGTCCGGCATCAGGATATCCAGCAGGACCAGGTCGGGCGGGGTTGGCCCCAGCACCAATTCGATCGCCTTCGGCCCATTGTCGGCGACTATGATGCGATATTCGCCGGACAGCACACTGATGAGCTGATGGATATTCTCCGGCACATCATCGACGACCAGTATGCCGAGATGTTCTTGCGGCGCGCCATCCGCGTCCGAGTCGGGTGAAATCGGCTTCCTGCGGAAGCGCCGCAATTCAAGCTGGGTCAGGATGCGCAACTTGAGCCCGTCAGGATTGACCGGTTTGGCGATGTAATCGGCGGCGCCCATCATCAGCCCCTTGGCTTCGTCTTCCGACTCCGGGGAGGTCGTCACGATAATGACCGGAATGTCCGTCGTGAGCGGGTCAGTTTTGAGTCTGTGCAAGACCTCATAGCCATCCATGCCGGGCATCTTGATGTCGAGCAACACCAGGTCCGGCTGCGGTTTGCGCACCGCCAGCTCCAGCGCCTTTTCCCCAGTGGTCGCGGCGGTGACAGCGTAAGTGTCGCCCAGGAGGCTCATCATCGCGTGCAGATTTTCACTCGCGTCATCGACGATGAGTATTCTGGGTTTAACGTCATTGTTTCCTGTCATAGTTGCCCCCTGCTCATACCTCACTGCTCAGAAGTGTGCGTAATGCATCGATCCCGGCAAGCGCCTCGTCAATGGCAAACCTGTCCACGTCGGCGGCGATCCCGGCCATCGCTTGCTCCGATGCGCCGCCGACCACAGCTGCGTTCAATTCCGCGAGCAGTGATTCCGCCGTCCCCAGATCGCTCTCCAGCAAGGTGGCCAGTGTTGCCAATCCGGAAAGCAATTCGTCGCGCCCCATCGCTGCCGCAGCAACAGGCATCGCAATCGCGGGTGCAGTCAGCCCGTCGATTTCGCCCATGAGCTGTTGCAACAATTGCTGCAGGCATTCGAATTGCGCAGGCTCAGGCATCTTGCCCTGCTTCAGCAAAACATCCAGTTCGGCGACGCAGGTCAATAATTCCTTCGCACTGAGCGTGCCGCAAACCCCCTTGAGTTCATGGCAGAACGCCTCGCCCGCGGCTATGCCCTTCTCTGCGATCTGGTGTTGCAAGGTATCGACCGCACCCTGGTAATGTTTCCGAAACCGCCGCAACTGCTTGCGGTAAGCATCCGCTTTGCCGCCAAAGCGACGGATGCCCTGCAACGCGTCGATGCCCTTTAATGACAGCAAATCAGGTGCAACCAGGCTGGTATTGGTTGCGAAATAAGATGCCCTTGCCGGGGTGTTATCGCTCTCATCCGGCGGACTTGCCGTGAGGGCATTTTCGCCGGGCGCAGGCGGTGCCTTAACCCACTTCTGCAGCACCCTCCACAGATCGTCCGGCTCGACGGGTTTGGGGATGTGGTCGTTCATGCCCGCATCCAGACACCGCTGGCGGTCGCCTTCCATCGCATTGGCGGTCATGGCAACGACAGGCAATTGCGCGAACTGCGGCAGCTTGCGAATTTCCCGCGTTGCCGTGATGCCGTCCATGACCGGCATCTGCATATCCATGAGCACGAGGTCGTAAGCGGCCTCTTTGACCTTGCGCACGGCGCTCTCCCCGTTCCCGGCCAGATCGACGATGAAGCCTGCCTCGCGCAGCAATTCCGAGGCCACTTCCTGATTGAGTTGGTTGTCCTCGACCAGCAGAATGTGTGCCCCCTTGATGGCCGCAAGGCTCTTCTCCGACAGCGATGGATCGTCGCCCATCTCCCGCCGCGCGTAAGGTGCGCCACCCAGTATGCTGGTCACACTGTTGAACAGCACGGAGGCACTGACCGGCTTGATGATCACGTCTTCCAGACCGGACGCTTCGGCCTCCTTGATGACTTCCTCATCGCCGTCGGCCGTCACCATGACCATATGCGGCAAGCGCTTTAACGGTCGCGCATGCAGCTGACGCAAGGTTTCGGCGCCATCCATGCCGGGCATCTGCCAATCGAGGAAAACGATGTCGTATGCCTGATCCTGCGCTTCGGCGCGACCAACGGCGTCGAGCGCCGCTGGCCCCGAGGATGCCTCATCGACAACCAGGCTCAGACCTTCGAGCAGGTTCTTGAGCACCGTGCGGGCGTTTTCGTTATCGTCGGCCACCAGCACCCGCCGCCCTTGCATATCCGAGCTTAATATCCGCTGGCGTCTGGCGCCTGTCCCCTTGCCGAGAAGAACCGTAAACCAGAAGGTACTGCCCTCGCCGAATTCGCTCTCGACCCCGACTTCGCCATGCATCAACTCGGCGAGTTTTTTGGAAATGACCAGCCCGAGACCGGTGCCTCCATACTTGCGCGTGGTCGAAGTATCCGCCTGCTGAAAGGACTGGAAAAGTTGCCCGCGCTGCTCCGCGGTAATGCCGATACCGGTGTCGCGCACGGCGCAGTAGAGCAGCACATCCTGGTCGCTTTGTTCGCGAATGCGGATAACGACATCGATCTCGCCGGTCTCAGTGAATTTGACGGCGTTGTTGGCGTAGTTGATGAGTATCTGCCCCAGGCGCAGCGGATCGCCGATCAGCTCGTCAGGCACGTCGCTGCCGACATCGAAAACGAGTTCCAGCCCTTTTGTTGCCGTTTTCGGGACAATCAGGCTGGCGACGTTTTCAAGCACCGTTTCCAGATCGAAGCCGGTCTGTTCGACCGTCACCTTGCCCGCCTCGATCTTGGAAAAGTCAAGGATGTCGTTGATGATGCGCAGCAGGTATTGCCCCGACCCCTGGATCTTCTTCAGGTAATCGCGCTGGCGTGGCGTCAGTTCGGTCTTCAGCGCCAGATGTGACATGCCGATGATGGAGTTCATCGGGGTGCGGATTTCGTGGCTCATGTTGGACAGAAAATCCGATTTCGACAGGCTGGCTTTTTCCGCGACGACCTTGGCGTTCTCCAGCTCGACAGTCAGTCGATTGCGCTCGGTGATATCGCGCGCCGCGGCGAACACGCCCTGCAGCTTCCGGTCGCGGTCGTAGAAGGTGCTGGCGTTGTAGGACACCACCGTCTGCTTGCCGTCCCGGCTCAGGGCAGTGAGCTCATAGTCGGTGACCTTGCCTTCGGCCAGAACTTGCTTGATGCTCGCCTCGGCGAGCGCCGGATCGGTAAAGTAATTCTTGAACGGTGCGCCGATCAATTCGTCGCGCGTACAACCGGTGAGCGCTTCCATCTGCTTGTTGATGTCGGTGATAATGCCTTGCGGATCGGTGGTCATGATCGCGTCGATATTGGACTCGATCAGTGAGCGTGTGTAGAACTGCTGGTCTCGCACGCGCTGATCGAGCTTCATGCGTTCCGCTTCGATCTGTTTGCGCACAGTGTTGTCAGTGCCGATCAGCAGGTAACCGATGATGGCGTTCTGCGCGTCACGTAGCGCCGTGACCGACACCACCGCCGGAAAGCGGCTGCCGTCCTTGCGGATATAGGTCAAGTCGTAGATGTCTTCGATGCCGCGCGAGGCCTTGAACACCAAGGCTTCAAAGCCGGGCGTGATCGGGGTGCCGAGTTCGGCAGAGAGCGCCTTGGCACGCGCGATCACTTCCTGCGGATCGGAAATCTCGGCCGGCGTGATCTTGTTCATCACGTCGGCTGCCGTGTAGCCCAGCATACGTTCGGCGCCGACGTTGAAAATCTGGATCACGCCCTTGGCGTCGGTGGCGATACTCGAGAAGTTGGCACTGTTGAAAATCGCGCTCTGTAAAGCCCCCGCTCTAAGCAAAGCGGCTTCCGCCTGTTTGCGCGCGGTGTTGTCCGTGCCGATCAACAGATATCCGATGATGTTGCCTTGATCGTCGCGTAGCGCCGTGACCGACACCACCGCGGGAAAGCGGCTCCCGTCCTGGCGGATATAGGTCAGCTCGTAGATATCCTCAATGCCGCGCGAGGCCTTGAACACCAGGGCATCGAAACCCGGCGTGATCTCAGTGCCTAGCTCCGCACTGAGCGCCCTGGCCCGCGCGATCACTTCCTGCGGATCGGAAATGTCGGCCGGCGTGATCTTGTTCATCACGTCGGCGGCGGTATAACCCAGCATGCGCTCGGCGCCGACATTGAATATCTGGATCACACCCTTGGCATCGGTGGCAATACTGGAAAAGTTGGCGCTGTTAAAAATCGCATTCTGCAGGGCTCCCGCCTTGACAAGCGCTTCTTCCGCCTGTTTGCGCGCGGTGTTGTCCGTGCCGATCAGCAGATATCCGATGATGTTGCCTTGATCGTCGCGTAGCGCCGTGACCGACACCACCGCGGGAAAGCGGCTGCCATCCTTGCGGATGTAAGTCAGCTCGTAGATGTCTTCAATGCCGCGCGAAGCCTTGAATACCAGAGCCTCGAACCCTGGCTCTATCGGAGTGCCAAGTTCAGCGGAGAGCGCCTTGGCGCGCGCGATGGCTTCCTGCGGATCGGAAATATCGGCGGGGGTGATCTTGTTCATCACTTCGGCGGCGACATAGCCCAGCATGCGCTCTGCGCCAACGTTGAATATCTGGATCACGCCCTTGGCGTCGGTGGCAATGCTCGAAAAGTTGGCACTGTTGAAAATCGCTCTTTGCAAGGCTTCAGCTGTAAGCAGAGCCTCCTGCCGCCGATCCTCCGTGAGGACATCCAAGGTGTGGGCAGCCTCGTCAATAGCAGGGGGGTCCAGATGATTCTCAGGCATGCAACCTCCGTTTGGAGAACTTTACCTTGTGCTTGACCCTATTTCCCGAGTGCCGCCCCAATGCACTCAATAGCTTTTTGTGTTCGTCGGTGCTGGATCGAAACGCGTTTGGTTGAGATGATCCATGCCTCCCGGCAATTAAGGCACATCAGCCTTGGTGCGAGGTCAATCAACCTGGTGTTTACAGCAGAGGCGTTCCGTTCTGAGTCCCTGTATATAGGACAAAATCCATAAGAAAATATGTCAAAACACTCATTCCGTATCATTGCGGCAAGTTTTTGGGCTAAAAGGGACATTCTATATTTGTCGATTAACCATATCGGATCATGATCATCAGCCTATCGCTATTGGACTTAAACACAACACCCCAACGGTCTTCCGTGACCGAAATACTTTCACCGGCTGGTGCTGATCGACGCCACTCGGTTGATTTCAGTTTTTGGTCGCCAATCCTCTCCGTTCCCCGTCTTGACCCGAATGCGCTCGAACCACTTCCCTCGGTCGGGGTACAAAAAGGGGTACCAAGCAGGGTACAAGGCCAAACAAAAAGGGACCTGCCAACGGCAGGTCCCTTGATTGGGTTGCGGAGGAAGGATTTGAACCTTCGACCTTCGGGTTATGAATGGCTTGTTGCACCGGCATCCCCCTCCATCTGTCGTGAAGTCTTTTCCGTTGGCCCGGCTCCGCTGGGTTATGAGCCCATTTTTGCCCATAAAAATCGAACTATAGGCTGATTTTGGGGAGAGAAAATAGATTTTTGTTTTATTATTTCAATATGTTAGCCTGGTCCGACCCCGGGCATGGCGTGGTTGAATCTGGGAATGCGGTCGATATAATTTCAGCGTCACTTGGCCGTCGGTCTGCAGGCGGCCTTCCTTTCCCGAGAAGGCCTTAGCCCTGGGAGAATCGAGGAGCAAGATGGCGAAACCACCCAACCAGACCTTTCCACCCATCAGCGACTATGGCTTTATCTCCGACTGCCATGCCTCTGCCCTGGTCTCCCGATCCGGCTCCATCGACTGGTGCTGTCTGCCGCGCCGTGACTCGGGGAGTTGCTTCGGCCGCCTGCTCGACTGGCGGAGAGGTGGATACTGCCATCTTTTCCCGACGGGGGAGTGCCGCCTCTCCCGTCGCTACCTCGATGAGACCCTGATTCTGGAAACCACCTTCTCCTCCGACCGGTTCGAATTGCGCCTCCTCGATTTCTTCCCTATGCGGGAAGGGGGGAGACACCATCCCTACCAGCAGATCATCCGGATTCTCGAAGGGGTGCGTGGGGAGGCGGAGGTGGCGCTGGAGTGTGCTCCCTGTTTCGACTACGGCGCGATCCTCCCCTGGATGCGTAAAAAGGGCGAGTCCTTCCTCGCCATGGGCGGACCGTCGGGGCTCCTGATTTCCGGCGACCTGGAGCTTCAACTGGAGGGTCGCCACCGTCTGGGCGGCTCCTGCCGACTCAGGGAGGGGGAGCGCCGGCATCTCTCCCTCCTTTACGGGCGTCCCGAGGACCTCGACGATGGGCTGGTGGAGACGCCGGCCATCGAAGCCCTGGACGATCGCCTGGAGCAGACTCTCGCCTGGTGGCGGAACTGGGCCGGCCAGGGTCGTTTCTCCGGACCGGAGCGGGACCTGGTCATGCGCTCGGCCCTGGTCCTCAAGGGGCTTTCCAACGCGCCCAGCGGGGCCATCGCCGCGGCCGCGACCACCTCCCTTCCCGAAGCCGCCGGCGGCTCGCGCTACTGGGACTACCGCTTCTCCTGGGTGCGCGACTCCTCCTTCACGGTGCGTACCCTGGCGGAGCTGGGGTACACCGGGGAGGCGGACGGGTTCCGCCGCTTTATCGAGCGCAGCTGTGCCGGGAGCGCCGACGAACTGCAGATCCTCTTCGGGGTGGGGGGAGAGCGTCGCCTCCACGAATATGAGATCGAGGAACTGGCGGGTTATCGCGGCGCTCGCCCGGTGCGCATCGGCAATGCCGCCGAGACCCAACTGCAGCTCGACGTCTATGGCGAGCTGCTCGATCTGGCCTGGAACTGGCACGCCCGCGGCCAGTCGCCCGACGACGACTATTGGGAGTTCTTGTGCGAACTGGTCGGCGCCGCGATCCGGCAATGGCGAAATCCCGACCGGGGGATTTGGGAGATCCGTGGCGAACCGCAGCACTTCGTCCTCTCCAAGGCGATGTGCTGGGTAGCGGTGGAGCGCGGCATCCGACTGGCACAGGATCTGGACCGGGAGGCGCCGCTCGACGAATGGCGGCACGCCTGCGCAGAGATCCGCGCCGCAATTGAGGAGCGGGGATATGACGCAGAGCGGGGCGTCTTCGTTCAGGCCTTCGATTCTCCAGCGATGGACGCCTCCCTGTTGCTGTTGCCGATGTTCGGTTTCGTTGCCGCCGACGACGAGCGGATGGTGCGCACCGTCGCGGCGATTCGCCGGGAGCTGGAGACCGACGGGCTGCTGCGTCGCTACCGGAGGGACAGTCTGGAAGGGGAGGAGGGGGTCTTCCTGGCCTGCACCTTCTGGCTGGCCGAGGTCCTGGCCGGCCAGGGGCAGGTCGAGGAGGCGCGCAGGTTCTTCCAGCGGGCCGCCGCTACCGGCAACGATCTCGGCCTCTTTGCCGAAGAGTTCGACACCCATCGCGGGGAGATGCTGGGGAATTTTCCCCAGGGGCTGACCCACCTCTCCCTCATCGCCGCGGCCGTTGCTCTTGGCCGGGGCGAAAAGAGGGGGGATTCGCCAGCAGCGCAGGCTCCAAACTGATGTTCTTTCGTCCGGGTGAGAATTGCTGGAAGGTGGTCGAAGCGACCAGACTCGCTTTTTTGATCGATGGGGAAGCCTTTTTCCGTACCCTGGCCGAGGTCTGCGAAGCCGCGAGGAAGTCCATCCTTATCGTCGGCTGGGATATTGACAGCCGCATTCGGCTGCGCCGCGACCAAGACCAGGGGGCCGAATCGGAGAATCTCGGGGCCTTGCGCCAGCGTCTGGTCGCCCGCCTCCACGAAGCGGATCGGGACCACCGGCTGAAACTCTGCTATCCGGCCCACGCGGAGCTCGGCTCGGCCAGAATCAATGTTCACAGCAAGATGTTGATCGTCGACGATTTGCTACTGACCGTCGGTTCCGCCAACCTCAACAATCGTTCCATGGGGTTCGACACCGAGTGCAACCTGGCTCTGGCGGCCGAGAAGCAGAGTTCCACGGCCAAGGCGATCAGCCATTTCCGCAACCGGCTGCTGGCCGAACATCTCGGCGTTGACACGGAGACGGTGGCCGAAAATTTGGAGAATACCGGTTCCCTGCTGGCAACCGTCGAGGCTCTCAACCAGGGGACCCGGACCTTGCAGGATCTGCCGGAAAGCAAGCACAATTCAACTGTCGCCACTCTTTCGGCGGGCGATATCGTCGACCCGGAACGACCTATCGAGGTGGCGGACCTGCTGACCTACCTGGGCATCGAAACCGAGGAACCGGACGAAGATTCCGCACTCCGGCAAAAGGCCTGGCGGTTTGCCCTGCTGCTCGGCGCGGCGGCGTTTCTGGCCGTCCTCTGGCGCTGGTCCCCCCTCCGGGAATGGTTGACCCTTGATTATCTGCTGGGGGTTGCGGATACCATCCGCGCCAGTTCGTGGACCACGCCGATCGTGCTGGGCATCTTCATCCTCGGCAGTTGCGTCATGTTCCCGGTGACGCTGCTGATCCTGGCCACCGCGCTCAGTTTCGGGTCGTTCATGGGGTTTTTCCTGGCTTTGTGCGGGAGTCTTCTGGGAGGGCTTGCCAGCTATCTGCTCGGCCGCTGGCTGGGCCGCGACGTGGTGCGCAAGCTGGCCGGCCAAAAGGTGAACCGGCTAAGTCGGAAGCTGGCTCGACGGGGCTGGTTGGCCATCGCTATGGTGCGGATGGTCCCCATCGCGCCCTTCACCCTGGTCAACATGGTCGCAGGAGCCAGCCATATTTCCACCGGTTCCTTCCTGCTCGGCACCGCCGTAGGCATGGGGCCCGGTATCATGGCAATCATGATCTTCGAGGGGGGGCTGGAACAGGCGGTGCGCGAGCCGCACTGGTTGAGCATCCTCTGGGCGATGGTCGCCCTGGTCGGCGGTGGCCTGTTGATCTACTTGGTCAAACGGTGGCTGTTCCACTGGGAAAAAGAGAAGACGGATGAGTGAGCTACAACTGCGCCTGGCTACCTGGAACATCCACCAGGCGATCGGAACGGACCGGCGGCGCGACCTTTCTCGTATCGGCGCGGTCATCCGCGCCATGAACCCTGACCTCATCGGCTTGCAGGAGGTGGACAATCGGGTTGCCGCTGAAGGGGACGACCTGGCGCGGCTGCAGGAGATGACCGGCCTGACGGTAGTGGCTGGACCGACCATGCTGCGGGGAACGGGGGATTACGGCAACGCCCTGTTGACCCGCCTGCCGGTTCTTTCTGTGGAACGCCATGACCTCAGCGTCGGGAAAAGGGAACCGCGCGGACTCCTGGTTGCACATCTTGATTGGCGGGGTGAAGAATTGCAGGTCGCGGTCACCCACCTCGGCCTGCGAACCGGGGAAAGGCGCTTCCAGGTGCGCCGTCTCATCGCCTGCCTGACGCAGGATAATGGGGCACCATTGGTTCTGATGGGGGATTTCAACGAATGGCTCTTCTGGGGTCGGCCGCTGCGTTGGCTGCACCGTCATTTTGGCTACGTCCAGTCGCCGGCGACCTTTCCAGCCCGCCGGCCTCTGCTGCGGCTCGATCACATCCTGACCGACCCGCCGCGCCGTCTGACCCCCCCCGTCACCTTCAAAAACCCCCTCTCTCTTCGCGCATCCGATCATCTTCCCCTGTTCGCCGTTCTCTCCCGCTGAACGGCCAATCCAAGGCCCCTCTCCCGAAAGTTTGGGTCATCCGAGGTCTTCAACCCGGATTTGACTCCCCCGCCTCGGGTGGTAAGTTGAAATCAACAGGTCGGACGATGGGAAGGAACTGGTTCTCATGATGAATTTGATCGAGACCCGGTTGCAGGGAATCAAGCTGGCCTTGGGAATGGCTTGGGAGACTTGATGGGCGTTGGTCCTCGGCTTCACCATCGCCGGCGCCGTCGAATCCTTCGTCTCCGAACAACAGATGAGCCGAGCCCTGGGCGGCAAGGGATGGAAGCGCCTCGCCCGAGGTTGGCCTCGCCGTCTTCCCGTTCGCCAGCACCAACCTGGTGGTCGAGTTGGGGCTGGTGATGTGGGTTCTTCTCGGCTGGCAGTTCGTCTTCGCCAACTTCCTGTCGGGCCTGATCCTCATCGCCCTGCTGGTGCTGGTCTTCCGCTTCATGATCCCCAGCGTCTGGTTCGAGGCGGCCCGGGAGCATGTCCGGGGAACGGAAGGGGTGCGCGATCCGAACTGCGGTATGGAAGTCGACCCGGAAGCGGAGAGCACCCTGACCCTCGAGACCGAGGGCGGCGAGACCCTCTACTTCTGCTCGGCCAGCTGCCGGGATGCCTACCAGAAAAGGGTGCAGGGGTTGTCCTTGGGACAGCGGCTGCTGACGAAAAAGGGGTGGGAAAATGTCTTTCGCAATACGCTGGGTGATTGGCAGATGCTCTGGACCGACATCCTCGGTGGGTTCCTGATTGCCGGGCTGATCGCAGCTTTCGTCCCCCGGGAATGGTGGGCGACCCTGTTCCGTTTCGGCACCGAGGGGAGTTTCATGGCTGTGGTCGAAAGTTCGCTTATCGGGGTGGTCCTCGGCGTGATCACCCTCGTCTGCTCCGTCGGCAATGTCCCCTTCGCCCTGATTCTCTGGAAGAACGGCATCGCCTTCGGCGGGGTGATGTCCTTCATTTTCGCGGACCTGATCGTGCCGCCCATCGTTCATGCCTATCAGCGGTAGTGCGGTTGGAAAATGGCCCTGGTGCTGTTTGTTTCGATCTTTCTCACCGCGACAGTGGCAGGAGTGATGATCCGCTATCTCTGGAATGCCCTGGGGCTTGTGCCGTCACCGGGGAAACGGGGCGGACGGGCTCCTTCGGGCTATACCGTCGACCTGAATGGGATTTTTACCCTGATCTTCCTGTCGCAGCTCTACGTTGCAAGGTTCAAGAGGGATTGATTTCCCACCTTCACTCTCGGCCTCGGCCATCTCCACCGCTCCATCGCCGGTTTCGTGGAGATCTGCACCGCCTACCTGATCGGCGATCAGTTCACCCTGCTTCAAATCCTGCGTTTTGTTGGCATCGCCATTTTGGGAAACTTAGTCGGCGGAAGCATCTTCGTCGCGCTGCTGAATTACGGCCATATCCGCCAGACCCAGAAAACTCATCCTGAGGATTGAACCGCCTGCTCACAATGCCTTGACCAGTTGCCGGGCGGCGGTCTGTACCGGGTCCCAGACCGGGGAGTAGGGCGGCGCATAGCTCAGGTCGAGATCGATCAAATCCTCGGCGGTCATCCCGGCGGTCAGGGCGGTAGCGATCACATCAATGCGTTTGGCAGCGCCTTCCACGCCGACGAGCTGCGCCCCGAGGAGCCGACCGCTCCCCTTCTCGCCGATCAGTTTGACGGTAATGGGGCCTGAACCCGGGTAGTAACCGGCCCGGGTCTTGGCCTCGATTTTCACCGCAGAATAGTTAAGGGCAAGTTCTTTCAGTTCCCTCTCCTGGAGGCCGGTGCGAGCCACCTCAACTGTGCAGATCTTGCTCACCGCCGTTCCCATCACCCCTGGAAACCAAGCGTTGCCGCCGGAGAGGTTGATCCCAGCCACCAGCCCCTGCTTGTTGGCCACCGTGCCGAGGGCGATGTAGATTGGGTGGCCGGTCAGTCGGTGCATGGTGGCGACGCAGTCGCCCGCCGCCCAGATATTCGTTGTGCCGGTCTGCATGCGAGCGTCGACCTTGATCGCGCCCTTGGCTCCCAGTTCGAGCCCGGCGTTTTCGGCCAGTTCGGCGTTGGGCCGAACTCCCATGCCGAGGATGACGATCTCGGCCGGCAGGGTGCGTTGGTCGGTCACTACTCCGGTCACTCTGGAATTGGCGACCTCCAGGGCTCGAAATTCCTCCCCAAGATAGAGCTTGACGCCGACATCCCGCAGCGCCTGGGAGACCAGGGCGCCCATGTCCGGGTCGAGGGTGTTCATCACCTGGTGATGTCGGTCGACCAGCGACACGTCCAGCTTTCGACGCACCAACGCCTCGGCCATCTCCAGCCCGATGTAGCCGCCACCGATTACCACCGCGGTTTTCGGATTATTCCGGTCGAGAAATTCCTGAACCCGGATTCCGCTCGCCAGGGTGGACAAGCCGAAAATGCCGTCGGCGTCCATTCCCGGCACTTTTGGGCAGAAGGGGTGGGCGCCCGTCGCGATCAGCAGTTGGTCAAAGGGTTCGGTGAATTCGCTGCCATCTCTGGCCCGAATCCTGATTTGTTGGGCCACCGGATCTATTTCGCGGGCTTCGTGACCGGTTCGCACATCGATTCCGTACTTTTCCCGGAACTCTTCAGGAGGGCGGACGATCAGGCTCTCTACCCGGTCGACCATACCGCCCAGGTAGTAGGGGATACCGCAGGCGGAATAGGATGTGTAGTCGGTCTTTTCCAGGACCAGGATCTCCCTTTCCGGCTGTTCCCGCCGAATTTTGGAGGCGGCGCTCATGCCGGCCGCGTCCCCGCCGATGATCACGATACGTTCTTTGGCCATGATGGCCTCCCTCTATTTTCTGTTGGTCCGGCTTCGCTGGTGCGGTCCGGTGATGACAAGGCATATTTCCTATTCAGCAGGGTTCATCCACCTACCCCTCACTTCACTCAGGCGGAAGGTGCTGGACCTGGGCACTGTCTGGGATCGGCATCGGTCAGATAATATTTTTACAAGCTTTCCCCCTTCACTGCAAGCTGACTACCAAAGGGGTGCCGATAATCCAAACATCCCCACACTAGCACCTCCTTCTGATTTTAATCTCGTAACAGACTCGAAAAGTTATCCGGGTTCCAGCGCTTCCCCTGCGGCGTGGAAAAATACCAGCATTCTTCCACCTGGGGCGGTTCGTACTGGTCGAGAAATTTCCGCAGGCTGGTACTGAAGCGGTTGGCGGTCTTGAGCGCTAAACCCTTGGTGCGGAGCTGGGCGGCGATGAATTTTTGCGATATCGGCGGTGGTGATCTGTTCGAAGTGGTTGACTTGGATCGGCGGGACGATTGAGCGGCTCGGGTGTTTCTTCCCCTTGGCGCTGATGGTTTCGTTCTTGAGTTTCAGGCAGGGGCAGATCGGGCCGAAGCTTTCCCGCAGGTAGTAGATATCCCGCTGGGCGTTGCGTTCCAGCTTGACGGAGCGCAGATAGTCGACGTAGGCGGTGACGATCTGGGGGATGGGGGTCTTGGTCGGCAGGGGGATATCGGTCCCCCGGGCCAGGGCCGACTCGATTTGGCGCACCTTTTCCTTGGCGACCTGTAAGGAATCGGTGTTAAGACAGACGCGCTTTTGTTCTCCGCCGAGGTAATACGGGGCGTAATCGTTGGTTCCCCGTTTCTTGAGACAAGC
>JBBQBQ010000056.1:0-16454 GCA_038317685.1 Desulfuromonadales bacterium | reverse complement strand
CTCTTGCCGGCGCCGGTCGGGCCGACGATGCCGACCAGGGTGCCGGCCGGGAGGTCGAAGTCCAGAGCCTCCAGAACCGGCCGGTCGCCATAGGCGAAGCTCAGGCCGCGAGCGGTGATCGCCGGCGGGCCGGGGACCGGAGCGGTGCCGCCGCGAGGGGGCGGCTCCGCCGCCAGCAGCGGCGCCAGCCGGTCGCAGCTGGCCTGGGCCCGCTGCAGCAGGGTCAGGACCCAGCCGAGGAGCATGGTCGGCCAGGCGAGCTGCACCAGATAGGCGTTGAAGGCCACCAGTTCCCCCAGGGTCAAGGCCTTCCCCACCACCAGCTTGCCGCCGAAGGCAAAGGCCAGCAGGGTCGCCAGGGGGCCGACCAGGGTCATGATCGGCAGCAGCAGCGCCCTCAGTCGCGCCAGCTTCAGGTTGCTCTCCAGATAGTCGCCGTTGACGGCGGAAAAGCGTGCGAGGCGATTGACCCGCAGGGTACCGGCGCGGATCACCGCCTGGCCGCTGACCGCCTCCTCGACCGCTTCGCTGACCTGGCCGAGCCCTTCCTGGACTGCGCTCGAGTGGAGCAGAAGGTCGCGGCTGAGGCGCTTTACGATCAGGAGCAGCAGCGGATAGGGGAGGAGGGCGATCAGCGCCAGCTTCGGCGCCAGGGTGAAGAGCATCGCCAGGGACATCAGGTAGATGAGGATCGCGTTGCAGATGGTCAGCAGACCGAAACCGGCGAGCATCCGCACATTGGCCAGGTCGTTGGTGAAGCGCGAGAGGATGTCGCCGGTGCGGTGACCGTCGAAGAAGGCCGTTTCCTTGGCGAGGAGCCGGTTCATCAGGTCGCGGCGCAGATCGACCTCGATCAGCCGGGCACTGTGCAGAAACGGGAGCCGGGAGGCGAGGCGCGCCCCGCCCCGGGCGACGGCGGCGGCGGCGAGGAGGGCGGCGGCGGTCGCCACCACGCCGGCGGTGCCGGCCACGGCCCCGTCGATCCCCTGCTGGAGCAGCTTCGGGATGGCCAGCGCCAGCAGGTTGGTCAACAGCAGCCAGCCCGCCCCGGCCGTCAGCCGGCGCCGGTAGGGGTGCCAGTAGGGGCGGAGGAAGCGCAGGACCTTCACCGCTCTTCCTCCACCCCGAGAGCGGCGGAGAAAGCCGGATGGCCGCGCAGGGCGTCGAGGACCAGGTCAGCGGCCACGCCGTTGGCGATCCCGGTCAGCAGGGCGAAGAGCAGGAAAAAGGGGAAGAGGGCCCAGAGGCCGGGGTGGCGGACCAGGACCAGGGAGGCGATCAGCATCTGGCCGGCGGCGTGGCCGGCGGCGCCGAGGGCCGAAACGCCGACCGGGCCGAGGCGTCGGCCGCCGACCCGATGGGCCAGGGTCATCAGGGCGGTGGCGGGAATGCCGCCGCCGAGGGCGAGGAGGAAGCCCGGGGCGAAGAGGTTGCCGAGGACCAGGGAGCCGACGCCGATACGGACCAGCGCCACCGACCAGGCCGCACGGCCGCCGTAGCAGAAGAGGGCCACTAGGGTCAGGATATTGGCGAAGCCGAGGCGGAACCAGGGAGCCGGTGCCGGCAGCAGCGCCTCCAGGGTGTGGAGGGCGACCGCCAGGGCGGCAAAGAGGGCGAGAAAGACCCGGCGTCGCAGGCGGGGGAGGTCGGGATGGTCAGCGGGAGAGGAGGTCATAGGGCTCGGTCCGGTCCCCGGTCGAAGCGGTGCCGGTAATCCGGACCAGGACGCCGTTGGGGACGCAGGCGAGAATCTCGCCGGAGCGGGTGATGGCGCCCATGCCGAGACAGACCCGATGGGGGCAGGGGGAGGCTTCGATGCAGACGCTGCCGTGGCGGATCGCCAGACGGGTTTCGCCCAAGGGTCCGGTGACGATGAAGCTGCGGTCCTGGTCGAGGGGGGCGGTAAAGACCACCCGGCCGGCGGCTTCGACGACCACCCGGCGGCCGGGAGGGCCGGGACGCAGCACCACGAACAGGACGGCGCAGAGAATGAACAGAAGGAGGACCACCACCCGGTCGAAGGGCCGGGTGCGGCGCCAGAGGGAGGTCAGCGCCACTTGACTTGATCCGCCAACCCCGGGGTGGTGACGCTGGTGCCGTCGGCGGCGACGATCAGCCCTTCCACCCCCCGGAAGCGGGCCAGAAGTTCCAGACCGGCCTGGGGACCGAGGATGAAGACCGCGGTGGCCAGGGCGTCGGCGAGGACCGCCTCGGGGGCGACGACGGTGACCGATTGGCAGAGGCGGCCCGGTTGGCCGGTGCGGGGGTCGAAGAGGTGATGGTAGCGGACCCCGTCGCGTTCGTAAAAACGTTCGTAATCGCCGGAGGTCACCACCGCCGTGTCGGCAAGATCGATGGTGGCGAGAATTTCGCCGGGATGGCGCGGGTGCTGGATGCCGATGCGCCAGGGACGGTTGCCGCGGTTGCCGAGGAGGCGGATGTCGCCGCCGGCGTTGATCGAGGCATGCTCGACGCCGGCGGCGGCGAGGACCCCGATGGCGCGGTCGATCCCGTAGCCTTTGGCGATTCCGCCGAGATCGACGACCAGCCCCGGGTCCCGTTTCTGCACGACCCGGCCGTTCAGCTGCAGATCGCCGAGTCCGGTCCCGGCCAGGGCCTGGGCGATGGCGGCGGCGCTCGGCGGTTGCGGATGTTCCCCCTCGATATCCCAGAGTTCCTTGAGCCGGCCGAGTCCCATGTCAAAAACGCCGCCGCTCGCCGTCGCCACCTTCAGCCCCTGGGCGATGACCGCAGCGGTGTCGGGGGAGACCTCCAGAAAGATTCCGGCCTTGAAAAGGCGGCCCACATCGCTGTCGAGACCGTGCGGCTCCATCAGTTTCTCGATGCGGGCCAGCTCGGCAAAGGCGCCATCGACCGCCGTCTCCAGACGGGGCCGATCCGGCCCGCGGGCGATGATTTCCACCACCGTCCCCATCAGCAGCTGACTGCGGCGGACCTCGACCAGCTTGGCGGGCGCTCCCTGGCTTTTGCAGGCGGCGCCAAGGGCCGTTGCCAGCAGCAGGAGGACCAGCAGGTGAAGTAGCCGCCGGGTCGACACGAAGCACCTCGTCAAAGGGGGATCAGGGGTTGGTTTCGAGGATCTCGCCGATCAGATCGTATTCGGAGGAGTCGGTGATGCGTAGCGGGACGATGGCGCCGATCTCCGCCTGGCCGGCGGTAATGTAGACCTGGCCGTCGACATCGGGGGCCTGACGCACGCTGCGGCCGCGCAGCAGCAGATCGGTCTCCTCGCTGAAACCCTCCACCAGGACCGGCTCGATCTGGCCGACCAGGGCCCGGTTCTTGCGGAAGGAGACGCGGGCTTGCGCCTTCATCAACTTCTGGTGGCGGGCCTTTTTGATCCGCTCGTGAACCTGGGTCGGAAGCTGGGCCGCGGCCGTCCCCTCCTCCCGCGAATAGCGGAAGACCCCGACTCGTTCGAAGTGGCCCTCGTTGACGAAGGCGAGGAGCTTGGCGAACTGTTCGTCGCTTTCTCCCGGAAAGCCGACGATGAAGGAGGTGCGCAGGGTCAGGTCGGGGATGCGGCTGCGGATCCGTTCCAGCAGGTGCCGGATCGCGGTTTCATCGACGCGGCGGTTCATCATCGCCAGGATGTCGTCATCGATGTGCTGCAGGGGGATGTCGAGATAATTGCAGAGCTTCTCCTCGCCGGCGATCAGGTCGAGGAGTTCGTCGGAAACGCCGTCGGGGTAAGCGTAAAGGAGACGCAGCCAGCGCAGCTCGTCAATCTTCACCAGCTCCTTGAGCAGCGTTTCCAGCCGGGCGCCGTCGTGGCGGTCGTTGCCGTAGGCGGTGACGTCCTGGGCGATGAGGTTGATCTCCTTGACGCCGTCAGCGACCAGGCCCTGCACCTCGGCGACGACTGAGGCGATACTCCGGGAGCGCAAAGGGCCGCGCAGCTGGGGGATGACGCAGAAGGAGCAGTAGTTGGCGCAGCCTTCGGCGATCTTCACGTAGGTCGAGTAGAAGGGGGAGGATTTGACCCGGGGGGTGGTGTGGTCGTAGAGGAACTCGGGGAGTCCCACCGCCTGCCGGCCGCTCCCCCCGGGTTTGGTCGTCTCCAGCAGTTCGACGATGCGCGGGGCGTCGCCGGTCCCCATGAAGAGGTCGACCTCGGGGAGTTCCCCGGCCAGTTCGTCCCGGTAGCGCTGGGGGAGGCAGCCGGAGACGACCAGGAGCTTGCAGCAGCCGTTCTTCTTGTAGTCGGCAACCTCCAGGATCGTCTCCACCGACTCTTCCTTGGCGTCGCTGATAAAGGCGCAGGTGTTGACGATGATGATGTCGGCCTGGGATTCGTCGGTGACGATTTCGTAGCGGTCGGCGGGGAGGTGGCCGAGCATGACCTCGGCATCGACCAGGTTTTTGGGACAACCGAGGCTGACCAGGGAGACTTTCCGTTTCATGGTGGTCCTTGTCGAGGGGTGGCCTGCTTCAGGAACGCATGTTGACAAACTGCAGATCGATCCCCAAATCCTGTCCCTTGAGGAGCTGGATGACGTCCTGCAGATCGTCGATCTGTTTGGCGGTGATTCGCACCTGATCCTCCATGATCTGCGCCTGGACCTTGAGCTTGGTCTCCTTGATGAGCTTGATGACCTCCTTGGCCTTCTCCGTGGCGATCCCCTGAACAATGCCGATTTTCTGGCGGACGGCGCCATGGGAGGCGGCTTCCTTCTTGCCGAAATCGAGGCATTTGGCGGAGACGTTGCGGCGCACCAGCTTCCCCTTGAGGATGTCGATGATCGCCTGCAGCTTGTAGTCGTCGGCGGCGACGATGAGGATGGCGTCCTTCTCCAGCGTCACTTCGTTGTGGGTCCCCTTGAAGTCGTAGCGCTGATCGACTTCCTTGATCGTCTGGTTGACGGCGTTGTCGACCTCCTGCAGATCGACCTTTGAAACGATGTCAAAACTCGGCATCGCAACTCCTCCTTTGTTGGAAAATGTGCCGGCAGGGTCGATAACCCCGCCGAATCAACGACTTATAGCATGAAAGCGGCCCGGATGAAAAGTGCCAATCCGGGCCGCCGGCCATTTTGCCGCCACTGCCCGGGATTCAGAAGCCCTGCTTCCCCTCTTTGGGCCGCACCACCGTGACGCCGGCCGGGGGAATGAATTCAAAACTGGCGGGGGACAGGTTGCGGTTGACGCGGATGTTGCTGAACTCGATCGAGGTGCTGTTGCCGCTCGGATCGGTGACGGTCGTGGCGAGCAGCGGCAGGAAGCGGCCGGTGCTGCCGTCGGCCTTGAAGGCCTCGACGGCGCGGTGGTCGACGACGATCCGCAAGCTGGCGATGAGGGGGGCGGGTCGGCGCGGGGTCAGCGCCAGCAACCAGTTTCCCTGCGGGTCCTGCTTTGGATCGGCCCAGCCGATGGAGAAGTCCCGGGACAGGTTGCCGAGGCCGGTGAGGAAGGTGAGGGGGTCGTCATTGCGGGTGTGTTCGGCAAGGTCGATCTCGGACTCGATCACCTGGCGGTTCTCGGGGACGTAGACCCACAGGCGGTGGCCGTCCGAGACCACCACCTGGTTGGTCGGCTGGGCATATTCCCAGCGGAACATGGCGAGGGAAGGACGGGCCGGATCCCGGGGCTCGAAACGGATCGACACCCGGCCCTCTCCATGCTGGGTCCGGTCGAGAGAAGCGATGCGTGATTCCTGGGAGAAATCGGCCTCGAAATCGTGAATGGCTGCCTTCGGCGCGGCGTCGGCGCGGAAGGGGCTCTCCAGGGTCCGAATCACCTGGTTGAGATCGGCGGTCGCCGCCGGGGCGACGGAGGGGAGCAGGAGGAGCAGGCCGATCAGAATGCGTTTCATCGTATTGTCTCCAGGGCGGTGGCCACGTTTCAGAAGGTCATTTCCCCCTCCCGGCCGCGCACCGCACGGACCAGGATGGTGCCCGAGGTTAAGTCGAACTCGACGGTTCGACCGAAATTGCCGCCGACATCCTCGGCCACCAGGGGGATGCCTACGGTCGCCAGGGCTTCACGGGCGCTGCGGATGTTGCGGGTGCCGACGCTGTTCTCCGATCCGCCCCCCAGGAGCGGCTCGAACATGTTGGCGCCGCCGAAGATCTTCGCCACCAGGCGGCGGCGGTCGCTGCCGCGGGCGGTCAGTTCCCCGAGCATCAGGTCGATGGCGGCATCGACATACTTGGCCGGCCGGGTCGACGCCGCAACCACCCGGATCGTCGGCAGCAAGGTGTGGGCCATGGTGCCGAGCCGGCGGGCGGGGTCGTAAAGGGCGATCGCCAGACAGGAGCCGAGGCCGTAAGTGACCAGGACCGCCGGCGGTTCGGCCAGCTGGTATTCGGAGATGCCGATGTGAATTCGGGCGGTCATCAACACTCTCCCACGGCATCCAGGATCAGGTGGAGGGAGGCCGGGTCGGGGAGGAGGAAGAAGTGCCCCTTGATCGTCTCCTGGCGGGGGTCGGTGCCATGAAACTCGGTTTCGACCATCAGCGCCAGTTCTCCGGTCTGGGACAGTTCGATGAGGACGAAATCGACGACCGCCCCGGCCATGTCGCAGGCCAGCTGCGGAACCGAAGGGATCAGGGTCAGGTGGAGGAGGCTCCCCATGGCGTTGAGATAGGCCGAGGCGAGGATGTTGCCGACTTCCTTGATGGTCGAGGCGCCCAATTCACTCAGCAGCAGTTCCTCCTCCTGGCTGTGCAGCAGGCGGGCCAGGAGCTGCTGGGCGCTGGCGCGGGGGAAGATCAGGAGGATATTGCCGCGGGCGGCGCCGAGAATCTGCAGGGTGATCCCCGCCACCACCGTTTCGGCCCCGCCGAGGAGCTCCGGGACCCGGGAGATATCGGTCAACGTCACCCGCGGAACCCGCAGATAAACCGTTTCGCCGATCAGCTGGGACAGGGCGGTGGCCGCGTGGCCCATGCCGATGTTGCTGATTTCCTTCAGAGCGTCGAGTTGACCGGGGCTAAGGGGGGCAATGCTCATCAGGTGTCTCCTTGGCGCGGGCGGCGGCTGCCCCCGGGACGGAGTTCGAGGAGGGGCTGGGGATCGAGGAGAAAGACGATGCTGCCGTCGCCGAGGATCGCGGCGCCGTTGATTCCGGCGATCTGATTGAGGGGGAAGTCCAGGGACTTGACGAAGACTTCCCGTTGTCCCGACAGGCGGTCGACGACCAGCCCGATCCGGCGGCCGCGCAGCTCGGTGATGACCATCTGCACTCCGGCATCGTAAGCCCCGGGCGGCAAGCCGAGAATCTTGCGAAGCGACAGCAGCGGCACCAGATCTTCGCCCAGGGGGATCACCAGTTGGCGGCCCGAAGAGCGAATTTCCTCGCGGGGGACTTCGAGGGTGCGCAGGACCCTTGTGATGGGGATGGCCACGGTATGGCCGGCGCATTCGACCAGCAGAACCTGGATGATCGCCACCGACAGCGGCAGCCGCAGCAGGAAGCGGGTCCCGATCCCGGGACCGGATTCGATATCGAGAACCCCGCCGAGACTTTCCACGGCCGATTTGACGACGTCCATGCCGACACCGCGCCCCGAGGTCTCGGTGACGACGGCGGCGGTGGAGAAGCCGGGGTGACAGACCCACTGCAGCAGGTCCCGGTCGCGCATGGCTTTGAGTTGCGTGGCACTGATGAGCCGTTTTTCCAGGAGCTTGTGGCGGATCATGGCCGGGTCCATGCCGCGTCCGTCGTCGGCCACCTCGATCAGGACCAGATCCTTCTCCCGCCAGGCTCGGACGGTGACCGTGCCGCGGGTGTCGATGCCGTGATCGATGGCATTGCGGACCATGTGCACCAGAGGGTCGGCCAGCTCTTCGAGGATCGCCCGGTCGAGTTCGACTTCCGAACCCTCAATGCACAGGTTCACTTCCTTGCCGGTTTTGCGGGCCAGGTCGCGGGCCACTCGCGGCAGCCGGCCGGTGATGCTTTCGAGCGGCATCATGCGGACCTGGAGGACCTGATGGTGGAGGTCGGTGACGAGCCGGGCCAACTGGTCGAGGCCGCTTTTGACATCCCGCAGGCGGCCCTGCCGGGCGGCTCCCTGGAGCATGTAGCGGCTGGTGATCAGCTCCCCGGTGAGGTTGATGAAACGGTCGAGGATTTCGGTTCGCACCCGGACCGTGCGCGGACCCTCTTCGCGACGCAACGCCACCGTTTCCTTGCGGCGATCTTCGCCGAAGCTGACCTGGACCACATCGGGCATGGCCCGCAGGCGGGCCTCAACCTCGGCCCGCGGCAGTTCGGTCTCCAGCCAGGCGGACAGTCCGGAGACCGGACCGCCGCGCTTCAGTTCCGTCTCGCTGGGGGAGGTCGATTGCAGGGTGCCGCAGCGGAGCAGCTCCCGCAGCACCAAAAGAGCCCGGGCCGCCGGAGCCGGCGCGTCATCGGCGAGGGTGATGGCGACCTGCAGGGCCTCCACAACCAGCAGCCCCTCGGCCTCGGGCGCCGCGGCTTCCGGGGGAGCGGCCGCCGGTTCCGCCGGGGAGGAGGATGCTGGCGCGGGGGGCGCGGGGGCAACCGGCCCCGCGGCGAGAAAGGCTTCGACGTCCCGTTCGGGAATCCCGGCGGTCAGGTCGGCGAGAAGCCCTTCCAACAGGTCGGTCCCGGCCAGCATCCGGTCGATCGCCTCGGGGGTGATGCTCCCCCCTTTGCGAAAGCCATCCATCAGGTCTTCGAGATGATGGGCGAGCCGGGCGGTGGTGTCGTAGCCCATGGACGCCGCCATCCCCTTGATCGAATGGGCCTCGCGAAACAGGGAATCGATCCCCTCCCGATCCCCGGGCGCCTTTTCGACCTCCAGCAGCAGGCGGCTCATGTTGTTGAGATGTTCCCGGGCTTCGGTGAGAAACATCCCGTGATATTTGGCCATGTCCATAGGATCAATCCCGGCGGAGGGTCCCAGCCGCCCTCCTCCGGCAGTCGCTGGTCCCTCGTCCCTGGTCTGCGGTTTCTGGTCGTTCAGGCCTGGCCGGCGACGCGGCGGACCACGTCGAGGACGCGCTCCTCCTTGAACGGCTTGACGATGAAGTCTTTGGCCCCGGCCTGGACCGCCTCGATGACCAGGGCGTCCTGGCCGAGGGCGCTGCACATGATGACGCAGGCGTCGGGGTCGGCGTCGGAGATTTCCTGCAGGGCCTCGATTCCGCTCTTGAGCGGCATGACGATGTCCATCGTCACCAGGTCGGGATGCAGGAGGTGGTACTGCTCGACGGCTTCGATACCGTTGGCCGCTTCACCGATCACCTGGTGGCCGGCGCGGATAAAGATATCCCTGAGCATGTTGCGCATAAACAGGGCGTCATCGACGATCAGAATCTTCAGGCCCATGGTCTTTCTCCTTCAGATGCTCGTGGTGTTCCCCTCGAGACTGGCCAGAAGTCGGGGGATGTCGAGCAGATTAATCATCTCTCCGCAGTGGTTGATGACGCCCCGGATATAGGCGTCCTGCTGCCGATCTCCCCCCGGAGGAAGGAGTGACTCCCGGGCCAACGGCACGATCCGGCCGAGGACCGTCACCGTCAACCCGAGGATGCAGATATGCGGGGGAAGGACGATGACGCGGCCATCCCGCTCGGCCTTGGCAAAGCCCAGATAGCCCGGCAGATCGATCACCGGCAGGATGCTACCGTGAAAATTGATGGCGCCGACGAAGGGCGGAGGGGCAAGGGGGATGTAGTCGAAGTTCGGCGCTTCGACGATCTCCTGCACCTGTGCCACTTCCAGGCCGTAGGTTTCGTCCGCCAGGCGGAAGAGGAGGACCAGTTCCATTGCGGCTCAGGCCCGCTCGCTGCCGAGCTGGAAGCGCCGGACCGCCTCCAGCAGCTGGTCGGCGAGGAGCGCGAGATCCTGGGCGGCATGGGCCATCTCCTCCATGGAGGCGGTCTGCTCCTGGGTCGATGCCGAAACCTGCTGGGTCGCAGCGGCGTTATCGGCGACGACCTTGGCGATCTCTTCGATCGCCACCACCATCTTGCCCGCGCCGTCGGTCTGTTGCTGGGCCAGTTCGGCGATGCTGGTCGCCTTGGTCTGGGTGTTGACGGCGGTCTGGATGATTTCGTCGAAGGCGCGCCCGGTCGAATCGAGGGCGCTGCGGCCCGAATCCATTTCGACCAGGGTCTGTTTCATGGAGGCCTGGACCTGCTGCCCCTCCTCCCGGATCGCCTCGATCAGGGTGGTGATCTCTCCGGCCGACTCGCCGGTCGAATCGGCGAGCTTGCGGATCTCTTCGGCCACGACCGCGAAACCGCGGCCGTATTCACCGGCGCGGGCGGCCTCGATGGTGGCATTGAGAGCCAGCAGGTTGGTCTTCTGGGCGATGCCGGTGATGACTTCGACGATCTTGCCGATCTTCTGCACCTGGACGCCGAAGGAGACGATCTGCCGGCCGTTGCTCTCCACATCGACCAGCAGGTGCTTCATCTTTTCGGTGGTGGCCCGGGCCGTCTCCCCGCCCCCGTGGGCGGTGCGGGCGGTTTCGCTGGCGGCGGCGGCGACCTTGGCCGCGGCGGCGGCGACCAGATCGACGGCCATCGCCATCTCGCGAATCAGCTTGGAGGACCGCTCAACCATCTCCGCCTGGGTTTCGGCACCGCGACTGATCTGTTCTACGGTGTTCGACACTTCATGGCTGGAGGCGGTCATTTCCTCGGAGGTGGCCGACAGACCCTGGGCCGACTCGGCGACCTTGCTCGCCGAGGCCCGGATGGTGCCGACCAGATCGCGAAGGGTCTCCACCACCCGGTTCAACGACGCGGCGAGATCGGTGGTCTCGTCGGGGAAGGTGGTCCCCCTCAGCCGGATCTGCCGGGACAGATCACCGAGCCGGAGGCGTTCGGCGGCTTCGGAGAGGAAGCCGATATTGGCGGTAAAGGCCTTGGAAAAGACCCAACCGAAGAGGAGCCCGACGAGGAGGGCGCAGCTGATGCTGACCAGCTGCTGCCAGGCCTCCGGAACTCCCAGCCGCGGAACCAACAGGTTGAGGAACACGCTGGAACCGACGACGATGATGAACCCCATGACAAATTTGTGGCTGATTTGAACGCGCATCTTCCGTGCTCCTTTGCAAACCGGTTTCGCTGGAAGGTCAGTCGGAACAAGCCCCAAAATGGTCGGCCGGGTCGGGGTGCGGCCGACACCGATAAATCCGCTCTGCCGGGTATTCGGGGGCGAAGAGCTGCCGGGTTTCGCCGAGGAGGGTCTCGGCCCGGCCCAGGACCAGATAGCCCCCGGCCCCCAAGGACCGGGCGAAGCCTCGCAGGATTCGCTCCTGATCGGCGCGTGAAAAATAGATCAGGACGTTGCGGCAGAGGATCAGCCGGGCCGCCGGATATTGGTCCTGGCCGAGGATGTCGTGATGGACGAAGCGCACCCGGCGCCGGATTCCGGCGTCGAGGCGGAAGGCCGACCCCTCGGGGAGGAAGTATCGTTCGCGCACCGCCTCCGGCACCTCTTGCAGCCGCTGGGCGTCATAACGGCCGACGGCGGCCAGTTCCAGCACGGCCGGACTGACGTCGCTGCCGAGAATTTCGATATCGACCCCCTGCGGAGCCAGCTCGTCGACCAAAAGGGCCAGGGAGTAAGGTTCCTCACCGGTGGCGCAGCCGACGCTCCAGAGGCGCAGCTGGCGGGACGGCCCGGCGCGGGCCTCGACCACCAGCCGGGGGAGAATCTCCTGTTCCAGGACCCCGAAGGTCGAGGGATTGCGAAAGAACTGGGAGACGTGAATGGACAGAGCCGCGAGCAGGGCATCGATCTCTTTCTCGTCATGTTCCAGCCGCTCCAGGTAGGGGGCGGCTGCGCCCAGGCCGACCGCCCGGACCCGGGCTGCGATGCGGCGTTTGATGCAGCGATCCTTGTACATGCCGAGGTCGAAGCTGCGCCGGGCCAGGAGCAGATCGCGCAGGCGCTCGAAATCGGCGTCGCCGAATTCGCTGCCGACAAACGGCGGAGGCTGTGGAGGCGACTTGCTCAAAGGTCCTCTCGGATCTCAAGCCCCAGTGACCGGCAAACTTCGGTCCCACCGGATCGGGGACGGGCCGCCGAGGGTTCAGCCGGCCACCGGGCCGGCGGGGCCGGTGGGAGCGAAATGATTGAAACCGCGATGCGCCATCGGCAGGACCGCCCCGTCCGGACCTTTGACCGTCAGCCCGCACTCGGGCGGGGTGACGCTGCCGATGCGGGTGACCGTCGCCGGCCAGGTGCCGGTCTGCAACTCCCCTTCCCGGGAGGGGGGAACGGTAAAGAGGAGTTCGTAATCCTCGCCCCCGGCCAAGGCCAGTTCCAACAGCTCCGGCGCGGCAGCGAAGGCGGCCCGGAAGGGGGCGGAGAGGGGCAGGGTCGCGGCGCTGATCTCGGCGCCGACCCCGGAGGCGGTCAGAAGGTGACCGAGGTCCGCCAGCAAGCCGTCGGAAAGGTCGATCATCGCCGTCGCCAACCCCGCCGCGGCGAGGGCCCGACCGAGTCCGATGCGGGCCGTCGGTCGCCGGTGGCGCTGCAACAGAAACGGCTCCGGCGGGAGCCCCTGCTGGAGCTGCCGCAAAGCCAGGGCGCTGTCCCCGAGGGTTCCGGACAGGTAGATGCCATCGCCCGGCCGGGCGCCGCCCCGCCGCAGCAACTCTCCCGGGGGGACGCTCCCTTCGACGGTCACGGCGATCAGCAGCGGGCCCGGAGACCGGCAGGTGTCGCCGCCGGCGAGCGTCGCTCCGGCGTCTTCCGCCTCCTGCGTAAAACCATCGACCAGCGCCTCCAGTTCGGCCAGCGGCAGGTCGGCGGGGATGCCGAGACCCAGATAAAGGAAGCGTGGCGTACCGCCCATGGCGGCGATGTCGCTGAGGTTCACCGCCGCACTCTTGGCCCCGAGGTCGAACAGGCTGGTCCAGGCCCGGCGAAAGTGGATCTCCTCGATCAGCAGGTCGGTGCTGGTCAGGAGCAGTTCGCCCGCCGGCAGTCTGAGCGCCGCGCAATCGTCGCCGATGCCGAGGACGACATCCGTCCCGTCCCGCACCCGCCCCCGGATGCGGTCGATGAATCCGAATTCGCCGAGCTCCGCCAGCTTCATGCCGGGTCGACGAGGGCCGCGGCGAGGACGTCGTGCATGGTCCGGGCGAGGACGAACCGGACCTTGCTGCGCAGGTGCCGAGGGATCTCGGCGAGGTCCTTTTCATTGCGGTACGGAATGATGATCGTCGTCAGGTGGGCCTGGACCGCCGCCAGCACCTTCTCCTTGAGGCCGCCGATCGGCAGCACCTTGCCCCGCAGGGTGATCTCGCCGGTCATCGCTACATCCTTGCTCACCCGGCGCCCGGACAGGGTTGAAATCAGCGCGGTGGCCATCGTCACTCCGGCGCTCGGGCCATCCTTGGGGATCGCCCCGGCCGGGACGTGGACATGCAGGTCGCGGCTTTCGAAGACCTCCGGGTCGATGCCGAGGTGGCCGGTCAAGGTCAGGATCCCCTTGCCCTTCATCATATTGACTTCGACATAAAGGATTTCGCCGCCGACCTCGGTCCAGGCGAGGCCGGTGGCGAGTCCGGTTTCATGCTCGGCGCGTTCCTCTTCCGGGAGATAGCGGGGGGGGCCGAGGAAGCGGGCGACCGCCGTCTCGCTGACCAGCACCGCCTGTTTTTTCCCCTCCGCGAAGCGCCGGGCGACCTTGCGGCAGATGCTGCCGATCTCCCGCTCCAGGTTGCGCAGACCGGCCTCGGCGGTATAGCCGGTGATCAGCCGGAGCAGGGCATTCTCGGAAAAACGCACCGCTTTGGTCCTGAGACCGTTGGTCTCCAGCTGCCGGGGGATCAGGTAGCGACGGGCGATCAGAACCTTCTCCTCGGCGGCGTAGCCGGCCAGGCGGATCACCTCCAGACGGTCCTTGAGGGCGGACGGGATCGGGTCCATGAGGTTGGCGGTGGCAACGAAGAGGACCTGGGAAAGGTCGAAGGCCAGATTGATGTAGTGATCGGAAAAGGCGTGGTTCTGCTCCGGGTCGAGGAGTTCCAGCAGCGCCGCCGACGGGTCGCCCCGGAAGTCGGCGCCGAGCTTGTCGAGTTCGTCGAGCATGAAGACCGGGTTGCGGGTGCCGGCCTGCTTCATCCCCTGAATGATGCGGCCGGGGAGGGCGCCGACGTAGGTCCGGCGGTGACCGCGAATCTCCGCCTCGTCGCGGACCCCGCCGAGGGAAATCCGCACGAACTCCCGTCCCAGGGCGCGGGCGATCGACTTGCCGAGGCTGGTCTTGCCGACCCCGGGGGGGCCGACGAAGCAAAGGATCGGCCCCTTGAGTTCTTTTTTCAGCTTGCGCACCGCCAGGAACTCGAGAATCCGCTCCTTGACCTTTTCCAGGTCGTAGTGGTCCTCGTCGAGGACCCGGCGGGCCTTTTTCAGGTCGAGGTTGTCTTTGGTGGTCTTGCTCCAGGGAAGATCGACCAGCCAGTCGAGGTAGGTGCGGATCAGGGCATACTCGGCCGCCTCGGGGTGCATCGTCTCCAGCCGCCGCAGCTGCTTGTCGGCCTCCTGCCGCGCCGAGTCGGGGAGTCCCGCCGCCTCCAGCTTGGTGCGCAGTTCGGCGACGTCCTCGGCCCGCGGATCGGCCTCGCCGAGTTCCCCCTGGATGGCCCGCAGCTGTTCCCGGAGAAAGTACTCGCGCTGGCTCTTCCCCATCTCCTCCTTGGCCTGGCTCTGGATGCGGTTCTGGACCGCCATCAGCTCCAGTTCCTTGGCGAGGAGATTTTTGACCCGGCGCAGACGTTCCAGAGGGTCGAGAATCTCGATCAGCTCCTGGGCCTCGCCGACCTTGAGGCCGATGTTGCTCGTCACCAGGTCCGCCAGGCTCCCCGCCTCTTCGATGTTCTCTACGACGACCATGACCTCCGGCGCCAGGTTCTTGCCGAGGTTGACGAGCTGGCCGAGCTGATCGCGAACGGTCCGCATCAGAGCCTCGACCTCAAGGGGGAGTTCGGTGACTTCCAGCTCCAGCAAGCGTTCGATGCGCACCCCGAAGTGGGGCGCGGTGGTGGTGAACTCGGTGATGCGCCCCTTGGCCAGCCCCTGCACCAGAACCTTGACCCGGCCGTCGGGGAGTTTGAGCATGCGCATGATCATCGCCATGGTGCCGACGCCGTAGATGTCGTCCGGTCCCGGCTCGTCCTCGCTGAGGTCCTTCTGGGTGGCGAGAAAGATCATCCGGTCCCGGGCCAGGGCGGCATCGACCGCGGCGATCGACTTCTCCCGGCCGACGAAGAGGGGGAGGATCATGTAGGGGAAGATGACGACGTCGCGCACCGGCAGCAGGGGGAGCTCTTCGGGAATCTGAATCTCCTTCTTGTCGACAGTCTTGTCCAACGGGATGCTCCTTGTGATATATGGCCGGTTCCGGTGCGAAACAAGCTAATTTTATTTGACTTTATCCCTAAGTCAAGGGCTGCGGAAGACGCCTGGGGGATTGTCGTCACGATAACGGAGGTTGCCGGCATTGTCCAGCCGCAATTTCCCGGCCGGACCCCCCGGAAGCGAGGTCCGGGCCGGTTCAGGGGGGAACGGTAAAGGCGAAGTGCCGGTCCGGGATGAGCGGCCCGCCGTCGTCAAAGGTGCGCTCCACCAGGCGGATCGAGCCGTCCCGGTGAAACAAGAGGAGGGTCGAGCAGCGGGTGCCGTAGCCGGGAGCATGGATGAAGCGCGCCGAGAGGAGGCGCTCCCACTCCTGAGGGACGCCGGTCGCGGGGAGGTGTTCGTCGGGGGCGATGGCCGGGTCGGCGAGGAGGGCGAAGAGGTCTTCGGGGTCGGGGGAACCGGGGCGGGCGAGGAGCTCCGCCAGGGCCGCCTGCCCCTCGGCCAGCTTCGGCCAGGGCGTATCGAGGAGGGCGTTGCTGAGGCCGTGCAGACCCGGAGTCAGACTCTCTACGACCCCCTTTCGGCTCCCGAACCAGGCAGCGCAGCGGGCATCCCCGGCCAGCAGGTTGAAGGGGCGGTAGGCATCGGGGGCCGCCGCCACCGTCTCCAGGTAGACGAGGGGGCCGGCATCCCCCGCCAGGAAGTCCCGCACCAGGAGCCCCCGGGAGCGGGGGTGCCCCAGACGGTCGGCCGGATCGCGGAAGTTGGTGAGCGCCGCCCAGCGGCCCCGGCGGTCGACCCCGAGCCAGGTGCCGCCGCCTTGCAGGTCGCGACCCGCCAGCACCCCCGGCAGTTCCGGCCACCAATCCGCGGGGGCCGTCGGGCGCGCGTAGAACTCGTCGCGGTTGGCGGCGAGAATCAGGGAATAGTCGGGATGGCAGTCCCAAGCGAAAAGGATCAGGCACATGGTGGAAATCCTTGGGAAAGGGGGCTGCTTGTCAGGATAGCAGAAACGGGCGGCCTGATGGGCCGCCCGTTGGGTGGGCTGGGAAAAAATGCCCCCGGCCGGAGGTAGGCCGGGGGCCAAGAGCGCCGCGGAAGCGGCGTGGTGGGTTATTCGGGCTTCAGGGCGA
>JBBQBQ010000055.1:0-16461 GCA_038317685.1 Desulfuromonadales bacterium | reverse complement strand
CATTCACGGCCGGTGCTGCCTGTCAACAGTTTTTCACAAACTGCGCCACACGAAACTGCAATCGGTACCCGGGAACAATTTACCTCGCCCCAAATTGACACCGGCCGGCGCCTCACGGCGCCGGCCGGTGGTTTATGGTTTTCTCGGAGCACTCCCCGCTGGCAGCGGCGGAGAGTTCTTGAGCGTCTCCAGATCCCGGCGAACCTGATCCGCACCCGGCCCGGTCGGATTCAATTTCATAAATCTCTCCCATGCCTCCTGGGCTTTAGGAACATTTTTGAGATCGAACCGGTAAACGACTCCAAGGTTGTAAAGGCTTGGCTGATGGGACGGATTGATTTGATTCGCCTTGTTGAAGTTGGCGATAGCTCGATCATACCAGCCGAGCTTGCGGAACATGACTCCCTGGTCAGTCAGGACGTCGGGATCATTGCCGTCGAGCTCCAGGGCCTTGCCATAGGCGTCGACCGCTTTTACAGGCTGGTCAATGTCAAAATAGGTGTTTCCTAGTTGCACCCAGGCATTGCGATTGCCCGGCTCCTTGCGGACCAAATCCTCGAGCATGGTGATATTCTGCTGGACATTGGCCGCCGGAGCCGCCATCGAAGGAGCAGCTGCGGTTTGAGGGGCCGGCGGGCGGTTGGTACGATGGGTCACCAGCACCCCGACCAACACCCCGACAACCAGTGCTACACCAATAAGAAGCCAGGTTTCACTCTTCATATCATCCGTCCTTTCAGGCCTTGCCGGCTGTCATACGGCGCGTCTTGAAGCTCTCCCAGAAGAGAATCACCGGGCTGGCGACGAATATCGAAGAGTAGGTGCCAACGATTATACCGATCAGCATGGCAAAGGCAAAACCCTTGATGACACTGCCGCCGAAGAGAAACAGGGCAGTGACCGCGAGCAGGGTCAAACCTGAGGTTATGACGGTTCGCGACAAGGTTTCGTTGATACTGCGGTTGATGATCACGCCCAGGGAATCCTTGGCGTACTTGCCCATATTCTCCCGGATTCGGTCGCAGACGATAACGGTATCGTTGACCGAATACCCGATGAGGGTCAGGAAAGCCGCGACCACGGTCAGATCGATTTCCATCCCCATCAAGGAGAAGACCGTCACCGTGATCAACACATCATGAATCAGGGCGACAACCGCGCCGAGACCAAAACGGAATTCGAAACGAAAAGTAATATAGATCAGCATCCCGGCGATGGCGAAGACAACCGCCATCAGCCCCTTGTTACGCAAGTCCTTGCCGACCTGGGGACCGACCATTTCCGTCCGACGAATCTCGACCTTGCCAGCCCCGTAGGAAGACTCTAAGGTCAGCTTGATCTTGCTCGCCAAGCTCTCCAGCTTGGAGTTCGATTCCTGGGCGCGCACCAGGAATTCGTTGGGCTGATCGCCAAACTGCTGGATGGTCATTCCACGCAGGCCCAGGTCCTTGAGGCCTTCGCGGACCTTGGCGGCGCTGGTGTTTTCAGAGAATTTGACCTGAACCAGGGTTCCTCCGGCAAAGTCGATGCCGTATTCAGGGCCGCCTTTCATAACCAGGGAGACGACGCCGACCATGATGATGATCCAGGAAAAAATGATGGCAATGGTGCGTTTGCCGACAAAATCGATATTGGTACCCGGTCTGATGAGTTCCATCGGACGCTCCTTTGCTAGATGCTCAGCCGTTTGATCGGACGTTTATCCAGGAAATAGTCGAAGACCACCCGGGTAACGAAGACCGCAGTAAAAAGGGTGGTGAGGATTCCGACCGACAGGGTGACGGCAAACCCTTTGACGGGGCCGGTGCCGAACTGAAAGAGGATCACCCCGGCCAGCAGGGTGGTCAGGTTGGAGTCGATAATGGTTACGAAAGCCTTGGCGTAACCGGCATCAAGGGCGTTCCTGGCGGTCTTGCCGAGCCGCAGCTCTTCGCGGATACGCTCGTTGATGAGGACGTTGGCGTCGACCGCCATTCCCAGGGTCAAGGCGATGCCTGCGATCCCCGGCAGAGTCAGGGTGGCGCCGAAGAGACTCAGGATGGCCAGGACAAACAGGAGGTTGAGCCCCAGGGCGAAATTGGCGACGACCCCGGAGAGTTTGTAGTAGATCATCATGGCCGTGACCACCAGGATGCCGGCTATCAGGACGGCGATGATCCCCTGGTGGATTGAGTCGCGACCGAGGGAAGGACCAACGGTTCGGTTTTCGAGGATCTGCACCGGAGCCGGCAGGGACCCGGCGCGAAGCACGATCGAAAGGTCGGCGGCCTCCTGCTCGGTAAAGGAGCCACTGATCTGGGCGCTCCCTCCGGAGATCCGCTCGCGAATCACCGGAGCCGAATAAACGGTATCGTCGAGGACGATGGCCATGCGTTTGCCGACGTTGGCGGCCGTCACCTGATCGAAGCGTTTGGCACCGACGCTGTTGAATTCGATCGCCACATACGGTTCGTTGAAACGGGTGTCGATCCGTACCTGCGCATCAGAAAGGAGGTCACCGGTCATCACCGTTTTATCGAAAACGACAATCGGCGTCTCGCTGGTGGTGCCGGTCTTCTTGTCGATGTGTTTCTCATAAAGAAGTTGGGTCCCGGCGGGGACCTGCCCCTTGACGGCGTCCTGGGGATTGACGTCTTCATCGACCATCTTGAATTCAAGCCGGGCCGTTTTGCCAAGCAGTGCGATGGCGCGGTCAGGGTCCTTGATGCCCGGGAGCTGGATCAGAATCCGGTCTTCCCCCTGGCGCTGCAGGGTCGGTTCACTGACCCCGAACTGGTCGACACGGTTGCGCATCGTCTCCAGTGCCTGGCGGACGGCCGAATCCTTGATCGACGCGATCTCCCGGTCACTGAGCCGATAGTTTTTCTGGATGAAGCCGGCGCCGTCGGAGACGGTCTGCCCCTCCAGGGTCGGAAAGCTGTCCTTCATCAGGCCATCGACCTGGTTCGCAGCTTCCTGATCGTAAACCAGAATTCCCAGGCCGGAATCTCCGGCCCGCTCAACCCGCTTGAAGACAATGTCTTTGCTCCGCAGCAGCGTTTCGACCTGATCGACCATACTGTCAACCCGACTCGTCACCGCCTTGTCCACCTCGACCCCCAGGACCAGGTGCATCCCTCCCTGCAAGTCAAGCCCCAGGTGAATCGGGGCGAAGGTCTTGACCCACCAGTCGGGGAGATCCTCCCGCAGAAAGGTCGGCGCCAGGGAGACCACGGCGACAACGATACAGAGCAGGATCAGCAACACCCGCAATTTCAAACTCTTGGTCATGACAGCCTGTTTCTCCTTTCGGATTTGTGGCACGGATCCATGGCAGGTTTTCGCCAGGACCGGTTGGCCGGCCGGGCTACTGAAGTTCCCGACTCTTGCCGACGATCGAACTGCGGTTGATCTTGATTTTCACGCCGGTCGCGATCTCCAGGGTCACGATTGATTCCTGAACCGCGGTCAGCTTTCCGTGAACTCCTCCGGCGGTGACCACCATGTCTCCGGCGGCGAGGGCATCGATAAGTTCCTTGTGCTGTTTGGCTCGTTTCTGCTGGGGCCGGATCAGCAAAAAATAAAAGATGGCGAACATGATGACCAGCATCAACACGCCTTGATAAGCCGGGGCTCCACCTTGTTGACCGCCGGCGCTGCCGGCCATGGCAAAAGCTTCACTCGCTCCGAACAGGTTCATAGTCATATCCTCCTTGTTGGTCGTCAGTTGGCGCCGGATGGATCAGCACCCGCGCGTTGGGCGTAAAATTCCTGCCGGTATTCGACAAAGCGCCCTGAGGCAATGGCGGTCCGGGCGCCTTCCATCAGGTGCAGGTAATAGTGCAGGTTATGCTGGGTATTGAGAACCGAGGCCAGGATTTCGTTGCACTGAAAAAGATGGCGCAAATAGGCACGGCTGTAGTTCCGGCAAACATAACAGCTGCACTCCGGGTCGATCGGTTCGGGATCGTCGGCATACCGCGCCTGCTTGATGCTGACCCGACCGAAGCGGGTGAAAAGGAGACCATTACGGGCGTTACGAGTCGGCATCACACAATCGAACATGTCACTACCGCGGGCAATCCCTTCAATCAAATTCTCCGGGGTACCGACCCCCATGACATAACGGGGCCGCTCCCGTGGCAGCAGCGGCAGGGTTCGCTCCATCATGTCATACATCAGAGCGCTATCCTCACCGACGGAAAGACCTCCGAGAGCATAGCCGTCAAAGCCGATTTCCATGAGTTCGGCCGCGCTTTGCGCTCGCAGGTCGGGGAACATCCCGCCTTGAACGATACCGAACAAGGCCGCTCCGTCGCCGGCTCGACGCGCCTTCTTGCAGCGCCCGGCCCAGCGACTGGAGCGAGCAGTCGAAGCGGCGACATATTCCCTGGTCGCCGGGTACGGGATACATTCATCGAAAGCCATGATGATGTCCGCACCGAGTGCTTCCTGAACGGCAACCGACGATTCGGGGGTCAGCATCTGACTGGAGCCGTCGAGGTGGGATTGAAACTGAACCCCCTCTTCGCTGATTTTACGAAGGGCGCCGAGGCTGAAAACTTGAAACCCACCGCTGTCGGTCAGGATCGGCCGCTCCCAATTCATGAAGCGGTGCAACCCACCGAGCCGTTCCACCCTCTCATGCCCGGGACGCAGGTAGAGATGGTAGGTGTTGGCGAGAATCAATTCGGCGCCGAGGTTTATGAGGGTCTCAGGGAGGACTCCCTTCACCGTCGCCTGGGTTCCGACCGGCATGAAAACAGGAGTTTCCACAGATCCCCGCGGGGTCAGGATCCGACCCCGACGCGCTGCTGTCGCGCCATCCTGATTTAAAAGAACAAAGTTGAACGTCGTCAATACCGCATCCGGTGGCGCCGCATCATAAAATCAACATGCAGTCACCATAACTGAAGAATCTGAACCGTTCCCGCACCGCCTGGCGATAGGCTTCCAGCACCAATTCACGACCGGCAAAGGCGGCCACCAAAACCAGCAGGGTGGAGCGTGGGAGATGAAAATTGGTCACCAGTGCATCGACGACTCGAAAGGGGAAACCAGGGCGGATGAAGAGATCGGTCTCGCCATCGCCAGACCACACCTGACCGTTGGCGTCGGTCGCCGCCTCCAGAGTCCGGGTGGTCGTAGTTCCGACCGCGATGACTCTCCGCCCTTCACGTTTGGCTCGGTTGACCGCCGCCGCGGTTTCCACCCCTATGGCGAAGACTTCACTGTGCATCCGGTGGTCGCGCAAATCGTCTACCCGTACCGGCAGAAAGGTCCCAATCCCAACATGCAGGGTCAGGGAGCAGATTTCCACTCCCGCTTCCCGCAATTGTCCAAGAATGCCGTCACTGAAGTGCAAGGCTGCGGTTGGCGCGGCCACGGCGCCGTCGGTACGGGCAAAGACCGTCTGATAGCGAGTCCGATCGGCACTGGTCGGCACCCTCCGGATATAGGGAGGCAGCGGCAGTTCACCAGTTTCTTCAAGCCAGGGGAGGAACTCCCCGCCAACCTCGAAACGGACCACCCGCTGGGGAGGCTCCCCCCCGGGAAGAACCGTCGCCGTCCCGCCGCGGGCAAAAAACAGACGACTACCGACCCGGGGCGGCTTGGAGGACTTGGTCAGGCAACTCCAGATTTCATCGCTGCCAGGTTGCCGACGCGCCAGCAGAATCTCGATCCGCCCGCCGCTCTCCTTGGTCGCTTCCAGTCGAGCCGGGATCACCCGGGTATCGTTGACGACCAGCAGATCACCACGACGGAACTGTTGGACAATGCCGGAAAATTCCTGTACCGCGATAGTGCATCGGCCGCGATCAAGGACCATCAGGCGCGCCCCATCCCGAGAGGGCGCCGGTTCCTGGGCGATCAACTCCTCGGGAAGATCAAATGTGAAATCTTCGAGGCGCGGCACGACCGTCCTCCCCCCCTGAAATTCAGCGTCTAAAGAAACCATAATGACGGTGCAAAGTCAACGTCTTTCGCCGGGCTACCGCCCTCCTTCGAAGGAGGGCGGAGGTCATCCCAAACCCGTTGGGCCATGAAGTTGAAACAACGACGAAAAGGTTTTCCGGGCAACTCCACCGGATCCTGAAACAACAAAAAAACCACCGTTCTGTAAAGTGAAAGCTACAGCTTTCTCCGGCCGGTCCAACTTCCACCTTGGCAGACTAATTGCAAAAGTTAATGGAATTGGGCCGGGAAGGCCGGTATCATAAGGGCTCCCCCTTACGCTGTCAAGCGGGGTCTTTGTCCGGTCGCCTTTGCCGCCAGCGAATCCCTGATCCTTAAAGAAGTTTAATTGTACTTTCCGAGGCTTAGTCTGTAGATTCAACATTCGCCATCATCACGTCTTTTCAAGGCACTCCGACCTTTGGGGTGGTTATTTTGCGGTGTCGACGCTCCCCTCTCGGATCAGCGCCGTTGCCCCGGAACTGCGAATGAACTCTCTCAAGATCAAAATTCTAGGTCTGACGACCACCATCATGGTCATTGCCGTGGGGTTGACCGCCTGGCACAATTTGGGGACTCAAAAGGCGATGCTGAGCCGCTTCGCCGAGCAGAACAACCGCGTGCTCGGCGAGACCATCCGCAATAGTATCACCACCCATATGGCCAATGGCCAAAACGCCGAGGTCGGCCATATCCTTGAAAAGATCAAACGTGAACCAGCCATCGAGGCCGTCCGGATTTTCAATGAATCGGGACGCATCCTGATCTCCGGAAATCCAGAGGAGATTGGCGACCTGATCTCTTCGGCCGATCTGCTGGCCTACCGCTCCCGCAAATTCTCGTTCACCGACCAAAGCCAAGGGCAGGAATTCCACAGCACCATCGCTCCCATCTACAATGCCCCTCTCTGTTTCCGTTGCCATGAAGAAAATCAGAAGGTCCTCGGCATCCTCAATGTCCATCTTTCGCTTCGGGCTCTCGACAATTTACAAATCAAGGGCAGGGAAGCGACCCTGGTCTCCTCGGCCGGGATGCTGGTCCTGCTGGTCTTTACCATTTCCGCCTTCATTCTGATTTACGTAGATCGCCCCATCCGAAGACTGGCGGGGGCCATGACCCTGGTCGAAAGCGGGCATTTTGACGAGGCCCATACCGACATCAGAAGCTCCGCTGAAATGGCACTGCTTTCCAGCAAATTCAATTTAATGGTGAACCATTTGCGCAGCCTGATCGAAACGACGGTGGTCCATGAGCGGGAGATCGCCGTCACCCAGGAAAAGTTGGCCCATCACGATGACATCCGCAACATGAACCTCACTCTTGAAGAACGCCTCAAAGAGATTGAATACCTCAACATCACCCTCGAGGAACGCATCGAGGAGATTGAAGAATCCAACTATAAGGTTGCCGATCTCGCCAGCGAACTGGAAGACAAAAACACCACTCTGGAGAATGCCGTCGCCCGACTTTCAGCCCTCTACAAGATGGGGCTCGGCATCAACTCCACCATGGATCTCGACCGCCTTTTCGATCTTCTGGTCCACAAAACCCTGGAAACCCTTCGGGCCCGCATCGGCTACATTCTTCTGCTCGACGAGGAAAGCTGGTTGTTACGAGTGGTCAGTGCAGCCGGTCTTTCGGAACACCTTGACCCGGAACTGCGCCTCCCCCTGAAGTCCGGCGGGGTTTCCCACTGGGTCATTTCCAACCGCCAGCCCCTGTTGATCCAAAATGTCAAAGAGGCACCAGAATTCAATCGAGCCAGCATGCTCGGCTTCACCCGCGAATCGATCATCTGCGCACCACTGGTCATCAAGGACGAAATCATCGGCACCATTACCATTGCCAACAAACATGACGAGACCGCCTTCACCACTGACGATCTGGATCTTCTCTCCACCATCGCCGCTCAGGCGAGCGTCGCCATCAACAATGCGCGGCTCTATGAAGAACAACAGCAAAATTACCTGAACACCGTTCAAGCCCTGGTATCCGCTATTGAAGCAAGCGATGCCTATACTCGAGGCCACTCGGAAAGGGTCACCCGCTACAGCCTGGCTCTGGCCCGTCATCTCGGCGGTGCCCCTGCCTCAATCCGCCGACTGGAACAGGCGGCCATCCTCCACGACATCGGCAAGATCGGCATCGGCATCGACCTGTTACACAAGGAAGGGAAACTCTCCGATTCCGACATTGATGTATTACACCAGCATCCCTCGATTGGAGTGCGCATTCTCGAACCGATTCAGTTTTTAGTGGGGGTTCGGGAAATCATAGAACAACACCACGAGCGTTTCGACGGGCAGGGATATCCCCGCGGCCTGCCCGGATCAGAAATCCTCATGGAGGCCCGCATTCTGGCAGTTGCCGACACCTACGATGCCATGACTTCCGACCGTCCATACCGCGGGGCATTGAGTCATGAGACAGCCATCTCGGAAATCCGTGACCAGGCGGGAGCCCAGTTCGATCCCATTGTGGCTGCTGCGTTTCTTGACCTCGCTCAGAGGCAAGGTCTCCCCCTCTGAGTCCCCATCCATGAAGCATTACCCGGTTCCTTCCTTCCGTGGCCAATCTCTGCGCAGGCGCATCCTGGGTCCATTCCTCCTGGGATTGATCCTGCTCGGCCTCGCAGCGACCGTCGGCTCCGGGCTGGTGATCATCGAAGCGCTCTCCCAGGAAGCCGATGAGCGTCTGCTGGCTCTCAAGGAAATCATCTTCCGCGAAATCAAAGAGCAGGAGATCCTCCTGGACACCTATGGGGACCTCCTCTCCTTCACCCGCGGCGCCACCAGTTCCACAACCGATCCCCAGCAACTGAAGACGCTGGATCACCATATCGTACAAGCACTGCACGGCGCCAACATCAAGCTCGAATATCATTCCCTCGGTTCCTGGGAAAGCCCTCAACACCCCTTGGCCGACTTTTTCGACCAGGCCTTGCGAAGCGGCAGACCACGCTTCCGACTGCTCTCCAAAGAAGGATCCAGTCCGACCCTGGCGATGGCTACGGTGGTTTACCAGGGGGATACGCCGCAGGCCGTTCTGCAACTTGAAACGCCACTTAACCGGGCTTTTCTCCACCAGTTGTCCGGTCCTTTTACGACTCTGACCTTTCTCCTCTCCCGCGATGGGAAACTGCTGGAATCGAGCAGCTCGGGGATATCTCTCCCGCCGCTGGAACCGAAGGAACTGGCCAGCATCCTGCGGGGTGAGAAGTTTTTCAAAACCGTCAATACGCCCCTGCCCCACCGCCAGATTTTCTACGCGGTGCCGTTAGGGACGACCGAAATGGTCGTCATCGCCCTCGATACCCCTCTCACCCAGATGAATTCTGTCCTCCAGGCCATGGTCACCCGCTCGGCCCTGACGATTGCAGCAGCCCTGTTGATCGGCGGCTATTTCTATTTCCGGCGGGTGAATCAGGTACTGGCACCGATTGGGGAGATGGTCGCGGCCACCGAAAAGATCACTCAAGGGCAATTGGATTATCGCATTTCCGGTTGCCACGAGGGGGAACTGGGGTACCTCGCCACCTCCCTCAACGGCATGGTCGATGAACTCTCTTCCCTTCACCGAGAAAAACTTTCCCAGGGAATCATCCTCACCTTGGCCCAGGAGGAGCGCAAATACAAAGAGATTCTGGAGAAGAAAAACACCGAGATCGAGATCTCAAACCGGGAGCTCAAAACCCACCTGGCGGAGTTGTCGACCCTCTTCCAGCTCAATCAGGCCATGATCTCCACCCTTGATCTCAATGTCCTTTTCAATCGGATTCTCAAGGCTTTGCAGGATGTCATCCACTGCGATGAGATCGTGCTGCTCCTCTATAACCAAGGGATGGAGGAACTGGAAATTCGCAAAGTCCACGGCTTCGACCCCGAAAGGCTCAAAGGAGTCTCCTTCCGGCTCGACGAAGGGGTCACCGGCATGGTGGCCCGAACCCTTGAGCCCGTCTACATCAGAGATCTGGCAAACGATAGTCGTACTCTCGGCTACAAAGGACGGACTCATCGGCGGGGGTCGATGATTTCACTGCCGATGACGTTCAAAAACCATTTGGTGGGGGTTCTGAACCTGCACAAGGAGGGAACAAACGCCTTCGCCGAAAGTGAAATCAACCTGGCACAGGCTCTCGCCAACCAGGCCGCAATCGCCGTCGAAAATGCCCAGCTCTTTGAACTGACCCGCGACCTGTCGAATACCGATGAGCTCACCGGCCTCGCCAACCGTCGTCACTTTCAGGAGGCTTTCCAGCGTGAATTAGCCCAAGCCCAGCGTTTTCCTTCACACTTCAGCCTGATCATGGCCGACATCGACCATTTTAAAGCGTTTAATGACAACCACGGCCACTTGACGGGCGATGTGGCCCTCAAGAAGGTCGCCTCCATCATCCTTCTCAACACTCGGGGTATCGACCTGGTAGGCCGCTTCGGAGGGGAGGAGTTTGTCATCCTCCTGCCCAAAACCACCAAAGAAGGCGCCCTTGCCGCTGCGGAAAAGCTGCGGCAGTCGGTCGAGCAGGAAGCCTTCACTGGCGACAGGCAGGGTCAGACGGCCGCACGCCTGACCCTGTCTCTGGGGGTCGCTACATTCCCCACCGACAGCAAGGACAGCTACCAACTCATCGACCGGGCCGACCGAGCCCTTTACCGGGCCAAGCAAGCCGGGCGCAACCAGGTTCAAGCCTGGCAGGAGCAGCAAGACTGAACAAGCCATAGGGACTCATTTGATACGGCCGAGGCCGGCAGCTATCCCTGCCGGCCTCGGTTTTTAGGGGGGGGATGGTGCTGTGGCACCCCGATCAATTCATTTGCATCGGCCTCTCTGCCACAGGCTCGCAGGGCCTCCAGAACCTCCCGCCGGCCTTCCGGCAAATGCCAGAGGAGCAAGGCTTTCTGCAGGCGCCGTTCCTGCTCCGAGCGCGGGACGTAGACGCCCGCCCCGGTGATGGGGTCGCGTCCGGTGTGCCAGATGCAGGTCGCCTGGGTTCCGGGGGTCGGGGTGAATTCCTGCACCTGTTCCACCCGCAGCTGGTTGCGCCGCAGAAAGAGGGCAACGTCGACCATGTTCGAAAGGGTGGCTCCGGGATGGCCGGCCATCAAATAGGGGACCACCCCCAGTCGTTTCCCGGAGGTTCTGTTCACGTCACGAAAATAGCGTAGAAAAGTGAGAAGTGGTTCCGGGCCGGGTTTCCCCATGACGGCAGTGACCTCAGGGCTGGTCGATTCGGGGGCAATCTTCAGCAGCCCCCCGACATGGTGCTCCAGCAGTTCCTCGAAATATTCCGGTTGTTGTTCCAGCAGGTCGTAGCGAATCCCCGAGGCCACGTACGCGTGGCGAACCCCCCGGTGTTGACGAACCTTGCGCAATAGCCCGGCGGCACGCCGCCCGGAAGCCTGAAGCTCTGGACAGGGCCGTGGGAAGAGACAGCTGGGACGGCGACAATGGCGGCGGGCCGTACCGGCCCCGCAACCGGTGCCGTACATATTGGCGGTCGGTCCGCCGAGGTCGCTGACCGTACCTCGAAAGTCGGGATGCCGGCTGAGGCCGTCAATTTCCTTCAGGATCGAGACTTCGCTGCGCGACTGAATGGTCCGCCCTTGGTGGGCGGTCAGGGCACAGAAGGCGCAGCCGCCGTAGCAGCCGCGATGGGTGGTGATGGAGAAGCGGATCTGGGTGTAGGCGGGGATCGGCTCCAGGTAGGATGGATGGGGAAGCCGGGTAAAGGGGAGGGAATAGAGACGGTCGAGTTCCGTTTCAGCAAGGGGCGCAGCGGGAGGGTTGACGACCACCCAGCGGTTGCCGTGTCCCTGGGCCAGGGGGCGGGCGTCTTCACCATCTCCCTCCCTGGTGGCAAGGCGAAAGGCCTCGCCGAAGGCCTCCGGCTCCGCCTCGACCGCTTCAAAGGCCGGCAAAATCGACGCACCAGGAGGAGCGGTTGAACTCATCCAAGCGGTGCCGGGGAGATCGTGCATGGCCGCAGGTGCTTCCCCGGCAGCGCTGCGCCGGGCGATCTCCAGCAGCGCCCTTTCCCCCATGCCGTAGACCAGCAGGTCGGCCTTGCTGTCGACCAGGACCGAGCGGCGGACCCGACCGCTCCAGTAATCGAAGTGGGCCAGCCGCCGCAGGCTCGCCTCGATTCCGCCAATGACGACCGGCAGGCCGCGAAAGGCCCCCTTGAGGGCCGCGGTGTAGGCGATCACGGCCCGGTCGGGACGAGCACCGGACCGGCCACCGGGGGTATAGGCGTCGTCATTGCGGACCTTCTTGGCCGCGGTGTAGCGGTTCACCAGCGAATCCATGGCCCCGGCCGAAACCGCCGCGAAGAGCCGGGGCCGTCCCAGGACCTGCAACGCTTCCGGGTTACGCCAGTCCGGTTGGGCCAGCAGCCCGACCCGGTAACCTTCGGCCTCCAGCAATCTGCCCAACAGCGGGACACCAAAGGCCGGATGGTCGACATAGGCGTCGCCGCTGACGAAAAGGATATCGATCTCCTCCCAGCCACGGGCACCGAGATCTGCGGCACAAACCGGGAGAAAGTCGGACGAAGGGGTTTTCAGCGGGTGCGATGCCGAGGGAGCCCCCAGGGTCATGGAAAGGTCGGCAGGGCCATCAGGCCGGTCGTCTCGGGGAAACCGAGCATCAGGTTCATGTTCTGCACCGCCTGGCCGGCGGCCCCCTTGGTCAGGTTGTCGATCGCAGCCACGACGATGACCCGTCCGGTACGGCCGTCGCTGACCACGCCGAGGTCACAAAAGTTACTCCCCCGCACCAGGGCAACGTTGGGGAGGCTCCCCGCACCGCAAACCCGCACAAAGGGTTCATCCCGATAATAGTCGTCATAGCTCGCCAGCAACTCCGCCGTGTCCCTCCGAGGGGTGAGGGTCGCGTAGCAGGTGGAGAGAATCCCCCGGTTGACCGGCAGCAAATGGGGAGTGAAACTCACCGTGACCACCTCGCCGGCGAGCGCAGAGAGGGTCTGTTCGATCTCCGGGGTGTGCCGATGGGCACCGACCCCATAGGCGGCAAAGCCTTCGTTGACTTCGCAGAAGAGGCTCCCCATCTTGGCGGAGCGTCCGGCACCACTCGTCCCCGACTTGCTGTCGATGATCAGGCTGCGATGATCGATCAGCTTGCCCGCCAGCAGCGGCGCCAACGCCAGGGCGACGCTGGTCGGATAGCAGCCGGGGTTGGCCACCAGCCGGGCGGACTTCACCTGCTCCCGGTAGAGTTCGGGGAGACCGTAGACCGCTTCGCCGAGGAGTTCGGGACTGGTGTGTTCCTGATACCACTGGCGGTAAACAGCGACGTCGTGCAGCCGGTAATCGGCCGAGAGATCGACCACCCGTTTGCCGGCGGCGAGAAGCCCGGGGATGACCTCCATAGCGGTCTGGTGGGGGAGTGCGGTAAAGACGAAGTCCGCTTTGGCGATGACCACGGCATTATCGAGGGGATCACAACGCAGATGGACCCGATCCCGCAGCGACGGAAAGACCGCGGCAATCGGCTCACCAGCGTTCTGCCGGGAGGTGACGCAAGTGATGTCGACCCCGGGATGCCCGGACAACAGCCGCAGGAGTTCCACGCCGGTATAGCCGCTGGCGCCAACAATGGCAATTTTGACCATGGTTTCCTCCAAAGACAAAGAGGGAAACCCGCGGGTTTCCCTCTTTGAAAGGTCAGTCGGGCCGGGCTTCCACCCGGCTCGCCGCAACGATTAACGTTTGGAGAACTGGAAGCTCCGACGAGCGGCGCGGCGCCCGTATTTTTTCCGTTCCTTGACCCGACTGTCGCGGGTGATGAAGCCGGCCTTCTTCAGGACCGCCCGCAGATCGAGATCGATCGCCAGCAGCGCCTTGGTAATGCCGTGCTTGATCGCCCCGGCCTGTCCGGAGGGACCGCCGCCGCAGACGTTGACCATGACGTCGAACTTGCCGAGGTTGTTGGTCAACTCCAGGGGCTGACGAACCACCATCTTCGAAGTCTCGCGACCGAAATAATCGTCGATGGTTCGCTTGTTGACGGTGATTTTGCCGCTGCCGGGCTTGAGCCAGACGCGGGCCACGGAGGTCTTTCGCTTGCCGGTGGCGTAAAATTTCTGTTCGGCCATCATCATCTGTCTCCTCAAAACCCTTACAGGGCGAGTTCCTTGGGCTGCTGGGCGGCATGGGGATGGTCCGCACCGGCGTAGACTTTAAGCTTCTTGAACATCTGGCGCCCCAGCTTGTTTTTGGGGAGCATCCCTTTGACTGCCTTTTTGATCAGCTCTTCCGGCTTCTTGGCCAGCAACTTCTCGGCAGTAATGGATTTCAGACCACCGGGGTGACCGGTGTGGCGGTGGTAGACCTTGTCGGCCAACTTGTTTCCGGTCAACCGGACTTTTTCGGCGTTCAGAACGACCACGAAGTCGCCGGTATCGACGCTGGGCGTGTAGATCGCTTTGTGCTTGCCGCGCAGCACCCGGGCAATTTCGGTGGCGGCGCGTCCCAGCACCTGTCCGTCGAGATCGACGACAAACCAGGTTCTCTGGATTTCGTTCTTTTTGGCAACCTGCGTGCTCATTGAAGGTCCTCTCTATGGCGAAATCTGTGATTATGAACGGGGCTCACAGAAGCCGTGAAAATATCGAAAAGCGCCGGGGATGTCAAGCTGTTTTTTCAAAATGACACCAACAAAAAACCGGGCCGGGCAGGAACCCGGACAGGTGGGATCAAGAGGGGCACGACCTCAAGGGCCTCCGGCCCCCTCGCCAAACCAGACTTCCATGAGACATAGGCCCTGGGGCGGGGCGGTGCGACCGGCCCGGTTCCGGACTCCATCGCTCAATAGCCGCGCCACGTCGTCAGCCGGACGGCGGCCAAGACCGATCTCCATCAGGGTCCCGGCCATGATTCGCACCATGTTGCGCAGAAATCCTCCGCCGTGCACATCGAAGTACAGGAGTTCTTCCTGGCGACTGACGGTCGAATCGAAGATGTCGCGCACTGTCGTCCCTGCCTCACACCCAGCAGCCCGAAAGGCGGAAAAATCGTGCCGGCCGACGAAGGCGCCGGCAGCAGCATTCATCAGGGCTTCATCGAGACGTCCACGAATGTGCCAGGAGGTGCGGCTCACCAAGGGCGACCGGACCATCCCGTTATAGATGGTGTAACGGTACCATTTGCCGAGGGCATCATGGCGCGGGTTGAACTCGGACGTCGATTCCCACGCCTCGCGCACCGCGATCTCGGGGGGCAGGTGCCGGTTCACGCCTTCCCGGTAAGCCGAAACAGGCAGGTCGCGAGGGCTGAGGAAGCACGCCACCATCCCCCGGGCATGAACCCCGGCATCGGTGCGCCCCGAAAAGTGGAGAACCACCCGGATACCAACAACCTGCGCCAGGGCGTTCTCCACCAACTCCTGAATGGAGAGGCCGTTGGGCTGGCGCTGCCAGCCGGCATAGCCGGTCCCGTCGAATTCGAGGAGCAGTCCGATTCTCTTCATGACAGCCATCGCAGCAAACCCAGCGTCGTCCCCGCGACCAGGACAAAGACCAGAAGTTGCCGGCCGGGAAGGGTTCCAGTGGGCTCCGGAGTGCCAAATTCAGGGAGCGCTTCGCCTTCGGCGAGACGCCGGGCAAGATCATCGGCGCGGTCGACCAGTCGCAGCAACAAGGGAAGGACCATCCCTCGGGCCGAGCGCGCCCGCCCGAGCAGCCCCTCCGGCCGGATTGACCCGTTGGACAACACCATCTCGCCGTGAACGACCAGCGCCTCCTCCCGCAGCAGCGGAATGAAGTGAAGCACCAGCAGTGTCATTTCAACTCCGTTCCTGACCGGCAGGCGCAACCGCTCCAGGGGCGCCAGGAGGGTGCCGAGACCACCGGCCAGGCGACCCGGCGGAGTGGTTCCCGCCAGGAGCAGGGCGCCGGCCAGGGCCAGGGCGATTCGCCAACATGCCAAGATACCGGTCATCAGCCCGTCTGCGGAGAGCCAGGACTGACCGAAGAGGGTCCGCCCCGGGGACCAGAGAAGATGGAGCAGGATCGTGAAGAGGAAGAGCCAGCGCAACGCCCTCCCGGCCCGCCACCAGGTGCGCCAGGGGAGACCGCCGAGGAGCCAGGCGCCGGCAGCGAGAGTGGAAAGAAGCAGCAACTGGAAGACGTTGACGGCGGCAAAGGCGGCCGCTACCAAGGCCGGGACAGCCAGCAGCTTCAGGCGCGGATCGCAGCGATGCAGCAGCGAGATTCCGGGCTGATAGCGTCCCAGGGTCAGATCATCTAACAGGGCCATAGGCACCAGGCCGGAGACCGGCCGCCATTCCTTCGGTTGCGATGCAAGAGGGGCGCAGCCAGCTGCGCCCCTCCGGTAAACCAAATGCCGGGATCGACGGGCTTAGCGTTCCAGCAGAACCCGCAGCATGCGCCGTAGCGGCTCGGCGGCGCCCCACAGCAACTGGTCGCCGCAGGTGAAGGCGGAGAGGTACTGGGGGCCCATCTTCATCTTGCGGACCCGGCCGATGGGGACGGAGAGGGTTCCTGAGACC
>JBBQBQ010000054.1:0-16680 GCA_038317685.1 Desulfuromonadales bacterium | reverse complement strand
TGTTTCCCCAGTGACTCCTGCCGGAGAGGGGGGGGTTGCCGTTCTTCGTCTTTCAGGGGCCCTTGCCAAGGCACTGCTGGTCAAAAATTTCCGTTCGTCCGCAAAGACCGCTGAATTTGAGTCTCACCGACTGTACCACGGGCAACTTGTCGATGCTCGAGGTACTCAGGTGGATGAAGTGATGGCGGTCTTTATGCGTGCACCGAGGACCTACACCCGGGAGGATGTTGTCGAAATCTCCTGTCATGGTGGCTCCTTGATGGTTCGAAAAATTGTTGACCTTTTTGTCGAGGGCGGCGCCCGTATTGCCAAACCCGGCGAATTTACCCTCCGAGCTTTTTTGAATGGCCGGATCGACCTCAGCCAGGCTGAAGCGGTAGTCGACCTCATCTCTGCCCGGTCTGAGGCTGCTGGAAAAGTTGCTTTAAGGCAACTTGGAGGTGCCCTTTCCAAAAAGATTTTCTTGTATAGAGATAACCTGAGTGATCTTTTGGCACTGGTTGAGGCCTCTATAGATTTTCCCGAAGAAGAACTGGACCTCCCGGTTCTTGATGGATTTCGAGGTAGTGTTCGTGGGGTCGTAGCTCGTATCGACAGTCTTCTTGAAGGGTTTGATTCAGGGCGGGCCTTGCGTGAGGGGCTTTCGGTTCTGATTCTTGGTCGGCCCAACGCGGGGAAAAGCTCCCTCCTGAATGCGCTTCTCGGGGAGTCCAGAGCTATTGTGACCCCTATTGCTGGCACCACCCGGGACACCATTGAGGAGAGTCTGGTCCTTGGGGGCTTTCCCATTCGTTTGATTGACACTGCCGGGATTCGGGAAACCAACGACATCATCGAGGCCGAAGGAGTCCGACGTGCGCAAGACAAAATTTCAGAGGCCGATCTTGTGTTGCTGGTCGTTGATGGCAGCCGCCCTCTCGACGGTGACGATTATCTCGCCCTGAAACTGTGTCGTGATCACCGGGTTTTGTTGGTCATCAACAAAAACGATCTTCTTCCCACGCCCCTTGAAAGGGAATTCTTTTCCCTCCCCCAGGTTCGCGTTTCGGCCCATAGCGGTCAGGGGCTTGAAGCTTTACGTGCCGCCGTGGTTAAGCTCTTTCTCTCTGCTTCTTCGGACGCTGAGGTTGGCGAAAGCACCCTGTTGTCTGATCGGCGACATCGGGAAGCACTGTGGCGTTGCCGCGAAGCCCTGGTTCGAGGGGAGGAGGGCCTTGGGCCCGGGTGCGCCCTCGAAGTATTTGCTTTGGAGCTTAGGGAAGGCTTGGAGGCTTTAGGTGGAATTACCGGGGAAACCACCCCCGATGAAATTCTTGGAAAAATATTTTCCCGATTCTGTGTCGGGAAGTAACCAAATGTTTCACGTGAAACATTCCCTGCTGTTCGCCACAGGAGGGTTGGGACGTTGATGTCGACTTACGGAAAAACATACCAGGTGATTGTGGTGGGCGCAGGGCATGCGGGTTGCGAGGCGGCCTTGGCCGCGGCCCGCATGGGCTGCAGTACTTTGTTGCTCAACCTGAGCCTCGATGCGGTGGCGCAGATGTCCTGCAACCCGGCCATCGGTGGTTTGGCCAAGGGGCATCTGGTCAAAGAGATCGATGCTTTGGGTGGAGAGATGGCCCGAAATATCGACGCGACCGGAATCCAGTTTCGGACCCTCAATACGCGCAAGGGACCTGCGGTCCAGGCCTCGCGAGCGCAGGCCGACCGTCGCCGTTATGCGGACCGAATGAAACAGACAGTTGAGGCCCAGGGCCAGCTCGACTTGAAACAGGGGGCTGCGACACGGCTTCTCGTTGTCAATGGACGGGTCGCCGGAGTTGAAACTCGTGAGGGAATTGTCTACCATGGAAACACGGTCGTCCTCACCACCGGGACGTTCATGCGGGGGTTGATCCATGTGGGACTGAACCATTACCCTGGCGGTCGGGCCGGAGAGCCTCCCTCCGAGGGCCTCTCTGTTGACCTGGCTAGTCAAGGATTGAAAGTCGGTCGCCTGAAAACTGGAACCCCTGCTCGCCTCGACGGACGGACAATCAATTTTTCCAGGCTCGATATTCAGCCGGGAGACGATCCCCCCAAACCCTTTTCTGTGGATACAAAGACGATCCCTCTTCCCCAGGTCCCTTGCCACATAACCTGGACCAACCAAAAGACCCACGATCTGATCCGAGCTGGCCTGGATCGTTCCCCCCTGTATAGTGGCGTCATTGAAGGGATTGGCCCTCGCTACTGTCCCTCGATTGAAGACAAGGTGGTGAGATTCCCTGAAAAAGAACGGCACCAGATCTTCCTCGAACCGGAAGGGCTGCAAAGTTCAGAAATCTATCCCAATGGGGTTTCGACTTCTCTTCCACCAGATGTCCAGCTCGCCTTTCTGCGATCGATTCCTGGTCTTGAGGGGGTGGAGATCATGCGGCCTGGGTACGCCATTGAATATGATTTCATCGACCCGGCCCAGCTCCTGCCAACGCTTGAAACCAAGGCGATCGCCAATCTCTTTCACGCAGGTCAGATCAATGGCACCTCCGGGTACGAGGAAGCAGCGGCTCAGGGACTTTTGGCTGGTATCAATGCCGCTCTCAGGGTTCAGGGGAAAGAACCCCTGGTGCTCCGGCGGGACCAGGGGTATCTCGGTGTTTTGGTCGATGACCTGGTGACCCTCGGCACCAAGGAACCATACCGGATGTTTACGTCCCGGGCCGAATACCGCCTACTTTTGCGGGAGGATAACGCTGATCAGCGTTTGACTCCGACCGGACACCGGATTGGTTTGGTCACCGAAGATCGTTGGAGATGCTTCAACGCCAAAATGGAAGCAGTTTCCGCTGGTCGAGATCGTCTCCAATCGATCCGGATCGGACCTGCGAACCATCCAGCGGTAGAGCTTTTGAATTTAAAAGATCTTCAAAATGGCTTGTCCCTTGAGGAGTTGTTGCGCCGTCCGGAGGTTCACATCAATGATCTGCTGGCGTTAGACGAGGGTTTGGCCGGTTTACCGTTAACGGTCCTGGAACAACTGGAAATTGGCACCAAGTATGAGGGTTATATCCGCCGGCAACTCGACCAAGTGGAGCGGTTCAAGCGTAGCGAAGGGATTCTGATCCCTACGAATTTCGATTACCGGGGGCTGATAGGTCTGTCCGCCGAAGTCCAGGAGAAATTCGACCGTATTCGTCCCTTGACCCTTGGCCAGGCAGCCCGCATTCCGGGGGTGACCCCAGCGGGCATAGCCATTTTGGCAATCCACCTGCGACGAGATTAAGGATGGAGGAGCGGTCTTTGCTGAACGGGCAGTTGCATGCTTTAGGCCTGGTGCTCTCGGCAGAGGTCCAGTCGGACTTGTTACGTCTGCGGGATGAGCTGCTCCTTTGGAACCGCAAAGTCAATCTGACCTCAATTCGGGACCCCCTGCAGGCCATCGAAAAACACCTCGTCGATTCCCTTACCCTTTATCCTTTGTTACGAGGAAACGAACACCTCCTGGACCTCGGTTCTGGGGGTGGATTCCCTGGGCTTCCCTTAAAGATTGTCTTCCCGGAACTTCGGTTGCTGTCCGTTGATGCGGTTCAGAAAAAAATTCTTTTTCAACGGCATATTGGAAGGCTGTTCGGGTTCAAGACCTTCACTGCGTGGCACGGTCGAGCCGAGGACCTGCCACAGGGTCCGGGGAATAAAGAGGGATTTGATGTCGTTGTCTCCCGGGCCTTTGCCAGTATTGAAAAGTTCGTAGCTTTGGCCCTCCCCTGCTTGAGCCCAGGAGGGCGGATCATCGCGATGAAGGGGCCGGAAGGGCCGACCGAATTACAGGCTTCGGCCGGGGACCTGGATAAGCTCGGGGTCGTCTGCATAGAACAACGTCTGTTGCATCTGCCAGCTACGAAGGCACAGCGAACCCTGTTGGTGCTAACACACCGTTGACCCAAGATATTGGGGCTCTGGAATCTATCCTCCCCAACATCTTCCCTCCTGCCCTTTAGGGTCCGCTGCGAACCATTTATCCTTTGCTGTTTCGGGGGTTTGTGTTACTGTTGTGCCCCGCCGCGTGATGGGACCGTACCGGTCCATTCCAGAGAACCGATCAGCCAAACTACGCACCAAGGAGAGGTTCGGATGGGGAACATCTTGGCCATTGCCAATCAAAAGGGGGGGGTCGGAAAGACCACCACGGCGGTGAATCTTGCCGCATCCCTGGCAGTTGCAGAGAAGAAGACTCTGTTGGTTGACATGGATCCCCAGGCGAATGCATGCAGCGGACTGGGGGTCGACAAGAGCGCCCAGGAACTCACGGTATACAACGTTTTGCTCGGGGATGCCACGGCGCAGGATGCTTTAGTCCATAGCCCTCTCCCCTATCTTGACATCCTTCCCTCCAATACCGACCTCATCGGTGCCGAGATCGAATTGGTCAGTGCCTTTGCCAGGGAACGGAAACTGAAGACTGCCCTGGGGAAAATTCGTAACGATTACGAGTACATTATTATTGATTGCCCCCCCTCCCTGGGGTTGCTGACGGTCAATGCCCTGACGGCTGCAGACGCGGTAGTGATCCCGCTTCAATGTGAGTTTTACGCTATGGAGGGGCTTAGCCATCTGCTGCAGACCATCCGGTTGATCCAAAAAGAAGTGAATCCTGAACTGCAGATTCGCGGGATTGTCCTGACCATGTTTGATGCTCGCAATAATTTGTCCCATCAGGTCAGCGAGGAAATCCGCCGCCATTTCGGCAGTCAGGTCTTTACGACGGTGATTCCTCGAAACGTCCGGTTATCCGAGGCCCCAAGCCATGGGTTGCCGGTTTTGCTTTATGACATCAGTTCACGAGGAGCCACGGCCTACCTGGAATTGGCGCGGGAAATCATTGAAACGGGGAAGAACGATGGCTAAACGACCGGCGCTCGGCATGGGAATCGGCGCCCTGCTCAATTCGGCATCCCAGGAGGGGGGCCGCAAGTACTTTCTGTGTCCCATCGAGGACCTTCGCCCCAACGAAAAGCAGCCTCGCAAGACCTTCGATGACGTTAAGATGACGGAGCTGATCGCCTCGATCCGCGAGAAGGGCGTGATCCAGCCTCTCGTTGTCCGCCGGGTTGCCGATCACTATCAGATTATTGCGGGCGAGCGCCGCTGGCGGGCTGCGCAGAAGGCAGGATTGCGGGAGCTTCCGGTGGTCATCCAGGACGTTTCCGAGGACTGGGCGCTGGAAATGGCCTTGATCGAGAATATTCAGCGTGAGGACCTCAACCCCTTGGAGGAGGCGGGGGCATACCGCAACCTCATGGACAGCTTCGATCTCTCTCAGGAGGAGGTGGCCAAGCGGGTCGGGAAAGACCGCTCGACGGTTGCCAATTCGCTGCGATTGTTGCGGTTGCCCGACCAGGTCCGCCAGGACGTCATTGCCGGGCGGCTCGCCATGGGGCATGCCCGGGCTCTCCTCGCCCTGGACGATGCCGATGATCTTTTGGAAGCGCGTAACCAGGTCGTGGCCAAACATCTCTCGGTGCGAGAAACCGAAGCTTTGGTTAAGCGAGTCAAGACCTTCTCGGGGGGAGGAGGACGTCTCAAGGAGAGTAAACCTCCCGCCCATGATCCGCATTTGGACCACCTTGCTGGAGAGCTCCAGCGCGCCCTGGGAACCCAAGTAAAAATTTTTCCCCGCGGCAAGGGCGGGCGTATTGAAATCAGTTATTTCTCGCCGGAGGATCTCGACCGACTTTTGGAAGTCCTGCATATTGACTAGATGCCGTTGACTGCACGGATGGGGTAGATGACGATGTTTAATAAAAAGGACAAAGGCATGCGCAAAGAGACGCCGATTGAAAAGAGTGAAATCAAGGCATTCTTGGGCCCGGGAAGTCATTTTGAGGGGAAGCTGCAGTTCAACGAGATAGTGCGGCTGGACGGCACTTTCCGCGGTGAAATCAGCTCCAGGGACACCCTGATCGTCGGCGACAGTGCCGACATCCAGGCCGAGGTTCACGTAGGGACTCTGATTCTGAGCGGGCGATTCAAAGGGAATATCAAAGCGGTGTCCCGAGTCGAACTGCGCTCGCCAGCCCAGGTGGAGGGAAATATAGAAACCCCACTCCTGGCGGTGGAAGAAGGGGTGATCCTCAACAGCACCCTGCACATGAAGAGGGGAGAAGAGGGTGCCGAGGGTGAGAAACGTGCTGGCGGGTTGCTGAAAAAATAGTTCACATTCAGCCGAGCCTTTCACGGAACCAGGGTCCAAAATTCCTAAAAGGCCTTGACATCGACCGGGCCCTATGTTAGCTATCTCCTGTTTTGCCCCCCTTAAGGGTTTTTTTAATCCTTGGGGGGTTTGTATACAGTATACCGACACGGTTTCATGGCTTGAATGCGCCCAAGCGGCGCCTTTCCAAGAGGTGTTGAAGTGATCAAGATCGATTGGACGATCGGCCTGCAGTTCCTGAATTTTTTGGTATTGATGTGGATCCTCAACATCATACTCTACCGCCCGCTACGGGCGATGCTTGCCCGGCGCCGGGAAACGATTGAGGGGAGCCATGCTCGGGCCAAAGAGCTGGCTGGACAGATCGACGAGAAGATGGCCCGCTACCAGCAGCAGTTGCAGGAGGCCAGGCAAAAAGGTGCCCAGGAAAAAGCCCAGATGCGTCAACTGGCGGCGACCGAGGAGTCCAAAATCCTGACGGGTGCCCATCACGAAGCATCTGAACAAATCGAGAAGATCAAGAACCAGGTCGCTAGCGAGGCGGCTGTCGCTCGCAAGGCCCTCCGGGCTGAAACCGATACCCTTGCCGGTTTGATTGCCGCCAAGGTCCTGGGGAGGGCGTTGTGAGGAGCTTTGGCATGCAAAAGACCATCCGGATTATCCTGGCTTGTGCCCTGTTGCTGGCCATTGGATCTCTGGCCATGGCCGCCGGCGGCGAGGGACACCATGTCGACAGTGGTGTTCTGCTGAAGGATTTTATCTGGCGGTGTTTCAATTTTGCAGTGACCATCGGGCTCCTTGCGTACTTCGTGACCAAACCGTTACGCCAGGGGATGGCCGGCCGCCGCGACGGCATATCCAAAGCCTTGGCCGCTGCCGAGGAAGCCAAATCCCAGGCGGAAGCCCGTTTTGCCGAATACGATGCCAAGTTAAGCCAGGCTTCGGCTGAAATCGATGACATCTATGTTGAGATTCGTCGCGAAGGCGAACGGGAAAGAGAACGGATTATTGCCAATGCTCATGAAATGGCCGAAAAAATCAAACGCGACGCGGAGAAGTCGGCCGCGATCGAGGTAGGCAAGGCGCGAGCCGAGTTGCGCCAGGAAGCGGCTCAACTGGGCATCGCCGTCGCCGAGGAGTTATTGAAGAAACATTTCACTCTCCAGGATCATGAACGGTTGGTGAATGAATACATGCAGAAGGTAGGAGAACTCCATTGAGCATCAGTGCAATTTCTCGGAGATATGCCAAGGCGCTGGTCAAACTCGCCGCCGAAGAGAACCAGGTGGAACGCTATGGCGAAGAACTCGGCCGGGTCGGATCTGTGGTTGCCACCGAGGATTTGCTGCGGCTGATCCTTGAAAGCCCCACCTTTCCGATGGCCAAAAAGTCTGCCATCCTTGGCGAAATTCTGAGCAGCATGCAGCTCTCGGTGACCGTGAAGAATTTCCTCAGCCTGCTGCTGGAAAAGGATCGCCTGCATTATCTGGCGCAGATCAACGCCGACTACCGGCGCCTCGCCGACGACCTGTCCGGCATTGTCCGGGCCCGGGTGACAGCTGCCGCCGCCCTCGATGAGCGCCAACGCCAGGGGATCGCTGCCGGGCTGGAGCGCCAGACGGGCAAGCAGGTGCAACTGACAGTGGCCGTCGACCCGGCCTTGCTCGGTGGAATCCAGGCAGAAATTGGCGGCCGTCTCTTCGACGGAAGCCTTCGAACTCAGCTGAATCGGATTGAAGATACCTTAAAGAAGGGGTGAGAAGGTCTTATGGACATCAGAGCAGAAGAAATCAGTGCGATCATCAAGAAGCAGATCGAGAACTTCGGCCGCGAGGTCGAGGTCAGCGAGACCGGGACCATCATCTCCGTTGGTGACGGGATCGCCCGTATCCATGGTCTCGACAAAGCCATGGCTGGAGAGCTTCTTGAATTTCCTGGCGGCATCATGGGCATGGTCCTCAACCTCGAAGAAGACAATGTCGGGGCGGCTATCCTGGGCGAGGGCCACCATATCAAAGAAGGCGATACCGTCAAGCGCACCGAGAGGATCGTTCAGGTACCGGTCGGAGATGCACTGATTGGCCGCGTCGTCGATGGTATTGGTATCCCCATCGACGGGCTGGGGGAGGTCAAGACCGACCAGTATCGTCAGGTTGAAATTAAGGCTCCCGGCATCGTCGCCCGTAAATCAGTTCATGAACCGATGCAGACCGGCCTCAAGGCGATTGACGCCATGGTCCCTATCGGTCGCGGGCAGCGGGAATTGATCATCGGCGACCGTCAGACCGGCAAGACGGCCGTTGCGCTCGATACCATAATCAACCAAAAGGGCCAGAATGTCGTCTGTATCTACGTCGCCATCGGCCAGAAACGTTCGACGGTGGCCCAGGTCGTCGACAAGCTCAAACAGCACGGCGCCATGGAATACACCATCGTGGTCGCTGCCACGGCTTCCGACCCGGCGCCTTTGCAGTTTATTTCCCCCTATACCGGGGTCACCATGGGAGAATTTTTCCGGGACAACGGGAAACACTCCCTGATCATTTACGATGACCTTTCCAAACAGGCCGTCGCCTACCGGCAGCTTTCGTTGCTCCTGCGCCGCCCGCCGGGCCGTGAGGCCTACCCCGGTGACGTCTTTTATCTCCACAGCCGTCTTCTGGAACGCGCCGCCAAACTCAACGACGAACTCGGGGCCGGTTCCCTGACCGCTCTGCCGATCATCGAGACCCAGGCCGGAGACGTCTCGGCCTACATTCCGACCAACGTCATCTCCATCACTGACGGCCAAATCTTTCTGGAGACCGACCTCTTCTACTCCGGTGTGCGACCCGCGATCAACGTCGGCCTCTCGGTCTCCCGCGTCGGCGGCAGTGCCCAGATCAAGGCCATGAAACAGGTTGCCGGTACCTTGCGTCTGGCCCTTGCGCAGTATCGCGAAATGGCCGCCTTTGCCCAGTTCGGTTCCGATCTCGACGCCGCCACCCAGCGTCAGCTGGCCCGCGGCGCCCGCCTGGTGGAGATTCTAAAGCAGGCCCAGTACCAGCCGATGCCGGTCGAAAAGCAGGTGATGGTTATCTATGCCGCCAACAACGGCTATATCGATTCGTACCCGGTGGGGACAGTGCGTCGCTTCGAAATTGAAATGCTCTCCTATATCGAGAGTAAACATGCCCAGCTGCTCACCGACATCCGCACCAAGAAGGCAATCGATGCGGAGCTGGAAGGGCGTATCAAGGCGGCCCTGGAAGATTTCAAAGGGCAGTTCGCCGCCTAGTCAACCGCCACCGAGGGATCTGACAGATGGCAAATCTTAAAGCAATTAAAAAACGGATCAGCACGGTCAAAAGCACCCGGCAGATCACCAAGGCGATGAAAATGGTCTCGGCCGCCAAGTTGCGCCGGTCCCAGGAAGCCGTAGTCGCTGCCCGCCCTTATGCTGCCAAAATGCTTCAAGTCCTCTCCAGTTTGGCGTTGCGAGAGGAGGCCGAAGCGCATCCGCTGCTCATGGAACGCGGCCGGCGCCGCGCGTTGATCGTCCTGCTCACGGCCGATCGAGGGTTATGCGGCGGTTTCAACGCCAACGTCTCCAAGGCGGCCGAACGCTTCATCCGTGCCAACCAGGACGGGTTCGAAGGGTACGATCTGATGATCATTGGCCGTAAGGGGCGAGATTACCTCAAGACCCGAGCCGGGATGAACATCGCCAAAGTCTATGAAAACGTTACGGGCCACATCAACTACGCCACCGCCAAACTGATCGGTGAAGAGGTTGTTGCTACCTATGAAGCTGAAAAATACGACGTGGTCTACCTTATCTTCAACGCCTTCCGAAGCGCCATATCCCAGGATGTGACGATCAACAAGCTGTTGCCGATCGTCCCCATGGACGTCGAAGAAGGAACCCATGTTGCCGAGTACCTATATGAGCCGTCCCGCGGGAAGGTCTTGTCCCAACTGCTCCCCAAGCATGTTGAGGTACAGATCTTTCGGGCGCTGCTCGAATCGGTCGCGTCGGAACACGGCGCCCGCATGAGTGCCATGGACAGTGCCAGCAAGAACGCCTCTGAGATGATCAGCAAGCTGACCCTGCAATATAACCGGGCGCGGCAGGCCTCCATCACCAAGGAATTGATGGAAATCATCTCCGGCGCCGAAGCAATTAAGTAACGATAGCGAACGTTGAGCCACACCTGCCCAGGGTGGAAAAGGAGGAACGGTTCACCATGAATAAAGGTAAAATCACCCAGGTTATCGGCCCCGTTGTCGACGTGGAATTTGAGGCCGGCCAGCTCCCTGAGATTTACTACGCGCTTAAGATCACCAATCCTGCTCTTGGAAGCGAAGAGTGGAATCTGGTTGTCGAAGTCGCCCAGCACCTTGGCGAGAATACGGTTCGCACCATCGCCATGGATTCCACCGATGGTTTGGTCCGCGGCCAGGACGTCATGGACACCGGAATGCAGATCGCCATGCCGGTCGGCAAGGCAACCCTCGGCCGAATCCTCAACGTGGTCGGCTTGCCGGTCGATGAAATGGGGCCGGTGAACGCTGAAAAACATTGGGAAATCCATCGCCCCACCCCGGAATTCGTCGATCAGTCGACCAAGGTTGAGGCTTTTGAAACCGGAATCAAGGTCGTCGACCTCCTCGCGCCTTATGCCCGTGGCGGGAAAATTGGTCTTTTCGGTGGCGCCGGCGTCGGTAAAACGGTTCTGATCATGGAACTGATCGCCAACATCGCCCGGCAACACGGCGGTTACTCGGTCTTCGCCGGGGTCGGGGAACGAACCCGCGAAGGCAACGACCTTTGGCATGAAATGAAAGAGTCGAATGTTCTCGACAAGACCGCGCTGATCTATGGCCAGATGAACGAACCGCCTGGAGCCCGCGCCCGCGTCGCCCTCTCGGCCCTGACCGTTGCCGAATATTTCCGCGACGAGGAAGGCCAGGATGTGCTTCTCTTCGTCGACAACATCTTTCGCTTCACCCAGGCCGGCTCCGAGGTCTCGGCTCTTCTGGGCCGCATCCCCTCGGCCGTTGGTTACCAGCCAACCCTGTCGACCGAGATGGGCGAACTGCAGGAGCGCATCACCACCACCAACAAGGGGTCGATCACCTCGGTCCAGGCGATCTACGTTCCCGCCGACGACCTTACCGACCCGGCCCCGGCGACGGCCTTCGCCCATCTCGATGCGACGACTGTCCTTTCCCGGCAGATTGCCGAGCTTGGTATCTACCCGGCCGTCGATCCCCTGGACTCCACCAGCCGCATCCTCGATCCGATGGTTGTCGGCGAGGAGCACTACAAGGTCGCCCGGGACGTCCAGGTTACCTTGCAGCGCTATAAGGACTTGCAGGACATCATCGCTATTCTCGGCATGGACGAACTCTCCGAGGAAGACAAGCTGGTCGTTGCTCGAGCCCGAAAAATCCAGAGATTCCTGTCCCAGCCCTTCCACGTCGCCGAGGCGTTTACCGGTTCTCCCGGTAAATACGTCGAACTCAAGGACACCATCCGCGGTTTTCAGGAAATCGTGGCCGGCAAGTATGACGACATCCCGGAGCAGGCTTTTTACATGGTTGGCACCATTGAGGAAGCTCTAGAGAAGGCCAAGAAACTCGCGGCCTGATTTAACCCGAGTTAGAGCCTCCCTGAGGGGGGCAAGAGGCAGGTTTCACACCTGCTCCTGCAGAGGATGATTTATGGCAGAGACACTTAAGCTGGACATGGTCACGCCCTACAAGCTGGTCCTCTCCGAACAGGTTGACGAGGTCACGGCCCCCGGAACCGTCGGTGAATTTGGCCTCCTCCCTGGCCACACGCCGATGCTGACCACCTTGAAGATCGGCGAACTGACCTACCGCAAAGGAGCGGAATTGTTTCACGTGGCGGTCAACTGGGGTTACGTGGAGGTTGAGAACGACCAGATAACGGTCCTGGTCGAGACTGCCGAGCCTGCGGACCAGATCGACCTGGCCCGGGCCAAAGCAGCTCTTGGCCGTGCCGAAGAGGCACTGTTGAAACTTAATCCCGAGGCTAAGGAGTTCCTGGTCATGCAAGGAGCTCTGGAGCGCGCTTTGATTCGGATTCAAGTGGCCGGACGCAAGGGCCATTAGCCCCGTAGGGACACACCATTAATTAGCAGTGAGGGCGACCCGCAGGGGTCGCCCTCACTGCTTTTAAGAAACGGTCTGCAATGTCTCAACCGCCCATGCGAGCGATTATTCACTGCGACATGGACGCTTTTTATGCCGCGGTAGAACAACTCGACCATCCGGAGTTGCGGGGCCGGCCGGTTATTGTCGGCGGCGACCCGCGGCGCGGGGTGGTGAGCGCCTGCTCTTATGAAGCGCGTCGATATGGTGTCCACTCCGCCCTTCCCATGGCGTCGGCCATTCGCTGTTGCCCCCAGGCGGCGATCCTTCCGGTGCGAATGGATCGATATCTCGAGCTTTCGCGCCAAGCCTTCGCCATCTTCAGTCGCTATACCGATCGCATCGAACCGATCTCCGTCGATGAAGCCTTTCTCGACGTCACCGGCTGCGAGCGTCTTTTCGGCCCAGCAACTGCCATCGCGTCAGCAATCCGGACGGTGGTTCGGAAGGAACTCGGTTTGGTGGTCAGTGCCGGGGTGGCGTCAAACAAATTCCTCGCCAAGCTGGCATGCCAACAGGCCAAACCGGACGGTCTTCTGGAAGTCACCGAAGCAGGGGTTCAAGCCTTTCTCACCCCCCTGCCGGTCGCGGCCCTCTGGGGGGTCGGGACGGTAACGGCCGAACTCCTCAAAATGCGTCAGATTCAGACCGTTGGAGAGCTGCAAGCCTTGCCCCTGGCGCATCTGGCGGCGCTGTTCGGAAACGCCGGCGAGAAGTTGTACCGTCTGGCCAGAGGCATCGATGACCGTCCGGTGAAACGCACCGAGGAAGTCAAATCGGTCAGCCAGGAGGTGACCTTTGGTGATGATCTGAAAGACATCCTTCTCATCCGAAGAACGCTGCTCGACCTTGCCGAACGGGTGGCGGCACGGTTGCGGGATCAGAAACTGGCCGGGCGACGGGTGACGGTCAAAGTCCGATATGATGATTTTACGACTGTAACCCGCAGCCGCACGCTCCCCCGCGGGATCGATAATGGTCGGGAACTTTTTCAGGTGGGCCTGGAACTCCTGAGCCGGACCGATGCGGGTCGCTGGCCGGTGCGCCTGCTCGGGCTCGGGGCCGCTGATTTTGCTCAAGCGGGGATGGTGCAGGCGGAACTCTTCGAACCCCTTCGGGAGCGACAGCGGCAACAGGCCCTGGATCACGCCGCCGACATTCTGCGGCGACGCTTCGGCCGTTCCTCGGTGGGGCCGGCGGAGCTCTTGGGGGCGCGTGAGGGGAAGGAAGGATCAACGACCGCGGAAGAAGGGGACGACAGCGGCGAGTGATCTCAGCAAGGCCGGTCGGTCACGAGCTTCAAGGGTCATGGAGGGTGAGGAAGTGAGAGTTCGCAGGCCAGCGAAGAGCGCGGGGAAATCGATATCACCCTCCCCGACCGGCAAATGGTCGTCGGCGGTGCCGCGATTATCGTGCAGGTGCAGATGAAGAAGCCTCGGGCCGACGGCGGCCAGCCAGTCGGCGAGGGAGGTCTTGGCAAAGAGACGCCAGTGGCCGATGTCGAGGCAGTGGCCAAAATGGGGGGCCGGCAAGGAGGCCAAGAGTTGTGCGAGGAGGTTGGGCGTCGGTTCAAAGATATTTTCCAATGCCACCAGCAACCCATCCGCTGCCGCCTCCTCCAGAAGGGGTGGCCAGAAGCTCAGGTTCTGTTCCAGCCACAGATGGTCCTGTCCTCCGTACTTCCAGCGGTCATAGCCGGGATGAAAGACCACTAACCGGGCACCGAGGGCTCGGGCGACGGCCAGGGTTTGACGGTAGCGGCGAAGGGTGATCTTGCGGACCAGCGGTTCCAGTGCCCCGGGGTTGAGGTCGTAAAATGGGGCGTGGACGGTGATTCCCAGCCCCGCATCTGCGAATCGTTGACCAATGACCACCAAGGTCGGACCAATATCGTCCAGTTCCGGCCCGCGAAAGGCTATTTCGGGCTGTAAATTCTGGGCCAGAAGAAACGGCAGCGTGGCTTCCAGTTGCCGATAAGGGACATGAACGAAGAGACTGCTAAGCATGAGCCATTCCTCGGCCTGCAATTTTTTCCAAGTTCTGAATGGCGCTCAATTGACCCAAGGTGATGAGGATATCGCCTGGATTGATGTTGGTGTCGGGAGCGGGGTTAAAGAGCATTTGACCGTTCCCCAGCTTGATGCCGACGATGATGATGCCAAGGTCCTTGCGGACCCCGGAGGTGATCAGGGACTTTCCGACCAATTGGGAATCCGGCGCAACCCGAATTTCTTCAAGCTGCAGTTCCAGGTTCTTTCCAGCCGTGGCGATCTCGATGAAATCGACGACCGAGGGACGCAGGATCGCCTGGGCCATGCGCGAAGCGCCGATGGTGTAGGGGGAGATGACTTTTGAGGCCCCGGCCCGGCGCAGCTTCTTCTCGGAGGCCTCTTCCCCGGAGCGGGCCAGGATGAAGAGGTCGGGATTGAGCCCCCGAGCGGTAAGGGTAATGTAGACGTTCGCGGTATCGGAGGTGACCGCGGTGATCAGTCCGCGGGCCCGTAGAATTCCGGCCTGGATCAGGGTTTCGTCGTCGGTGGCATCGCCACGCACAAACAACAGGTTGTCCTCACCCAGCTTTTCGGCCACGACGGGATCCTTCTCGACGACGACGAAGGGGATCGGTTTGTTCAGGAACTCCCGACAGATCAGCGTCCCTATGCGACCGTAGCCGCAGACGATGTAATGCCCTTGCAACTTGTCGATCTGTTTTTCCAATTTCCTCCTCCCCAGAATCCGGCGCAGTTGTCCTTCCATCATTAACTGAATCAGGCTGCCGATGGCATAGGCGATAATGCCAACGCCGAAGACGATCAGCAGGATGGTAAAGAACTTCCCTTCCGGAGACAGTGCATGGACCTCCTGAAACCCAACCGTCGCCAGGGTGATGATGGTCATGTAGAGTGAATCGAAGGGGGGCCAGCCTTCGATCAGGCTGTAACCAAGGGTGCCGAGGGCGACGACGCCGACCAGGATGAAAAGAGAAATGCGCAGGTGGCGGATCGGATCCATGGGCGCTCCAAATAGCCTTGGGTATGCCGATGATAGCCCCTAAAGGGCCTAAAAGCAAGGAGTTCTACCGAGATGGAGGCCCCCGGTGAGACGAAAAAGCTTGACAACCAATGTATACTGTATACAATTTATCAAAACCTGTGTGATGGAGCCCTCCTGTGAAAAGAAAGCCTATTGAACGCCATCAGACACTGCGGGAAAAAATCCTGGAAACGATTCGCGAGGCCATTCTCAAGGGCCAGTTGAAGCCGGGGGAAAAAGTTGCCGAGCCTGAACTGGCCGAACGCTTCGGCATCAGTCGCACCCCGATCCGCGAAGCCTTCAGACAGCTTGAATCTGAAGGTTACCTGACCGTCATCCCCCGCAAGGGGGCCGTAGTCACCTCCCTTTCCGAACGGGCGGTGGAGGAGTTTTATGCCATCAAGAGTATTCTTGAAGGGTATGCGGCGCGCATGGCGACAGAAAATCTCAGCGACAAGGATGTCGAAAAGCTGGAAGCGATCAATGAACGCCTCTCCCAACTCGCGCGGGAAGGCGATGTCAAAACCTTCTTCAAGGTCCACAATGAATTCCATGAACTCTTCATCAAGGCCGCCGAGAATGAAAAGCTCATGGAATTGATTAATCAGATGCTGTTGAAATTCAACCGCCTTCGGCTGGCGTCTCTCTCCCTCCCCGGGCGGATGGAGACTTCGGTGCAAGAACACCGCAAAATCATTGCGGCCTTCAAGGAGAAGAATGGTGAGTTGGCCGACAACCTGGTGCGAAAAACCGCCAGTTATGGGGGGCAGGTGCTGATCCAGAGCATGGCCCAAACCGAGGGGCGGAAAATCGAAAAGAACATCCTGCAACGGATCATCGACCTCTGAGGACACGGTAATCCCCCCCCAACAAATCCAGTTCCCCTGCAAGGAGTGCCTTTCATGACCAGGAGCTTGCCCACGCTGGTGCTGCTGCTTCTGGCAGCTATCCCCGCCCGCGCGACATCCCTCGATCTCGGCCTCAACAACGACAGCGCCCAGGTGGAAGTGACCCAAACCCTTGGTGCGGATTCCCTGGGGGCCTCCATTCTTGGGGGCCGCTTCCTCTACAATGACGATAAAGGGACCAAGCTTGGTTCGATCGGCTTCGAATTTGTGGGAGAACCTGGAAATATCGCCGGGCTGAAAATTGGAATCGGTGCGGATTCCGAGGAAAGTTGCCAGTCGTTCCAACGCAAAGTTGCCACGTGTTCCACTGCAAAGTTGCCAGTGATCGGAGCGCAGCGACGCTGGAGTTTTTGTCTTACGCCAAGTCGTGGATCGGGTCAAGGT
>JBBQBQ010000053.1:0-16769 GCA_038317685.1 Desulfuromonadales bacterium | reverse complement strand
GGATAGCGACATCGATATCCTCGTCGAATTCGAACGCACCGGCGGGCTCTTCGAATTTGTCCGCCTGAGGAACGACCTCGAAGCGACCCTTGGCCAACCGGTCGATCTCGTCACCCCAGACGCCCTCAAGCCGCAATTGCGGGATAAAATCCTGCGGGAGTCGGTGCCTGCCGTCTAGGGACTGACGGTACCGCATCCAGGACATCCTGGAATGCATCTCCCGCATCGACTCTTACACCACCGGAATGACTACCTGTCCTTTCGCAAAAACCAGTTGGTCATCGATGCGGTGGTGCGCAATCTGGACGTTATTGGTGAAGCGGCCAATCACGTCCCGGTTGATGTGCAACAGCTCTTTCCTGAACTCCCTTGGACTGAGATGCGGGGGATTCTCAATCTGCTGATTCATGAGTATTTCGGCAGCAGCGTTGAGATCGTCTGGAAAACCATGCGGGAAAATCTGCCGCCGATCGTTCCACAGCTTCAGGAAATGTTAAAGCAGGAACGCGGCTGAGACATTGGGCAATGCCAAGGGGGGGCAATGGATTGATGAACACGTCAGGGGACAGCTGGAAAACCAGCCTGTCCCTTTTTGCGGTTAAAGAGGGGCCACGTTTACAAAATTCAAAATTTGGATTTTGTACGCGACCCCTTTAAGCTCCTTTAAAAAACCCTCCGACAGAACCGGAGGGTTTTCCAGCCAACCCCTCGAACAGCAACTCTATTTCGACTCCTCGACCAGGTAGTGAACGGCGGCCTTGACCTGGGCATCGGTCAAATCCGGGTTACCCCCGCGGGGCGGCATTTTTCCATGCTTCCCCTGGTACCCGTTGATGGAATGATCGACCAGGGTATCCATCCCCTGGGCAATCCGGTTCTTCCATTCCACCTGGTCCCCCAACTTGGGGCTGCCCATCACCCCTGTCGAGTGGCAGAACTTGCAGGCCTTTTCGTACACCGCCTTGCCCTGATCGTCGTCCCCGCCGGAGGACGACCACGCCGGCGCCGATCCCAGGCTCAGAACCAGTGCCAGGATCACGAAGAGGGGCCATCCTGCGCTTTTCGAAGTTCTCATCCGCTTCATAGACTCTCCTTTCCCGAGGCCTTTCGAAATACATTGTGACCCTACCACCTGACCGGCCCTTTGCAACCTTTCCGGATTCCGGATGCGGCGCAGCAGCGCGAATTATCCCTTCCTGACCGGAACCGGGATTTTTCATGCTCATCTTTTACTCAATTCCTGAGCCGGACAGCACGGGAAGGATGGGGAGGAACATAGGGGACGCCCATGAAAATCAAACTTTCCCCAGGGAGCAGTCCTTTTCAACATAGCTTCCGCTGAGAAGATTGGTACTGCTATAGCCGAGTTCGGACCAGCCCAAGTCCTTAAAACCAAATCAGCACTTGGCCTTCAAGGTCGCTATCAGGGGATTTCCGCGAATGATGAAATCGTTGTCCAAACCTTCGCATCCTGTCCCCGCGGCCTACCCTTGGCGAATCTTGTGATAACCTTGTGACTCCTTGTTTGCTGCCGATCGTCGCTGAAATTGCTGGTCTGAAGGCGATTTCCTCATTGCCGGCAATTTCGTAACGCTGCCTTGGAACAATCAAAAAAATGACAATATCCAGACTTCCCAAATGGGCAAGAGCCACCATTGGAGCCCTGGTGGCGGTTCTGCTGTTTTTTTCCTCAGGAGTCCGGCTGCCTGTCCTTGATCGCCTTACCGACGACTACTTCAGTGAGGCAATCTCCAGCGCCGGGGTTGCTTATGCTACCTGCAGGATTATCAACGCCTCTGTTTCCATCGTAAAAGACTCGAGCCTGAACCTGGAACCTGCGGGAATCGGAGTCACCCTGGCAGTAGGACAGGCGCTCGACCCGATTGACGATATGACGGAGCGCGCGTCCGACGTCCTGGTAACGGCGATCACCTCTCTGGGCGTTCAGAAACTCGCCTTTGAGATTGGTGTTTCCCTCGCGCCGCAACTCCTTGCACTGCTGCTCTTGCTTTTCTCGGTCCTGATTTTGGTTGAAAATGAAAAATTTACCCCGCTTCGAAAAACCCTGATGAGGCTGATTTTCTTCGTCCTTATTGCCAGATTTGCGTTGCCGATATCGGCCATGGCCAATAACTACCTGCAAGATCACTTTTTCTCGGAAAAGATCACCAGCGCCAACAATGAATTGGCGGTTGGCGCTACGGAACTTAATAAATTGATGCAGTTCTCCCTCCCGAAGATTGACGGCATATTGGGGACCATCAAGAATAACGCCGCGTTTATTCAACAAAAATCCATGGAATTCAAGGACGCCATCGTGGCCACGGTCAGCAATGCCGGCAACATAATAGAGAACCTTTTGAAGCTGGCTTTTTTGTATGTCGGCATATTTGTCATTCAGGTCATTGCGCTGCCGATACTGGTGTTCTGGATATTCTTAAAATTTGCCAACAGCCTGTTTGACACCAGCATCCCGGTGATTTTGCACCATCCAAAGTTTCCCAAGAATGCCGATATCCACCAGGACCATACCGAAAACAGCTAAAGTCCGCGCCCTGATCAATGAGCGCCGTTTCGACTACTGCCACCGGCTGGGACAGAAAAACATCCACCTCACCCAGCTCGAAGAGGCCACCCGCGGCGGGGATGACGTCGAGGCGGGCGAACTGCTGTGGGTGGCCGAACTCAAGGCCCGGTACAAGAAATCTAGTGGGAACTTTCCTGACAAAGCCACAAATGCTGCACCACTTCCAGCATACTCCGGCAAACCCAATTGACCTCTAAGCGTGAAGACCAGGAGGACCTGGCCGCTTTCGCCGCACAGGTTGCCGAACCGACCATGTCCTATGAGGAACTGCTCAGCGACCTGAAAGCACATGGCAAACTATAGCCTGGTTATCAAATCCTCTGTGGCCAAGGACCTGCGATCCCTCCCCAAGGCTGACCTTGCCGCCCTCCTGGCCCGCATTCAGTCGCTGGCCGAGAACCCCCGGCCGCCGGGGTGCGAGAAGCTCTCCGGGCAGGAACGCTACCGGGTACGCCAAGGCACCTACCGCAGCCTTTATGAAATCAACGACCGGGAGTTGATTGTCACTGTCGTCTAGGTCGGGCACCGCAGGGACCTATATCGAAACTAATGACAACTTAGGAAGGCCAGCTGCGCAAGGGGCCCTGAAAGATTTGGAGGAAACCGGAATCCTGAACCGGGATCAGGCAGCGCTGCGGCGGCGGATCTACCGCCTGGGTGCCGAGACCTTGGCGGCGATCCAGCCCCTGGCACCGGCGGCAAAAACCCCTGAAGCCGCGGGTTTCCACCCGGGCGGTGAAGGCTTCGGGGGCGGAGGAGCGACTGGTGGCTATTGATCGTCCAGCCCCATCTTCCCCAGCCCCGCCATCGAGCCCCCCCGAGACGACTTCGATCAGAGATACCAGACAAAGAGGAGGGGAGCAATGATCAGGGCGCCGCAGGAGAGGCTGAGCCACAAGACGCTCGAAATAAAGAGCGGCACGACCCACAGGGCCAAACCGGCGAACAGAAGCGGGAGATTCCCCTGGCGTTTGCCGTAAAGGAAATAGGCGCTGCCGACCAATCCGGCAAAGAGGCCGATGACGAGGGAAGACATACTGAAATTGCCGAACAATGACGAGGCTGGTCCGGATGTCGAATTCCCCGCTGCGGTTTGAAGCTGATTTATTAACCCGTCCAGATTCGTCGAGTTTTGTAAATTGATCAAAGTCCGGTTCCTCCCTGTCGCGGTTGGATGCTTTCCGCTGCCAGGGGCCATGCTAAGAAATCATGGCCCTTCCCCGACGGGCAACTTTTTTAGCATCACCCGTGATTGTAACCCTTAGTGGTTCAAAGAAGCCAGGGGGGGGATCGGCGTCATCCATATTCACCGTTGTCAACGGGGCTCCAACCTGCAAAAATAGTCCGCCATCCCGGCCTCCAACCAGAAAGCAGAAAATCGCCATGAGTACCCTGCCGAAATGTCCTGAATGCGCCTCCGAATACACTTACGATGACGGAAACCTGTACATTTGCCCGGAATGCAACCACGAATGGGCGATGGCTTCCATGACCGAAAGTACGCAACAGGCCCGGCTCTTCCGGGACGCCAACGGCAATCTTCTGGCCGACGGTGATTCGGTCACGGTGGTCAAGGATCTCAAAATCAAGGGCTCGTCCTCGGTCGTCAAGGTTGGCACCAAGGTTCGGAATATCCGGCTGGTCGAAGGCGACCACGACATCGACTGCAAGATTGACGGCATCGGCGCCATGAAGCTGAAGTCGGAGTTTGTCCGCAAGGTCTGACGATCCCGGCCGGCCAGCCGCAGGTCACGATTCAGCGCATCACCATTCCGCCGAAAGCCCGCCTCCCCCTCCACGAACATCCGGTGATCAACGCCGGGGTCCTGTTGCGGGGTCAACTGACCGTCGTGACCGAAACCGGGGAAACTCTCCACCTAAAAGTCGGCGATCCGATCGTCGAGCTGGTCGACAAGTGGCACTACGGCTCCAACGATGGTGAAAATCCGACCGAAATCATTGTCTTTTATGCCGGGGTGCGGGATATGCCAAGCACCGTCAAGAAGGCCTGGGTCCAGGTGGGCAGGTCCTGGGCGGCGAAGGGAACGAGGTATGGAAAAGAACCGGCTGGAGGCCTTTAGCGACGGGGTGATCGCCATCATTATCACCATCATGGTCCTGGAGTTGAAATCCCCTCACAGCGCCAGCTTTGAAGCACTGCGGGAGTTATTCCCGATTCTGTTGAGCTATGTCCTCAGCTTTATCTATCTCGGCATCTACTGGAACAATCACCATCACATGCTCCACACCTGCAGGAAGGTGACCGGAGGGATTCTCTGGGCCAATCTCCACCTCCTCTTCTGGCTGTCCCTGATCCCTTTCACGACCGGCTGGATGGGAGAGAACCACTTCGCGTCGGTCCCGGCAGCGGTCTACGGTGCCGTGCTGCTGATGGCGGCGATCGCGTATTGGCTCCTGCAACAATTGATCATCGCCTCCCAGGGGCCGGACTCGCTATTGAAAAAAGCGGTCGGCAAGGACTGGAAGGGAAAAACGTCGCCTCCCCTTTATGCCGCTGCCATTCCGCTGGCAGCCTGGTCCCAGTGGCTTTCGATCGGTATCTATGTCCTGGTCGCCCTCATCTGGCTGGTCCCCGATCGGCGCATCGAACGGGTCCTCTTCGACCATGAACCCTAGCGTGAAATACCCCGCGGTATTGGCGAACTGCACCGGCTGCGGCCGCTGCGTCGCCGCCTGCCCGCAGCGGGCCCTGTCACTGGAGACGGAACTGCCGAACGGCCTCGGCCGAAAGCTGGCGGTTCTCACCCCCCGGCTTTGCACCGGCTGCGGAGAGTGCTTCCCCGCCTGCCCTCACCAGGCCCTGCGGATCGACCCCGCCTGAGCAACAAACCCCTCCTCAATCCCGTCGTCATCTGATACCCTTTTTCCAGCGGCAGCGATGTCGCCCGAGCTTTCGCCCCCCCTGTCGAAAGGAGTGCGCCGATGAGCGCCGCCGTCCTCCCCCCGCGGGTCCAGTTTGCCAGCGACAACTACGCCCCGATCTGTCCCGAAGCCTGGGCGGCGCTGGCCGAGGTCAACAGCGGCTATGCCCCTTCCTATGGCGCTGATCGCTGGACGGCGCAGGCCTGCGATCTGCTGCGGGACTTCTTCGCCTGCGAATGCCAGGTCTTCTTCGTCTTCAACGGCACCGCCGCCAACTCCCTGGCCCTCTCCAGCCTCTGTCAGAGTTACCACAGCATCCTCTGCCACGAGTTGGCCCATATCGAGACGGATGAATGCGGGGCGCCCGAATTCTTCAGCAACGGCACCAAGATCCTTCTATTGCCGGGAGAGCACGGCAAGGTCGATCTGGAAGCGGCGGAGCATGCCGTGGAGCGACGCAGCGACATCCACTATCCGAAACCGAAGGTCCTGTCCCTGACCCAGGCGACAGAGGTGGGGACGGTCTACACCCCGGACGAGGTGGCTGCGGCCGGGGACTGCTGCCGGCGTCTGGGTCTCAAACTGCACATGGACGGGGCTCGATTCGCCAACGCCCTGGCAAGCCTCGGCTGCGCTCCGGCTGATCTTTCCTGGCGCTCCGGCGTCGATGTCCTCTCCTTCGGCGGAACCAAGGCCGGCATGGCGGTGGGGGAAGCGGTGATCTTCTTCGATCGAAGCCTCGCCGCAGAGTTCGACTACCGCTGCAAACAGGCCGGACAACTGGCGAGCAAAATGCGCTACCTGTCCGCTCCCTGGCTCGGCCTGCTGCGGGACGGGGCCCTGCTGCGCCACGCCGGCCACGCCAACACCATGGCCCGCCTCCTGGCGGCAAACCTGGCGGATATCCCAGGAGTGCAAGTGGTCCATCCGGTCGAGGCCAACGCCGTCTTCGTGAGCGCGTCCCCGGTGCTCCTGGAGGCCCTGCGTAGCCGCGGCTGGCACTTCTACACCTTCATCGGCAGCGGCCAGGCGCGCTTCATGTGTTCGTGGCATACCCGCGTGGACGATGTGACCGCCTTGACGACCGACCTGCGGGACCTAGTCACGGAAGAGCGTGGCCGAGTGACGGAATAGGAACCCTCGTCTCGACCGCCGCTCTTAAGGTCCTGAATCATCCTGCCGCACCCGGAGGGTCTACTGTGAGCATCGGGTTTCCAGGCAACTTTGGCCGCCGGCTTCTGCCGTTGCTGCTGATGATCACCACCCTTCTGTCCGGTGGTTCGGAGGCCTTCGCCCGCTCCCTTTACTGGGACGATCTCCAGGTTCAGGCTCGCCTCAATGCCGACGGTCGCCTCCACCTCGTGGAGCGCCAGACCTTGGTCTTCAATGGGGATTGGAACGGTGGTGAGCGGACCTTCCGCATCAAGGCCGGGCAAAAGCTCGTCTTCCACCGATTGACCCGGATCGACCCGGTCACCGGAGAAGAGCGAGAAGTCCGCTACGGCTCATTGAACAAGATCGACCATTACGATTGGAATCGCGATCATACCCGTTTGCGTTGGCGCAGCCGCCTGCCGACCGACCCGCCCTTCGCCCAGACCCCCATCATCTACGAGCTCGATTACACCCTCTCCAACATCCTGGTCCCGCAAGGAGACAAGGGTTTCCTCCTCGACCACGATTTTGCCTTCCCCGACCGCAGTGGGCTGATCAGGCATTTTACTCTCGACCTCGAATTGGCTCCGGAGTGGCGGCCGGAGGGAGAGCTCCCCTCTCACCTCGAACTCGGCCCGCTGGAACCAGGCCGATCCGTCATCGTGAGGTCCGTCCTGTTCCATGCGGGCGGAAGCCGACCGGGGGGAGTGCTGTTTGGCGCTCCGCAGTGGTGGCGCTGGTTCCTGCTGGCCCTGCCGGCCGGCCTCACCGTCTTCCGCAGTTGCCGGCTCCTGATCGAGGAGTGGCGATTGGGGAAATTTGCACCCCTGCGCCCCCCGGCCGAGGTGACCCGCTCCTGGGTCGAAACGGCGATCCTCTGTTACCCCCCTGAAGTGGTCGGAGTCGCCTGGGACGACCGGACTGCCGCCCCTGAAGTGGCGGCGATCATTGCCCGTCTGGTTCAGGAAGGAAAACTCGCCAGTCGGGTGGAGCTGCGGAGTCCCACCCTGTTCCGGGCACCGGTGCTGCACCTCGATCTCCTGGTCCCCCTCGACGCTTTCACAGCCGATGAAGGCCGGCTGATCCGGGCTCTATTTATCGACCAACGAACCAGCATCGATACCGAAACCATTCGCAAGCACTATCAATCGATCGGTTTTGACCCGGTCCAGAAGATTCGCAGCGGTCTGGAGGAGAAGGTCAAGCATCTGGTGGTCGAAGGGAGGAACCCTCTCTCCAGGCCCTGGTTGCCGACTCTGGTGGTGTTTTTGACCGGAGCGGCCTGCCTCGGCGTCGGCCTCCGGCTGCGCCCCTTCGAGATCAACCCGGCATTGACGGCCGTCGGCATCGGCTTCGGTCTCTTTATCATCGACGCCATTATTTCCGGCACCTACCGTTTGACGGTCAGGGCCCCGGAAGTCCTTTATGCCCTCTTTCATCTTCCTCTTTTTGCCCTCCTCGGCGGCTTATATCTCCACTTCTTTCAAAGCACTCCGGCGCTCGGTATTCTTTCGGTAACCGGACTCGGCCTGCTACTGACAGCCCTGGTCAACAGCCTCTTCAACAACGCCGTCACAAGGCAAAGCCCGGAGCGGGTCCAGCTCCGCAAAACCTTGGCCGCCGGTCGCGCCTTCATGAAACGGGAGCTGACCAAGGCCCGTCCTCATCTCGAAGATGCCTGGTACCCCTACCTGCTGGCCTTCGGCCTCGGACCCCAGACTGATCGCTGGTTCCGTTCATTCGGAACCGGGGCCGGCGGGTCGTCTGATTCCTGGCGATCGCCGTCGACCGCTACTGCGGCCGGTCTCTCCGGCGGCAGCAGCGCGACCGGTTTTTCCGGTGGAGGCGGGGCTTTCGGCGGCGGGGGTAGCAGCGGCGCCTGGGCGGCGGCAGTCGGTTCCATGGCGGGAGGAGTTGCTTCCCCCGGCTCATCGGGGGGCTCGGGCGGAGCAGGGGGGGGAGGCGGCGGCTCCGGGGGCGGTGGCGGCGGCGGCTGGTAGCAACTCAACCAGGGGACATCCGCCCGACGGGTCGCCTCGGCCACTGGGATGGAGCCTGTGAAATCATGGAATAGAAATTTTCTCTGGGAGCGACAAAGACCCAGGACCGGGTGTTATTCTTTTCTTGGAGTCCCTTTCGGCTCCCAGCCACCGAGGAAAACGCCATGCTCTTTAAAGGAAGTTGCCATTGCGGCCAGATCGCTTTCGAAGTTGAAGGAACCCTGAACGAAGTGATGGAATGCAACTGCTCGATCTGCGAACGTCGCGGTTCCCTCCACTGGTTCGTCCCCAGGTCCCAACTGCGGCTTCTCACCCCGGAGTCAAATCTATCCACCTATACCTTCGGCAAGCACCGGATTCAGCACCGCTTCTGCGCCCGTTGCGGCATCCATCCCTTTGGCGAAGGGACCGATCCAAAGGGCCAGGCGATGGCGGCGATCAACGTCCGTTGTCTCGACGCTGTCGACCTGGCGGCACTCAAGGTCAGCCAGTTCGACGGACGCAGCCTGTGACGGAATCGGAAACAAACCGCACCGCCCCTCCCGATTGGAACGCCCGTTGGCGGGAGCGGGCCGACCATCCTTTCCTCGTCGACCCATGGCTGGAGATGGTCGCCCCGCTCCTTCCGGCCGCCGGGCGGGCGCTCGATCTGGCCTGCGGGCGGGGTTGCAACGCTCTGTTTCTGGCCGAACGCGGGTACTCCGTCACCGCCATCGATAGCGCCCCGGAGGCCCTTGACCAACTTCGCCGCGAAGCAGATCGCCGCCATCATGCGATCGAGACCGGGCTGTTCGATCTGGAGATCGCCCCGCAACTGCCGGTGGCCTCCTTCGAGGTGGTCCTCCTTCTCTTCTACCTGCATCGCCCCCTCCTCCCCTCCCTGCGGGACGCCGTACGCCCGGGGGGGGTCGTCGTGATGCGGACTTTCAGCAGCGCCGGCAACTTTCCCGGCGGTCCCGCCAATCGGGATTTTGTGCTGCGGCCAGGCGAACTTCTCGAAATCTTCGCCGGATGGGAAGTCCTGCGGCACGAGGAAGGACTGGAGCCTTCCAGCAAGGGAGGCTCTCTGGCAGGGATTGTCACCCGCCGCTCCAGGGTCTGAGCTGGAGGGAGTCTCCACTCCTTTTCCTCCTCAGAAAGATTCCATTTCGTGACTGCCCTCTTTCGATCGACGGTATTTTGGGTTACTATGCGGACCATTCACCGGGTTGGATTCAAGCGTTTATCGATTTCCCGGTGATCACCCGGAGAAGTTATTTCCCAACTTTCCCCCAACTTTCCCGCCAGGAGTCGTTCATGCGTGATTTCCAGTCGATCAACTTCAACACCCGGCTCTGCGCGGTCATCGGCAACCCGGTGGCCCACAGCCTCTCACCGGCCATTCATAACGCCGCATTCGAAGCGCTCGATCTCGATTTCATCTATATCCCTTGCCAGGTTGAAGATGTGAAGAGTGCCCTGGCCGGGATGCGGGCACTGCACAATTTCCGGGGGATGAGCGTGACTATTCCTCACAAAATCGAGGCCATGCGCCATGTCGACGAGGTGGAAGCGGCAGACCGCAACATCGGCTCGATCAACACTATCATCAAGGATGAGGGACGCCTGATCGGGTCGGGGACCGACGGACCGGGGGCCTTGAAAGCCCTGGTCGATGCCGGCGTGACCCTGGAGGGGAAGAGCGTCCTGATGCTCGGCGCAGGGGGCGCCGCGCGGGCCATCGCCTTCACTCTGGGATTACGGGCGGAACTTGCGGAACTCCAGCTTCTCGACATCAACCAGTCAATCCTGAACGGCTTGGCGGCCGATCTTGAGGCACATACCGCCACCCCCGTCATGGCCGGCCTCCTCACCGATCGAACCTTGAGCGCCGCCTTCGAAAGGGCTGATGTCATCATCCATTCGACCCCGGTCGGCATGCACCCCAAAGAGGGGGTCTCCCTCGTTCCCCCCGGCCTCTTCCGCCCCGGACAGGTCGTCTTCGACATCGTTTACAACCCCCTGGAAACGAAGTTGCTGGCAGACGCCCGGGCTCAAGGGCTCAAGGTCCTCTCCGGAGTCGAGATGTTCATCAACCAGGCGGCCCTGCAGTTTGAAAAGTTTACCGGCCACCCGGCCCCCGTCGCGGTCATGCGCCGGGTCGTCATGGAGCATTTGCGGACATGAACATCGTTCTGATCGGCTATCGCGGCACCGGCAAGAGCGAGGTGGGCCAACGGCTGGCGGCACACCTGGGGATGACGCTGGTCGGGATGGATGCGGAGATCGTCAAAAAGGCCGGGATGAGTATCCCCGAGATCGTGGAACGCTTCGGCTGGCCGAAGTTCCGCGACCTGGAAACGGCCCAGGCGAGGAAATTGGCGGGGTTGGACCAGTTAGTCATCGATACCGGCGGCGGGATTATCGAACGGCAGGAGAATATTGAGATTCTGGAACAAAACTCACGGATTTTCTGGTTGCAGGCTACCGTCCCGACGATTGTCGGCAGGATTCAGGGAGGGATTGAACGCCCCGCTTTGACCACGGGGAAAACCTTTACCGAAGAGGTGGCGGAGGTTCTGGAGCGAAGGGTACCCAAATACCGCAGCGCCGCTCATCATGCCATCGACACTGACCCCTTAAGCCCGGAGCAGGTCGCGGAAAAAATCATCAAATTCTTTGAAAATTATCTTTTAAAACGGTAAATTGCCTTCAGTTTTCTCCCCCAAAACATGAGCTACCCCCAATCACTTTCCAGCCAGGAGACGCGCCATGCCCATCATCACCCTCGAAGGCCCGCAGATTTCCAATCTCGACCTCCGCCGCACCCTGGTGAGCGCCTTGACCGACGCCGCAGCCGCCGCCTACGGCCTCCCCCGGGACAAAATGATCGTCATCATCCATGAAAACACCTTGGAACAGGTCGCCGTTGGCGGCGCCTTGCTGGTCGACCGGCGCTGACCATCCAGAAGGAGTTGCGAGGTCGCCGGGCCTCAGCGTCCACGGACCCCGAGGTTAAAGTCCACCGACCACTGGCTTGACCGACTTCGCCTCAAATGGTTGCCGCCCCTCTTCCGGGACCTTGGCAGGGAGCCAAAGACCCGCGACCAGTCCCGTCAACAGCCCTCCGGCATTGACGCAGAATCCCACCAAAACGTCGGCCAATCCGTTGGCCGACGAGCCTCCTCCGGGCAGATTGGCATAGAGGAAGAGACCGAGGATGGGGAGGAGGTCGAGGCGCAGCTTGATCCGGACCGAAGTGAACAACTGCGCCAGCCCGAAAAAGGGGAGTGGAAACTCCAGGGCGCGGGGAGCGCGGCCAGCCACAATGATGCCGAAGAGCCCGGCAATGGCGCCCGAGGCGCCCAGTCCATGAAGTCTGCCCGGCAGAACCGCCAGATGCGCCACAATGCCGAAAACGGCGGCGACCAACCCTGAAGTGAAGAGAACCCCCGCCATCCGGGGCCGACCGAGACTCCCTTCGACACCGCACCCGGTGATCCAGAGGAAAAAAGCACACCCCCAGACCTGCCAGCCGCTATCATGCAGGATCAGGGCGGAAACGGCGCTCAGTGGCAGGTTCCACCCGTTCGGGTCGGCCGGCGGAAAGGCCCAATGGTTTCTCAATGTCTCAGGAGGGAGATGGGCCGCCAGATCGAAATAGAGGACCAGGATCAGCAGGACCAGGCCATAGGTGAGCCAGGGGACCCATTCGGCCCGGCGTTCAGGTTTTTCCACCCTCCCCCATTCCACCCCGATGGTATCATCCAGCGCTTCCGCCCAGGTCCGATTGGCCGCCACGGTCTTAACCAGCAAGTAAAGAAGGTAGCCGACGGGCAGGATGATGAAGCCAAGGTATTCCAGCCCTCGTCCGAGCAGCCCCTGTAAAAGCAACATCCCCAGGGCCAGTCCGGCACATTGGAGCAACAGGAGCCCGACGCTCCCCAGGTTCGTCCAGGGTCGAAACGGCGTTGCCGGTTCGACTGGAGTGCCCGGGAGAATATCTCCCACTTCTTCCCTGGCCCGGCGGGCTTGGGCCTGTTCGAATTTAGCGAAAATGATGCCGCAGGAGGTACACACCTCCCCTTGTTCCTGGCCTCGCCCGCAGGCGGGGCAGCGGCGATAGCCCCCGGCAGGCGTCGTAGCATGGGGAACATTCGCCACCGGAACCGACTCCAGGTAGCGGCTGATGACCGTCGGTTCCGGAGCTATCATCGGCTCGATGTCGGCGAGAGCACCGAGCCGCTGCAGGGCATCGCAAAAACGCCCGGCGGTTGCGGCATCGACATCTTTCTTCAAGGCATAGGTTCCGCCCGAAAAGAGCCGGTCGATCTTGTCGGCACTGAGCCCTGAGAATTTCTGGAGGTTCGACTTGACTTCCTCCTGATCAAAATCAAAGCCGATTTCTCCCCGGAATACGACCTTGAAAAGCTCGTTGTTCATGCCCATCCAGTCCCTTCCGGCAATGAAAATAATCCGCTCTAAAGCAGCCGTATTCGGGTCAAATATCCTGCCCTTCCGTGAGATTAGGTGATTTCCAAAAAAATTGCAAAGGCTTCCGGAAGCATTGGCCACCCAGGAGGCCACACGACATTATGCTTGCCTCGGCCAGGCCGGCTTCCCTATAATCCCGACACCAACCAATCAGGACCAAAGGAGTCTGCCATGAGCACGTCCAATCCTCTCATCCAGCTGGAAACCTCTTTGGGGGAGATCATTTTTGAGCTCGATGCCGCCAAGGCCCCAATCTCGGTCACCAATTTCCTCAATTACGCCCGTACCGGCCATTACGACGGCACGGTCTTCCACCGGGTCATCAAAGGGTTCATGATCCAGGGGGGAGGAATGACTCCGGACCTCGCCGAAAAACCCACGAAAGAACCGATCAAGAATGAAGCGGGGAACGGCCTGAAGAACCGAACCGGGACGATCGCCATGGCCCGCACCTCCGAAATCGACAGCGCCACCGCCCAATTTTTTATCAACACGGAAAACAACAAATCCCTCGATCATGCTGGTCTGAATCAGGCCGCCTTCGGTTATGCGGTCTTCGGTAAGGTCGTCGATGGGATGGACATCGTCTATACCATCGAGCAGGTCCCCACCGGATCCCAGGCGGGGCATCAAGATGTCCCGAAGGAGCCGGTGGTGATTCAGCGGGTGACGGTGATCGATTGATTGCCGGGGGTCCGAAGGAAAAACCATGACCGACTATTTTCGCCAAGACCGCTTTGCTGCCCTCCTCGGGCTGGAATTGAGGGACGCCGGAGACGGTTACGCCAAGGTCCTGATGCCCGTGACGGAGCACCTGCGTAACGGTTTCGGCACGGTTCACGGCGGGGCGATCTTCGCCCTGGCCGACACCGCCTTCGCCCAGGCTTGTAATGGCGGCGACCAATTGGGAGTGGCCCTGGAAGTCGACATCTCTTACGTTCGACCCGGGCTTTCAGGCACCCTGGTCGCCGAGGCCAGGGAGGTGACCCGCAATCGCCGGATTGGCATCTATGATGTGCGCGTCAGCGATGAAAATGGAGAACTCCTGGCCCTCTTCAAAGGAACCGCATTTTTCAAGGAGCGATCTCCCCGCCAACAGGCTCACCCGAAACCGGCCGGATCATGAACTTTCCGGCGATGATCCTGCTGTTTGCGGTCACCTCACTGGTCTTTCTGGTGATCTCATGGAAACCGTTGCACAATCCGAGATGCCATGGCTTCTACCGATTTTTCGCCTTCGAGGGTATTTTGGCGCTGGTTCTGCTGAATTTCCCTTTCTGGTTCGACAATCTTTTTGACCCGCGCCAGATCTTTTCCTGGATTTGCCTTTTCAGCTCGATCTTTTTTGTGGTCAGGGGTGTTTACGATCTGCGGACCGCCGGCGGTTCTGCCCGCCGGGAAGCGTCACCGGAAAACTTCGCCTTTGAAAACACGGCCCATCTGGTCAACACCGGCCTGTTCCGCTATATCCGGCACCCCATGTACAGTTCCCTCCTCCTTTTGGCCTGGGGAACATTCCTCAAACACATCACCCCCCTCACGGTCGTCGTGATCTTCTTCACCAGTCTCATGTTAACCATCGCGGCCCGCATTGAGGAGAGGGAAAATCTCGCTTTTTTTGGAGTGCCCTATCGAGACTATATGCGGAGAACTCACAAATTTATTCCATTTTTGTATTAAGGCGGAGCAACAGGCATGCTAAGGCTCTCCAATACCCTCGCCATCCCCCTGGTTGAGATCGAAATGACCGCCATCCCCGCTCAGGGAGCGGGGGGACAGAATGTCAACAAGGTCGCCTCTGCGATTCATCTTCGGTTCGACATCCGCTCTTCATCCCTGCCCGCGCCCTATCAGGAACGCCTGTTGCAGATGCACGACCAGCGCATCACCAAAGATGGGGTTATCGTCATCAAGTCCCAGCAGCACCGGACCCAGGAACGCAACCGCGAGGAAGCTCTGCAGCGGCTGCGCAATTTAGTCCAGAGCGTCATGACGACCCCGAAGCGCCGCAAACCGACCAAGCCCAGCAAGTCATCTCAAGCCAAACGCCTCGAGGGGAAGACTCGCCGAGGCCTGGTCAAGTCCTTGCGGGGCAAGATCGAGGACTGACCTGGTCACATTCTCCTCAACCTGGAATTCGTCCCCCGGTGCACTATAATGAATTTGAAGTCGAGGCCGCTTCCCAGAAACGGAAGCTGGCCCTTTGACCGAGTGTCCACTTCACTGGAGGATTATCAATGAAACGCATATCGACACTTGTGGGGCTATTTTTGGCACTGACAGGAACGGCAGCGGCAGAGATCAAGGCTGAAACTGTGGACTACCGAAGCGGTGAAACCACTTTGAAAGGTTACCTGGCCGTCGATGACAGTCAGGCCGGGAAACGCCCCGGAATTCTGGTCGTCCATGAATGGTGGGGGCTCAATGACTATGCCCGGAATCGGGCCAGGATGCTCGCGAAACTCGGCTATACGGCGCTGGCGGTGGACATGTACGGCGACGGCAAAACGGCCAGTCACCCCGACACTGCCGGCCAGTTTGCAAGCGAAGTGAGTAAGAACCTTCCCTTGGCCAAGGCCCGTTTTCTCGCCGCTCTAGACCTTCTGAAACAGCAGCCGACGGTTGATCCTGAGCGGATTGCCGCCATCGGCTATTGCTTCGGGGGTGGGGTTGTTTTGGCCATGGCCAGGGCCGGAATCGACTTGCGGGGCGTTGTCAGCTTCCACGGAACCCTCGCCACCAATAACCCGGCCCAGCCGGGGAAGGTCAAAGCCAAGGTCCTGGTCCTGAACGGCGCCGCCGACTCCTTCGTCCCCCCGGAGCAGGTCGCCGCCTTCAAGAAGGAGATGGAGGCTGCCGGAGCGACCTACCGTTTGGTTAACTACCCAGGCGCCAAGCATAGTTTTACCAATCCCGATGCTGATGCCTATGGTCGGAAGTTCAACCTTCCACTGGCTTACAACGCCGATGCCGATCGGCAATCGTGGCTGGAGATGCAAAGTTTCTTCCGGGAAATTTTCCGGTAGGGACCCTGATCAGGATGGAACATCCACGCCATATCGTCGTCGTTGGAGCCTTGGTCACCAATGCAGCGGGGAAGCTTTTGCTGATCCGACATCGTCAACGTGGCTGGGAAATTCCTCAGGGTCGGGTAGAGGAAGGGGAAGGCCTGATTGAGGCGCTGCTGCGAGAAGTGTTGGAAGAAACCGGGGTTAAGGTGACTCCAGGGCCGCTGGCGGCCATTTTTTCAAAACTGACCCCTCCGTCAGCCCTGATATTCGCTTTTCTCGCTCGTTGGCGCTCCGGGGAGCTTACTCCCAGCCCCGAAAGCCCGGAAGTCGCCTGGTGCAGTCCGGGAGAAGCCGTGGAACGGGTCACCCACCCGGTAAACCGGGCTCGCCTCTCGATCCTTCTTGGCTATCAAGGCGCCCTTCGTTACAGCAGCTATAGGACCGCCCCCTTCCGAATCGTGAACGAAGCCAGCCTGGTATTCCCGGAGCCAGAAGGGAATCCTTTGGCCGATCTGAATTGCCTGCTATAATCCCCGCCCAACCCGTCTGTTCCGGAGACCCTCCCACCATGGATATCCTCTTTTCCCCCCAGGCCCTGCTGGCACTGGTAACGTTGACGGCCCTGGAGATCGTCCTCGGCATCGACAACATCATCTTCAT